>QHSR01000277.1 GCA_003221635.1 Candidatus Rokuibacteriota bacterium | reverse complement strand
CCGTCCCATGGTGCTGCAGGGTAAGACGGTGTGCGTCGCCGATGCCACCGGCGCCGACGACGCACACCGTCTTACCCTGCAGCACCATGGGACGGTAGGTGCGATGGTCGAAACGATGTCGCTGCCGATCGCGAGATGCATGGTGCACCCCCCTGGCGAAGTGGAGGAGGCTGGCCAGCACATACTCAGCCATGGGACGGGTATTCCCATAGCCGCGCGACGTGGTCACGATGACATCGCTGCCCCAGAGATCTCCGCGTAACAGGTTGCTCGCCCCGGCCGGGAGTTGATGGAACCAGCGCAGGCGCGGCGCCCGGGCCCGGAGATCCAGCGGAAACGGAAAGCCACCAAGGATGATCTCGGCGCTGGCCAGCAGCTGGTCGCGCTCCTGGCGCGAGCGGATTGGTCCCACAGGCTGGCCGAGGTAACGCTGTACCGTCCACGGCGGCCAGGTCTCGCGGAGCTCGACGTCAAACCAGCCCCGAGCATCGACCACATGCAGGCATCGTCTCTGGTCAGCATCGTGACCTCTCGGGATGCGTGCTGATGGATGTCGCAGCCTTCCCTGAGTCGACCGCGAGGGCGCGCACCTCGTCGCTTCGTCGAGAACTACTCGGGAATTGACGACACGGCGTCCGGCCACCGCTCCCATTCTCGGCAGGTGCGGAAGGCGTTCGGGACGATGGGGCGCCACCTGTGGCGGCGCCCCGCGCTCGCGTTCACCCGTCCCGTACTCGCGCTTACACCTTCAGCTGATCGCGGATCGGTAGGCGGCGGATCCGTTTGCCGGTCGCCGCGAAGATCGCGTTGCACAACGCGGGCGGGATCGGCGGCACGCCCGGTTCGCCGACGCCGCCCATGGGCTTGCTGTAGTCCCCTGGGATGATGTGCACGCGGATCTCCCGCGGGGCCTCGGTCATGCGAGGGACTTCGTAGGAGTTGAAGTTGTCCTGCTCCACGCGCCCGCCCTTGAAGCTGATTTCACCCAGCATCGCGAGGCCGAGGCCCATCACGCACGCGCCCTCCATCTGTGAGCGCACCCGGTCGGGGTTGACGGTTGCGCCACAGTCCACTGCCATGTCCACCCGCGGGATTGTCACCACACCCTTGTCGTCGACGGCGACTTCCACGACCGCCGCGATGTAACTCACGAAGCTGTAGTGGGCGGCGATGCCGAGACCGTGGCCCTTCGACAACTTCTTACCCCAGCCGGCCTCGCGGGCGACGGTCTCGACCACACGCCGCAGCCGACCGGTGTCCACAGGGTACCGCTCGGGCGATTCGCCATGGTTCCAGGTATCGCCCAGCGCGTCCGGGTTCATCTGACGGGCCGGGCCGATCACCTCCAGCAGGAAGTCCTTCTGGTCACGGCCAGCGGCCGCGGCCAGCTCGGCGACGAACGACTGGACCGCGAACGCGTGGGGAATGTTCGAAACCGATCTGAACCAGCCGATCCGCGTGTGGGCGGTGGCTTCGGGGTTCTCGATGCGGACGTTGGGAATCGCGAACGGCACGTTGATGACGCCCATTCCGAGCTCGAAGGGCGCCTCGTTCTTTGCCGCGGCATTGAAGGTGGAGATGATGGTCGGCGCCACACTGCGATGCAGCCAGGCGACTGGCTTGCCCTGTCCATCGACGCCGGCCTCGAGGTGCTCGACCGACACCGTGTGGTAGTAGCAATTGTGCAGGTCGTCCTCACGGGTCCACGTCACCTTGACCGGCTTGCCGCCCACCGCCTTGGAGAGCACGGCCGCCTCGATGGCGTAGTCCGGCTTGGACTTGCGTCCGAAGCCGCCGCCGAGCAGCGTGACGTGCACGGTGACATCATCCGCTGAAATACCCAGCCGCTTCGCGACCTGGTCGCGAGTGCCCTGAGGCGACTGGAAGCCACCCCAGACCTCACACTTGCCGTTCGCGATGCGCACGGTCGCGGCAGGCGGTTCCATCGTCGCGTGCGCGAGGTGGGGGACGTAGTACTCGGCCTCGTGGCGCCGCGCGGCGCTGGCCGCGGCGGCCGTGAAGTCTCCCTCGTTGCGGACCACCTTGCCGGGCTTGCGCGCCGATTCCTCGAGCGTCGCCTTGAAGGCCGCCGAATCGTAGCCGGCATTCGGGCCATCGTCCCACGTGATCTTGAGCGCCCGGCGACCCTGCATGGCCGCCCAGGTGTTGCGCGCGAGGACCGCGACACCACCAACCGGGTTGAAGTGGGCGGGAGGCGGACTGTCCTCGATCTGCACGACACGCTCGACGCCCGGCACCTTGAGCGCTTCGGCGGCGTCGAAGCTCGCCACCTTGCCGCCGTACACGGGGGGACGCGCCACCACCGCGTAGAGCATCCCGTCCAGCCGGGTGTCGATGCCGTACTGCGCCTTCCCGGTCGCGATGTCGCGGCCATCGACCAGCTTCAGCTGACCCTTGCCGATGTAGCGGAACTGTTTCGGATCCTTGAGGCGCAGCGTCTCCCGCGCGGGGACGGGCTGACTGGCGGCGGCCTTGGCGAGCGAACCGTACCCGAGGCGCCGGCCCGTCGGACGATGTACGACCTCGTGGTTCTTGGCTGCCACCTCGCTCACGGGCACCTTCCAGCGTTCGGCGGCAGCCGCCTCCAGCATGGTGCGCGCCGCGGCGCCGCAGCGGCGCATGGGCTCGAAGAAGTGTCGGGTGCTCCGGGAGCCGTCGGTGTCCTGGTTGCCGAAACGTTTCTCGTCGCCGGGCGCCTGCACGACACGCACGCGCTTCCAGTCGGCCTCGATCTCGTCGGCCACGATCATGGGCATGCCGGTCCTGATCCCCTGCCCCATCTCGGACCGATGGCAGACGATCGTGACTGTGCCGTCCTCGGCGATCGACACGAACACCAGCGGGTTGTCGACCCAGCCGTTGGGCATTCCATCCGCGCCGTACTTCTTGGCCTCCTGAGCCCGTGCCGCCGACGGATATCCCAGCGCGAGCACGAGCCCGCCGAGCGACATGCCTTGAAGGAACCGTCGTCGGCTCACGTTGGCCAGGATCAGCGCGTTCATCGCGCCCCTCCCTGCTTCGCCGCCGCCTGCTTGACGGCGACGCGGATCCGCGTGTAGGTCCCGCAGCGGCAGATGTTGCCGCTCATGGCCTCGTCGATCTGGGCGTCGGTCGGCTTCGGCGTGCGCTTGAGCAGCACGGCCGCGGACATGATCTGGCCGGCCTGGCAATAGCCACACTGGGGCACGCCCACGTCGATCCACGCCGCCTGCAGGGCCTTGCCGACCGAGTCCGTGCCGACCGCCTCGATGGTGACGACCTTCTTGTTCGCCACCACGGAGATCGGTGTGATGCAGGAGCGCACGGCTTGACCGTCGACGTGGACGGTGCAGGCGCCACAGAGCGCCATCCCGCAGCCGAACTTGGTCCCGGTGAGCCCTAGCTCATCCCGCAGGGTCCACAGCAGCGGGGTCTCTCCAGGCACGTCGACGTTCTGTCGTTTGCCGTTGATGTCGAGTGCGATCATCGCGCTCTCCTCTCGTCGCGGAGCCTGTACGGCCAGGACACCCGAGCGCAAGAACGGTCACTGAACCCGTCGCCGGGGGCTTGGACTTGGGGCGCTTTGGGCCTGCGACCCTACCCCGCCTGATGCCGCTTATAGATCTCCGCGACCTTTTTGTGCGCCTCGACGACCGCCTTCTCGACGTTCCAGCTCTCGACCAGCACCCGGTGCATCATGCGGCCGATGACGAAGGTGGCCAGCACCTCGCCTGAGGCGGGATTCGTGGTGCCGGGAGACGGAAACTGGCGTCCACGCTCCAGCATGATGCGCCAGTGCTGGAACACCGGCCGCTTCCAGAAGGGGGAGTCGTACATGTTCTTGTATGGCGGCCCCCAGCGGCCATCGCCTTCCTCGATCATGACCTTCAAGTTTTCCGGGGCCATCCAGTACTCGGCTAGCCCCTTGGCAACTTCCGGGTAGGGGTTGTGCTTGAAGAGCAGCCATTCCGCCGTCGTGAGCTCCTCGACGGCACCAGCCGGCCCCGCCGGCACCGGCAGCAGTCCCGTGATGTTGTACAGCTCCTTGTCGGAGTCCGCCAGATGGGCGTAGATGCTGGTGGGATTCAAGACGAAGATCACCTGGCGTGACTGATAGGCCTTGTTGTTCCCGGTGTTGTCCCACGCGATCGACCCCTTCGGGATGATCTTGTGCTTGTTGAACATGTCCGCAATCAGTTGTACGGCTGCGATCGTGCCCTTCGAGTGCAGCGCCACCGTCTTGTTGTCCGCCTCGACGAGCTTGCCGCCGTAACACCAGATCATGTTCATGACGTTGTTGTCGGTATCGTTTTGCAGACCCAGACAAAGGCCAAAGCCGGTGAGCTTGGGCGGTTTTTGTACCTTCTTGCAGACCTCGACGAACTCCTCCCACGTCCTCGGGGGCTCGACCTTGGCCGCCTCGAGGAGATCCAGGCGGGTGACCAGCGGCCAGGGGCTGACGGACTGCGGCACACCATACGCTTTGCTCTGATGCATAACGCTCGGCAGGGAGACGGGAAAGAGCCCCCCTTGCGCTTTCTGCATCTTGTTGACCAGGTCCGTCACCTCGAGGAGGTGGCCTTGCGAGCGGTAGAGCTGCACGTAGCCGCCACCCAACCGGGTGATATCCGGCGGGTTCCCGGCCTCGAGCGCCGCCACCAGTTTGGGAACGAGTTGGGGACCACCGATGATCTGATAGTCGATCTCGCTCTCCTTGATCCCCGCTTGCTTGGCGTAGGCATAGCACTGCTCCTGCATGATCTTGTCGACCTGCGGAGCCAGGGCGGCTGGATTCCATACCACGAGCTTCGCCTGGCGCGCCGCATGGGCTCGGCGCACGAGCCACCAGGGTGCTGTCGTGGTCAGGATGGCGGCGGTCTTCCCGGCCGTCTTCAAGATTTCGCGTCGCGTCCGCATTGTTGCCTCCCTACCCTTTCACGCCTCCGAGGGTCAACCCCTTGACCACCCACCGCTGGAAGACGAGAAACATGAGCACCGGGGGCAGCGCGCTCATGACGGTCGATGCCATCAACGGCCCCCAGAAGAACACGTCCTGCGACATGAAGTTCGCCAGGCCGGTGGTCACCGTCCGGGCACTGGTGGTGCTGGTGAACACGTGCGCATACAGAAATTCGTTCCAGGCGTGCGTGAACGAGAAAAACGTCACCACGACGATGGCCGGGAGTGACATCGGCAGCACGATACGCACGAGCGCGCTGATGCGGTTACATCCGTCCACTCGGGCCGCTTCCTCCAGCTCCACGGGGACGGATTTGAAATAGCCCATGAGTAACCACGTGCAGAACGGCACATCAAATCCCAGGTACGCGATGATGAGTCCGTGCAGGCTATCCGTGAGGCGGAAGGCACTCATCATGGCGAACATGGGGATAAAGAGCAGCGAGGTGGGAACAAGGTACGTGAACACCAGGCCGCGCGCGAGAAGGGCCCGACCGGGGAAATTGAGCCGGGCAATGGCATACGCCCCCAGACAGGCAATCACCAGGGACACGATCGTGGAGCCCACGGCGACCGCCATGCTGTTGCGCAGAAAGAGCAGATACGGGGTCTCACGAAACACGGTGGCATAGTTGTCCAACGTGGGCCGCTGGGGGATCAGGGTGGCCTCATACCCGTAAATCTCTTTATCGTGCTTCAGCGAAGTGGCGATCATCCAGTAGAAGGGTATCGCCGTCCACAGCAGCATCACCAACAAGACGCCATTCCCCAGGCCTCGGAACGCGCGGCGCTGAGTTGTCATGTTCAGCGCCATGGCCTACTCCCCCTTCTCGCGCAGCATGCGGCGCGTCAAGAACACGATGAACACGACCAGAACCGGGAAGAAGAACAGCGACACGGTTGCCCCCATCCCCAAGCGCTGGGCGCCGCCCAGCGCCAGGTTATAGGCCAATACGGGAAAGATCATGGTGCGATCGGAGGGCCCCCCGTTCGTCAAGATCAAGACAAATTGGATGCCCGCTGAGGTCAAGATGGCCGACAGCATCAGCGCGGTGATGAAAATGGGTCGCAACCGGGGCAGCGTGATGTAGGAGAACTGCTGAAGCACTGACGCCCCGTCGATCTCCGCCGCTTCGTAGAGCTCCTTGGGAATGGCCTGCAGGCCGGCAAGAAAGCTCATGGTGAAAAACGGCGTGCCCTGCCAGACCACCACCAGGATCACCGAGAACATGGCGAGGTGTGGGTTCGAGAGCCAGGAGATGGTCTCGTCTATCAGGTTCAGACGCACCAGGACATTGTTGATGAGCCCGCTGGCATCGTCGAAGATCCAGCGCCAATTGAGGGCGGACATCACCGTCGGAATGGCCCAGGGAATGAGCAGGAAGGAGCGAAACAGGTTGTTGCAGAAGCGCTCCTGATTGAGCACCAGCGCCATACTGAGCCCAAGGAGAAACTTGACCCCCACGCCGACCGCCGTATAGACGACGGTGTTGAAAACCGTACGCAGGAATTGCTCACTTTGTAACAACTCCCGGTAATTCTCCAGCCCGATGAAGCGACCCGGGGCGCCGGCGGTTTTCGCCTGGAAGGTCATCACGATGGCGCTGGCAAAGGGGTAGGCGACCAAGCCCAGGATGACGAGCATTGCCGGGAACAGGAACAGATAGCCCAGATTCCGGTCTTGCAGCAGAAAGCGCTGGACCCTGTGGCCACGCCAGCCCAGTCCTGGCCGAGACGAAGAGACAGGAAGGCTTACAGTCGTAGACGTGCCCATAGCCTACCCTCCTACCAGGCTCTCGAAGGGGTCGTCCAGGGGATGTGGTTTGCCGGGCCCTTGAAGCGCCTCGGGTCTTTCAGGACGACTCGTCTGCGCGCCATGCCCGCCTCCCGCGCCAGCGCCGGCTGGATGCGGGTACAGTAGGGCGCCTTGCTTCAGGAGTCAACGAGGCGATCTCTGCTTGGTCGCTGAAGCGCAGCAGATCGTCGTTTGCGCTCTTCTGAATCCTCCCGAGACGTATCCGTCATCGAAAGCCTGAAGGAGGATAGCGTGCGCTCGACACGCCACCACGCACCGAGGCTCCTCGCGATTGCGACGGTTCTGCTGACCCTTGCGACGGGCGCCAATGGAGCCCCGGCAGGGCGATGGCCAGTTATCCTCGGGTCGCGCGAAGCCTTCCCGGCTGACGTGTCGGCCGCAGTCGAGCGCGTCTGGATCGAGCCCACGCTCAGCCGAACGGTGGACGGGCGCTCCGCCCGTGTCCCCTTCGATGTCTACGTTGCGTTCCTGGATATGCCGGAGGTGACAGCCGCCGCGGCGCGCTTCCGAAAGCTCGGGAGCTATGAGCTTCAGGCACTCGATGACGACCACTATTTGGCCAGCGATGGCGACGGAGCCCGCGGGATTGCTCAGGTGCTCCGGCGCGAACCGCGACGGCTCGTTCTCCTTTCCCGGGGGGAGCACACCGGCCCGATTCTCGGCACGATCAGCGGAAGCGCGCTCACGGTCCTGGATCTCGAGCCGCGAGAGGGCGTGGTCAATCCGAGGCTCACGGCCTACGTGTACATCGACAACCGCGTCGCCGCCGCCCTCGCCCGGGTGCTCATCGGGACCTTCGGGTCCCTCGCCGACCGTAAGCTCGGCGAGGGGCTTCGCATCACAGCCGAGGTCGCCGAGTGGGCGGTCGACCGATCAGGCGGCTTCTGCGAGTGGCTCGCACGCGAGCCGCTTCCACCCGCGCGACGCGATCGCGTTCTGGCCGCCCTCCCATCGTGCGCAGCGGGCCCGGATTCAAGCGGAGGCCGGTCGATCCAAAGCCCGTGAAGTGATCGGCTCGCCTCGCCTGCGCCTCGCCGCGAGCCGCTCCATCGCGACGTAGAACGCAGGCACGAGGAGCACACCGAGCGCGGTCACCGCGAGCATCCCGCCCACCACCGTGGTGCCCATCGAGTGCCGGCTAGCCGCGCCCGCGCCAGAGGCGAAGACCAGCGGAAGCGAGCCCAGGATGAACGCGAAGGAGGTCATCAGGATGGGGCGGAAGCGCAGCCGGGCGGCTTCCCGCGCCGCCTCCCGGACCTCGATCCCGCGCTCGCGACGCTCCTTCGCGAACTCCACGATGAGGATGGCGTTCTTGCTCGCCAGCCCGATGAGCAGCGCGAGGCCGATCTGCGCATACACGTCGTTGGCGAGCCCGCTGAGCCAGAGTGCCCCGAGCGCGCCGAGGACGCCGAGCGGTACCGCCAGGATCACCGCCAGCGGCACCAGCCAGCTCTCGTACTGGGCGGCCAGGACGAGGAACACGAACAGGGCGGACAGTGCGAAGACGAACCCCGCCCGGCTCCCCGCCTCGATCTCCTGGAAGGCGAGGCCGGACCATTCGTACGCCATGCCCGGCGGCAGGAGATTTCGCGCCACGTCCTGCATGGCCGCGATGGCCTGGCCGGAGCTGGCTCCAGGCGCCGTGTCACCCGCGATCTCTGCCGCCCGATAGAGGTTGTAGTGGGAGATGGTGTCGGGTCCCGTGATCGGCTTCACGGTGACGAGCGTGCTGAGAGGCACCATCTGGCCGGACCGGCCGTCGGGACCGGCCAGGCTCCGAACATAGAGACGCGCGACGTCGCTCGGCGAGGCGCGGAAGCTCGGCTCAGCCTGCAGCTGGACGCGATAGACCCGGCCGAACGCGTTGAAGTCGTTGACGTAGAGAGAGCCCAGGAAGATCTGGAGGCTCGAGAACACGTCGGACAGGGGAACCCCGAGCGCCTTGGCCTTGGTACGGTCGACCTGCGCGTCGAGCTGCGGCACGCCCGACCGGAACCCGGTGAAGGTCGCGGCCAGCTCCGGACGCTGACGGGCCGCGTCCATGATCTGCCTGGCGGCGACGTCGAGATCTTGAAGGCTGCCGCCGGCCACGCTCTGCAGCTCGAACTGGAATCCTCCGCCGGAGCTGATGCCCCGGATAGGCGGCGGAGGAAAGACCACGACGACGGCCTCCTGAATGCTGCCGAGGCGGGCGCGCAGGCGTGCCAGGATCGCTCCGGCCTGAAGCTCGGGCGTC
Source organism: Candidatus Rokuibacteriota bacterium (assembly GCA_003221635.1). Classification (GTDB taxonomy): domain Bacteria; phylum Methylomirabilota; class Methylomirabilia; order Rokubacteriales; family CSP1-6; genus AR31. The sequence continues at coordinate 925 of QHSR01000277.1, read as the reverse complement.
TTCCGCTTCGACCAGGGCGTGAGCCGGGGAAAGAGAGAGCCGACGTTCGGGCCATTGACGCCCGTGATGAAGCTGCGCCCGCCGATGGCCACGACGGTCTCGACGCCGGGCGTCTCCAGGAGGATCTTCTCGATCTGGCGAACGACGGCGTCGGTCCGCTCGAGGGAGGCGGCGTCGGGAAGCTGGACATTGACCAGCAGGTAGCCCTGGTCTTCGGTGGGCGCGAAGCCCGTCGGCACGGTGCGCAGCAAGAAGTAGCCGGCCCCGCTCAGGGCCAGCAGCACGACCACCGCGAGGGCCGACCGCCGGACGATGTGCTGGACGGTCCGATCGTAACCGCTGGTGAGCCGGAGAAACGCCGCGTTCCAGACCCGCGCGAGCCAACGTTTCCGGGCCGTGCCGCCGGGACGGAGCAGGAGCCCGCACAGCGCCGGGGTCAGGGTGAGCGCGTTGAGGGCGGAGAGCGCCACCGAGACCGCGATCGTCAGCGCGAACTGGCGGTAGAGCTGGCCGGTGATGCCGGGCAGGAACGCGATGGGAATGAACACCGCCATCAGGACGAGCGCGGTGGCGATCACCGGTCCCACCACCTCCGCCGTCGCGCGCCGGCTCGCCTCGCGGGGCGCGAGCCCTTCCTCGTCGAGGTGCCGCTGGGTGTTCTCGACCACGACGATGGCGTCGTCCACCACGATCCCGATGGCCAGGACGAGGCCGAAGAGCGTCAGCGTGTTGATCGAGAATCCGAACACGCTGATGACGGCGAAGGTGCCGACCAGCGACACCGGGATGGTCAGGGTCGGGATGAGGGTGGCGCGCCAGTCCTGCAGGAAAACGTAGACGGTGAGCACGACGAGAATGATGGCGATGAGGAGCGTCTGCACGACCTCCTCGATCGAGACGCGGACGAATTCGGTCGTGTTGTAGG
>QHSR01000276.1 GCA_003221635.1 Candidatus Rokuibacteriota bacterium | reverse complement strand
TCGTGCTCTCATTCAGAAGGAGGCTTCCATGGGCGAAGTCATTCACGTGACCAAGGCGCGCGTCGTCAAGGAGCCGGGCCGCGGCATGAAGACGGCCTATCTCGACGCGTTCCCCGACACTCCCGTCCCGTACGGCATCCACGGGGGCATCAAGAAGTTCTACAAGACCGAGCCGGAAGTGGAACGGCCCGCCACGCTCGACCATCTCGTGATGGCGGTGGCCGGCTGACTGACCGGCAATATGGGAAGCGCGCTGGATGCGCGCGGGATCAAGAGCTCACCGGACAACCTCGTCGCCCACGTCGAGGGCATCATCGAGAACGTCGATGGCGTCCCGCTCATCACGACCATCCGCGTCCGCTACACGTGCAAGATTCCCAAGGGCAAGCGCGCCGAGGCCGAGCGCGCGCTCGGCGTCCACGAGAAGGGCTGCCCCGCGAGCCAGAGCGTCCGGCGGGGCATCAACGTCGAGTACACCGCCGAGTTCGAGGAGGTCTGAACGGGGTGGAGGCCGCAACCCTACGGCGCGGGGTAAACGATGTTCGCGCCGGGCGCCGCGAATTCGCGCGGCCAGACGATGACCCACCGCCCGTTCTGATTCTGCTTGACCTTCGTGTGCTCGGCCCCATAGTTGTTCTCGCCCTCGAAGGAGAGCCGGCCGAACGGCGTGTCGACGTGGTTGGCCTTGAGCCAGGCGGCGATCGCCTTGTCGTCGAGACTCCTGGCGCCGTTGACGGCAGCCTCGAGCAGGAGCCACGCGTTCAGCGATCCCGCCGCCTGGCTCTCCACGAAGGGATACGGTAGGCCGGCCGCCTTCGCCCGCTCGGAGAAGAGCTTGCAGAGGGCCTCCGCGCTCGGGTTGTTCGTCATCGGCGGGTGCGCCTCGAACGTGCTGTAGGCGAAGGCGTATGCCGCGCCCGGCGCCGTGAGCAGCGGACCCGGAGCCGGGAACAGATGGTACTGGCCGCGCGGCCGGTAGCCGATCGTGTGCAGCGCGTCGAGTAACAGATTGCCGTCGAGCCCGATCGCGCCCACCCACAGGAAATCGGGATCCGCCTCCTTGATGCGCGCGGCGATCGGCGCGAAGTCGCGATTGCCGAACTCGTACTCGAGATAGAGGACCACCTTCACGCCGCGGGCGGCCGCGACGTCACGCGCACCGGCGGAGATGAAATGCACGGATGGGAACTTGCTGGTCACGATCGCGATCGACTTCGGAGAACGCCGGGTCGACTCGAGCGCGTCCAGCAGCTTGGTGGGCACGACCTTCTCGGATTCGAAGGCGAGACCGCTGGACGAGAAGTGCATGGGGTACTTCGCGAGCTTCGGAATGCCGAAGGTATGGTGGATCAGCACCTTCTGGTAACGCTGGGCCACGGCCATCGCCGACAGGATGGCGCCGGTCGCGTAGGGCCCGATGATCAGATCGACTTTGTCGACGGTGATCAGGCGCTCGTAGAGGGTCCGGGCCACCTCGGGCTTGGACTGATCGTCGAGCAGCACCCATTCGATGGGCCGGCCGAGGAAGCCGTTGCGCTTGTTGATCTGCTCGACGGAGATCTCGCCGGCGATCTTGTGGACGGTCGACGTCGCCGCGAGCGGTCCGGTCAGCGCAAGCGTACTGCCGATTCTCACGGGCGGGCCCGTCGGCGCGGCGGCCGCCGGCGCGGCCGCCACGAGCGAAGCGAGGCTCAGGGCGAGGAGCGTGAGGATCCGGCCCCTCACCGACGTCCCGCTACGAGATCACACGATTGAGGAACCTCTCCGGTGGCCGTTCTCCCCACTGGGAGACCAGCCCCTCCTCCGCCGAGATCAGGTTCGAGCCGTTCTTGGTGTTCAGGCGGTCGGTGTCCGCCCAGTGCTCGTGCACCCGACCCCACGGGTCCGCCCAGTAGTCGTAGATCTGGCTCCCGAGGAGGTGCCGTCCGATTCCCCACATGTGCTCGTACTTCCCGAGCTTTCGCAGGTGCTCGTGCCCGGTGAACACGTCGTCGATGTCCGCCACCTCGAACGACAGATGGTTCAGGCCGGCCCGCTCGTTCCGGACGCAGAAGTACACGTGATGGTCGACGTACGTGCTCCCGCGATCGAGCCGGTTGAACGAGCCGATGATGTTGTCTTTGCTGCCCGCGTACACATCGTCCGAGCAGATGAACCCGAGCGTTTCCCGGAACCACCGTGCCGACTCCACCACCTTGGGCGACGCCATCACGCCGTGGCCGATCCGCTTCACCCGCGCGGGGCCCTGGTGGATCCGCATCACCGTTCCGGCGCGTTTCAGCGCATCCGAGCCGAGGTTCAGCGCCTGACGCTTGACCGGGATCGGCTTGAGCTTCTTGATGCCGTACACGACCTCGATCTGGTAGCCGTTCGGCTCCTTCAGCCGCACCCGCTTGCCGCCGCCGGGCTCGTCGATCTCCTCGACGGCCGACGCCCCGGGCGCCTTGGCCACTTTTTTCAGATCGTCCAGGCTGGCCGCGTAGTACGCGAGCCCCACGAAGCCGGGATCGCCCTTCTCCGTGACGTGAAGGTGGTGGGCCGGATCGGTGCCCCGCATGTAGAGGGCGCTGTTCGTCCGCGCCGCCCGCACCATTCCGAAGCTGGTCAGGAACTCCTCCGCCACGTCCAGGTCGGGCGCCCGAAGCCTTCCGTACGCGAGATCCGTCACCTTGATCAGTGCCATCGTCCCCTCCTCCTGTGTGCGGCCGCTCGCCATGCTAGACCAGCGCCGATCGCAGGGCAAGAAGCGCGATAGCGTCGATACCAAGGGGATCATCCACGAGGCGTTCAGCACCGCCCGGTACCCCCGTGCCCGAGCAGCACTTCCGGGTGCAGAGCCTCTCAGCCTGACTGACCGAGATAGGCCTCGCGGATCCGAGCGTCTTGCGCCACCTCCGACGGCGCTCCTTCCGCGACGATCCGCCCCTGCTCGAGGACGTACGCGCGGGCGGCGATGGCGAAGGCCTGGACGATGTTCTGTTCGACCAGCAGCACCGCGACCCCCTCGGCGTGGATGCCGGCAACGACCTCGAACACCTGATCGACGATTTGTGGCGCGAGGCCCAGCGACGGCTCGTCGAGGAGCAGGAGTCGCGGGCAGGCCATTAGAGCTCGTCCGATCGCCACCATCTGCTGCTGCCCGCCGGAGAGAGAGCCCGCGAGCTGTCGCCGACGCTCGCGGAGCCGGCCGGGCGTAGCAGCCGATCTCCAGGTTCTCCTCCACGGTCATGGCCGGGAAGAGGCGCCGCCCTTCCGGGACGAGCGCGATACCGTGGCGGCACACCTCGTGCGCGGGAACCGGCGCGAGATCGCTCCCGTCGAGGCGGACGGTGCCCGCCCTGATCGGCAAGAGGCCGGCGATCGCGTCGATGAGCGTCGTCTTGCCGGCACCGTTCGGCCCGACCACAGTGACGAGCTCTCGGGGCCGGACCTTGAGCGACACGTCCCACACGGCCACCGCGTCGCCGTGGGCGACCTCGAGATGCTCGATCTCAAGCATAGGCCTTGCCCAGATACGCGCGGACGACGCCCGGGTCGCGCATGACGTGCCGCGGGAGGCCCTCGGCGATGACCTGCCCGTAGCTCAGCACCACGACACGGTCGGCCAGATCGAGAACGGCCCGCATGATGTGCTCGACGAAGATGACGGTCGTGCCGCGGTCGCGGATCTTGCGGACGAGCGCGAGCGCGTCGGTCATCTGCGTCAGCGTCAGACCCGAGAGCACCTCGTCCAGCAGCACGAGACGCGGCTCGGACGCGAGCGCGCGGGCGAGGTCGAGGAACTTCCGCTCCAGCAGATTCAGCTCGTCGGGCAGCGCGTCGGCCTTGGCCTCGAGACCGGTGAACGCGAGCCAGGACCGCGCGAGACTGCGCCCGCTCTCGCGGCCAAGGCCGCGACCCCCGAACATCGCCGCCAGGGCGACGTTGTCGACGACGCTGAGTCGGCGGAACGAGCGGGGAATCTGGTAGGTGCGGGCCAGGCCGAGACCCGCGATCCGGTGCGCGCGGAGCCGGGCGATGTCACGGCCCTCCAGCGCGATCCGGCCGCCGTCGCTCCGGTAATAGCCGCTGACCACGTTGATCAGCGTCGACTTGCCCGAGCCGTTCGGCCCGATGAGGCCGAGGATCTCGCCGGCACGAACCTCGAGCGTCACGCCGGCGAGGGCCTGGAGACCGCGGAACGCCTTCTTCACGTCGGTACAGGCGAGCACCGGGGCCGCGGGCTGCGGCCTCGCCGGCTCGCGTGGCATCTCCACTCTCGCGGCTGGGGCCGCTCGCCCGGGCGAGACGGCCGCGCGCCGCCGGCGTCGTCGGAGCCCGCCCGCCACGCCGTCCGGCAAGAAGACGATGACGACGATCAAGATCGCGCCGATCAGCGCGCGGTTCAGGATCGCGCTCTCCCCGCCGGTGAGGGACTGGGTGAGGGAGGTGACGATGACGGCGCCCAGGGCCGGGCCGTACCAGAAGCGCGTGCCGCCCAGGGCCGCCATCATGATCGCGTCGACGGCGAGGCCGACCGAAAAGGTCTCGGCGACGGTCACGTACGTCACGAACATCGCGTGAATCCCGCCGATCAGTCCGGCGATGAAGCAGCTCAGTCCGAAGGCGACGAGCTTGTAGCGGTAGGTCGGGACGCCGAGAACCTCGGCCACGTCCTCGTCGTCGCGAATGGCGAAGAGCCCCATGCCCCAGCGCGAACGGTAGATCGCCAGGGCGGCGACGGCGGACAAGACCGCGACCGCGAGCGACAGATGATAGAGCGTCGTCGCCGGGGCGCCGAAGAGCGTCGGGATGGGGACCGCGGCCAGGAACACCCCGGGGCCGCCGTCGATCTTGGTGTTGAGGGCGATCGTGGACAGCACGAACGTCACGGCGAGTGTCAGGAGGCCAAAGAGCTCGCCCCGGACACCGTGCACGCGGAAGACCACCGCCGCGATGCCGCTCCCGAGCAGCGCCGCGACCAGCCCAGCCGCCGGCAACGTCCACAGGAACGGGACGTCGAGGGCGGTCGCGAGTGTCGCCGTGGTGTAGACGCCCGCGCCGAAGAACGCGGCGTGGCCGAAGCTGAAGTAGCCGGCATACCCGCTGAGGATGTTCCAGCTCGTGGCCAGCGACACCCAGAAGAACACCAGGTAAAGGAACGTCTCGTAGAACGCCGGGAGCTTCAGCGCCGGCACCAGCGCCAGCGCGAGCCCGGCGGCGACGACACCGAGCGCGGGCGGGAGCCGCGGCGCGCTCACAGCTCCGGCCGCAACAACAAGATCACGATCAGCAGGGTGAAGGACACGAGCGGCGCCCAGCCCGGCGCCGTGACCGCCATCGTCAGCGCCTCACTGCCGGCGATGAAGACCGACGCGGCGAGCAGGCCGAGGGCGTTGCCGAGCCGGCCGATGATCACGGCGGCGAAGACGACGCCGATCCATGAGTAGATCTGCGATGGCGCGAGCGTGTGGTTGAGCGCGATGAAGAGCCCTGCGACGGCGGCGTACGCCGAGCTGAGGCCGGCCAGCAGCAGCGCGAGGCGATGGCGGTTGACGCCGAACGCGCCCGCCATCGGCCCGTCCTGCGCGCTGGCCCGCGCCGCCTTGCCGAGGTAGCTCCAGCGGAGCCATGCCCAGGTGCCGAGCGCCAGGAGCGTGGCGGCGCCGAACGCGAGGAGCCCGGTCAGGCCCACGAAGAGCGTCCCGAGCCGGAGCGACACGCGCGTATAGGGCCACTCCAGTCGGCGGAAGTCAGCGGTCCAGATCCACTGGATCAGGCTTTCGAGGATGACGGTGAGGCCGAAGGTCACGATCAGTGACGTGAGCTCGTTGATCCGGAACCGCAGAAATCCGAGCTCGAGCGCGATTCCGACGGCGAAGAAGCCCGGCGCGATCAGCACCAGCGTCAGGATCGGGTCGAGCCCGAGGGTGGTGGCGAGCTGATACGTCAGGTAGGCGCCGAGAAAAGCGAGCGCGAAATTGGCCAGGTTGATGACGCGCAGCAGGCCCCAGGTCAGGCTGAGCCCAAGGCCGAGCAGGGCGTAGAGACCGCCCGTGAAGAGTCCGGCGAGGAGCGACTGGCCGATCAGGTTCAGGCTGGGCAGTGCGCGGCGCTCCCGGCTCCGTCGCTCACGGCCGCGGCCTCCGCGCCTTCACGTGGAGAAGAGAGGCAGCCGCTGGCCCGGCGGCAGGTTGGCAACCGCATCCTCCAGAGTCCGCGCCTGGCGCCATTCGCTCGCCGGACGCACGAACCCGTTCGTGCCGACCTGATCGATGCCCCAGTAGATCTCGAGATTGTTGCCGTCGGGGTCCTGGAACTCCACGGCGATCTGGCAACCGGCGCGCCTGCGCCCCTCGAAGACGATGGGCACTCCGTGCTTGCGCAGCCAGGCTCGCGTGCGAAACACCTCGTCGAGCGTGGCCACCTCGAAGGCAAAGTGATTCAGGCTGGTGCGCTCGCTCTTCCCCGTGCCGCCGACCAGCGCCACGCCATGGTGGTCCGCGTTGCAACGCATGAAGACCATGCCGCCCGGCACCATGCTGTCCGGGTAGCGGTCGCTGATCTCCAGGCCGAGCACTTCCGTGTAGAAGCGTACCGACGCCTCGAGATCGGTGACGTTGAGCACGACGTGACCGAGCTTTCGTAGCTGGAACTGGAGCGGAGCTGTGCGATAGTCAGTCATCGTTGGCCTCGTGTCTAGAGCGGAGTCTTGACGATGCGCCCGCTCGCTTCCACGTACCACTTCTCGCTGGGGAACGACGTGCCGGCGAGGCTGGCCGCCATCCAGTCGGCGGCGAGGATCGGCGGAAACGGGCCGAGGTTCGCGGCCGGCACGTTGCCGACGGAATGACGCGAGTCCTGGTAGACGACCAGGCGCTTGGGTCCCGCGAGAGCCTTCATCAGCCGTTCGGTGTGCTCGAGCGGAGAGAGCTCGTCGAATTCACCGGCGACGCACAGATACGGCGCCCGGATCTTCTGCGCGTGTCCCTCCCAGGTCATGCCCTTGCGGAACTCGTCGAACCTGGCTTCGTCGGTGATGCCGGACATGTACATGAAGCGGATCTTGAAGGTCGGCGACGCCTCTTCGAAGATCGTGTGAAAGCCGGGCTCGTGGCAGACCGCCGACACCGCGACCGCGCGGATGCGAGGCTCGTGGGCGGCCGCGATGGTGCCGAAGAACGAGCCGAAGCTGTTGCCGGCCAGACCGATGCGGTCCGGATCGATCTCCGCGCGGGCCAGCAACCAGTCGACCGCGGCCGTGCCGGTCGCGATCCACGCGGGCATGCTGAAGTAGATGTCGAGCACCGGGCTCTCGTACTGGCCGGGACCGTCGAGCGCCAGCACGGCCATGCCGCGCGACAACCACCGGTCGCCGTACATGGCGACGCCGATCTCCTTGAAGCTGTCCATGCCCGGGAGCGACACCACGACGGGGATGCGTCCGCCACGATAGCCGGGCGGCAAGTGCAACCACGCCGGCAGCGACTTGCCGCCGGGCAGCGGAATCCACGCCGCCTCGACGTGGTGGTCGGCGAGCCTGGCGTACTTCGCATAGCACTCGCGCTTCCTGCCGTTGTAGAACCGGTTCGGCTCGTTGTTCTCGTCGATCGGCCACTGCGCGGCGGCCCAGTGGATGCTCGCCATGAAATAGTTCTCGCGGGCCGTCACCAGGTCCTGGTTCTGCTCGGCCGCCTGCGCCTTGGCCTCGCGACGGCGGGCGACCGCCTCGAAGGCGGGCGAGGCGTCGGCGAGCTTCGTGATGCGCTGGCGAATCGCGGCAAAGTCGGCGTTGGCCTCCGGGCCGCACGGGACGGAAAGATAAATGGACCGCGGCTGATCCCAGTCCATCCCGACCGAGCGGATCGTGTTGTCGAGCAGCCAGCGCTGCTCGGTCCAGCGACGCGTCAGCGGTCCGCCGTGAGCATGAGCGGTCCGGTCGCTTCCGGATCCGGCGCCGGACGACGGATCGGCGGCTTTGGCCTCGTTCACGAGCAGAGAACCGTCGGGCATGTCGTCACCTCCTTGTGCGTGCGCGGACGGACAGCGGCAATATACTGCGGACCAGCAGCGCGAGCCAGCGAGCGACCGAGCGAGAGGCAAGCGGCCCGCGCCGTGGTTTGGTCCTGCGTTCGCGGCCACTTCGCGCTACCATCCGCGTTACCAACAGGCACAAGGAGGCCTCCATGCTCGCGATCTGGGTGAAGGTGCGCGTGAAGCCGGACCAGCGGAAGCGATTTCTCGAGGCGATCGAAGTGGACGCGCTCCGTTCCGAGAGGGACGAGCCCGGCTGCCTCAGGTTCAACGTCCTGCAAGACGACCAGGACGAGAACACCTACTACTTCTTCGAGGTCTACAAGGACCAGGCCGCGCTCGAAGCGCATCGCGCCGCGCCCCACTACGCCGTCTGGCGGGCAGCGGCCGACTCGCTGGACGGTCCGACCGCCGCGACCCGCTGCAAGACCGTCTTCCCGGCCGACCGCCCCTACTGGGGCAAGGTGTAGGGGCCCGGGCGGGGTGCCCCGCGGCCCCGGGGCGCCCCGTCCGCTGTCCACCGGCCGTCGCTGACTGTCATCGTTTCGATCACCCCGGGGGAGAGGCCGATCAGCAGACAAGTTGTCGAATCAGCGGGTTCACTCGCTCGACGCGTGTGGCGCGAGTCTTGCTAAAGATTTGGCGACGATGCTAGCAGACCGTCTATTTGGCCTTTTCTCGTCCGACCTGGCCATTGACCTGGGCACCGCCAACACCCTGGTCTTCGTGCGGCACCAGGGAATCGTGCTCAACGAGCCGTCCATCATCGCCATACGGAAGACCGACAACACCGTGATCGGCGTCGGGCACGAGGCCAAGGCCATGCTCGGTCGCACCCCAGAGAACATCATGGCGATTCGCCCGCTGAAAGACGGGGTGATCGCGGACTTCGACGTCACGGAGCGGATGCTGCAGTACTTCATCGAGCGCGCGCGGAAGATCTCGGGGCGCCGGCGTGGCTGGTTCCTCGACCGTCCACGGGTCGTCGTCGGGGTACCCTCGGGGATCACCCAGGTGGAGAAGCGCGCAGTACGCGACGCCGCGCTCCAGGCCGGCGCGCGGGAGGTGTACCTGATCGAGGAGCCCACCGCCGCGGCGATCGGCGCGGGACTGCCGATCCACGAGCCGGGAGGTCACCTGATCGTCGACATCGGCGGCGGGACGACCGAGGTCGCCGTCATCTCCATGTCGGGCACGGTGTACTGCAACTCCGTCAGGATCGCGGGCGACGAGATGGACGAGGCGATCATCCAGCACATCCGGAAGCACTACCGGCTGCTGGTCGGGGAGCGTCGCGCCGAAGAGATCAAGATCGCTCTGGGCTCGGCCCATCCAGACGCCCTCGAGCGTTGCTCCATCGAGGTCAAGGGGCGCGACCTCGTCGACGGCGTCCCGAAAACGCTCGTGGTCACCGACGAAGAGATCCGTGAGGCGCTGCGCGAGCCCATCATGACCATCGTCGAGACGGTCCGTACGTGCCTCGAGCGGACCCCGCCGGAGCTCGCGGCCGACATCATCGAGAAGGGTGTCGTCCTGACGGGCGGCGGCGCGTTGCTGCGGGGAATCGACTGGCTACTGCAGCACGTGACGCAGCTGCCGGTGCGGGTCGCGGACGATCCGCTGAGCTGTGCCGCGCGAGGCGCCGGGATGGCGCTCGACGACATCGAGCTCTTGAAGAAGGTCGCGATCTTCGCCTGAACCGCTAGTCCGCTCGCCTCACTCCACGCCGAAGTCGAACACCTCGACGAGGTTGAGCTGGCCGCGACTGGCCGCGACGAGCCCGTACTCGCCGGGCTTCAGCGGCTCTGCGGGCTTGAGTCGGAGGCCACCGTTCGGCGCGGGCTCGGTCGTGAGCTTGATCGCGTATTTGGAGTCCACGCCT
>QHSR01000275.1 GCA_003221635.1 Candidatus Rokuibacteriota bacterium | reverse complement strand
TGTGATACCCGGGGCCCCACGCGATGCTATCGCGGCCGACGAGGAGCTCGATGTTCCAGAGGGTGAGCTTCACGTAGCCGGTGGCAAGCCGGGCGGCAACATAATCCTCGTTCGCGAGCAGCTCGGGCTGCACGTAGAACGTGAGAAAGTCCCTGATCTGCAGGCGGCTCTCGAAGGTCAGGCCACCGTTGGCTCCGCGCCTGAACGAATGCCCCTGTTCGTTGACCAGCGAGAGCAGATGATTCGCGTAGCCGGCGTACACCTGCGCGCGATCGACCGTCGTGAACGAGAAGACTCCCGGGGGCGGCGGGCTGTCGGGGACCCGCACGCCCAGCCCGGCCAGCTCGACCTTGAACTCCTCCATCAGGCGATCGAGCACGGGCTCGAGATCGCGCCGTGTGTTGAGCCCGCCTGACTCGTCGCGCCGGATGCGCTCGATGGCGCGCGCGACGATCCGCGCGCCCTCCACGCGGCTGAGCGGCTTCGTGTTCAGCAGCGTGCGATCGGCGAGTCCGGCCGTGACCAGCCGCTCGAGATCGTCGTAGACGGCGTCACGGTACAACGAGAACCCGCCCCAGTTCTTGAGCGGCAGATTCGTGCGATCATCGGCCGCGGCGGCTTGTGGAAGGAGCGCGACCGTGATGACAACGAACAGGACCGCTGGCGTCATCCACGAGCGCGCCGTGCGACCGAAGCCCCGTCCTCGACCAAGCATGGGGCGTACAGCATAGCGTAGGCCGGCTGCTCGGCCGCAAAACTCGCTCCGATGCGGCGCTCGGTTACACTAGGCGAGATGACCCTTGCCGAGCAGCGCGCCGCTTATGTTCGCCGGCTGGAAGAAGCCGTCGAGCGGATCCGGACCGTCCTGGCGAACGTCCCGGGCATGCGGCACGTGAGCCTCTTCGGATCCTATGCCCAGGGGTGGCGTGACTTGTTTACTGATCTCGACCTCTTCGTCGTGTGGGACACCGACCGGTCTCTTCTTGAGCGACAGCGGTATCTATACTCGCTACTCAGTCTTTCCGTCGATCTGGACATCGTGTGCTACACGCCCGCAGAGCTCGCGGCCGCCGCCGACTCACCATTGAACCGGCACCTCCTTAAGGAGGAGGTAGTCCTTTTTGAGCCGAAGCCCGCGTGAGACCGGGCGCCGCTGGCTCGAGCAGGCGACGGAGGATTTCGGTTGAGCGACTGTGCGCGGAGGCCGCCCACTACAACGCCTCATTCGCCGAACAGGTGCGCCGCTGGGCCATCCTGGACGCGTTTTACGTTCCCACGCGCTACCCGAACAGTCTTCCCGACAGTATTCCGGCACGCGTCTACACCACGGACGCAGCGCGAGAGGCGGTTCGGCTCGCCCGCGAGGTCGTGGCATACGTGACCGAGCGGTTCGAGCATTAGCACTCAGCCTCGGAGTTGCCGGAGGATCCGCTCGAGGTCTCGCCGGTTGATGACTCGCATCACGGTCACGACCGCCTCATCGATCCGGTAGAGCACACGATAATCGCCTGAGCGAAGCCGATAGAGGGGGTGGCCGCGGCCCTTGAGCCTTTTAACTCGCGGTGGAGCCCCGATGGGGCGTTCGGCGAGCGTGCCGAGGTCGTCGGTGACGTCGTCGCGATCGACTGTCGGGAGACGGTCGAGATCGGCCACTGCCTTTCGGGTGAGCTGAACCCGAAAGCTCACCGCGATCGGGCTTTGGCGATATAGGCCTCCAAGGGAAGCACGCGGCCGGCCTTGCGATCCGCCTCCGCCTCGGCCAGCATCTTTCGAACCTTCGGACTGTGCTCCAAAACAAAGTCCTCGAGATCGTCTTCGGATAGCGCGGTGAGCGATGCAGCCGGCTTGCCCCGATAAGTAATGATGAGGACTTCGCCGTTCATCACCTGACGAAGAAGCTCGTTCGTCTTGTTCTTGAGGTCCACGGTGTTCGCGACCTTCATGAGGTGTCCTCCCGTGACGTTACAGCGCTATTATAATGGCACGCTATCCAAGCGCAGCTCGCCGCTCGGCCCCAAAACTCGCTCGGCTTCCGCGGGATCAGCGACGGGGCGACGACGACGCACGTCAGCCCCTTCCGGTGAGGTACCGGTAGAGTCGAGAGGCGCAGGAGCGGGGCCTCGGAAGTGTCGTGTCCGGTGAACCATCTTGTCCGGCGGACCCGGCAGTGGGAGGATCAGGGCATGCTATCTAACACTCTCACAGGGCTTCTCAAGCTTCCAGCCAGCCAACGCGTCGAGATCGCCATGGCCCTTTGGGAGAGCCTCACGGACGCCGAGCGCGAGGCCGAACTCGCGCTTTCTCCGGAGCAGGAAGCTGAACTCGATCGCCGTCTGGCCGAACACGTCGCGAACCCGGACTCCGCCATTCCCTGGGATGAAGTGCGCCGGAAGCTGTAGCCCACCCCGTCTGCCACAGCTCGTTCTCCTGCTCGTGCTCAGCCTGCCGTTTCTCTTCGTGAAGCTCGCCATGCCCTTCCTCGACCCGGACGAGGGGCTCTACGCCACGATCGCCCAGGAAATGGTGAGGGGCGGCGACTGGGTGATGCCCCACGCGAACGGTCTGCCGTATCTCGAGAAGCCCCCGCTCTATTTCTGGCTGACGTCGCTCACCTTCGGGCTCATCGGCCCCTCCGAGTGGGCGACGCGGCTCTGGGCGGCGCTGGGGGCGCTGGGCACGGTGCTCCTCACCTGGCGGATCGGGCGACGCCTCTACGGGGCGCGCGCGGGGCTCCTGGCCGGGCTCGTCATGGCGACGGTGGTCGGCAACGCCCTCTACGTCCGCAAGGCGTCGACCGATCAGCTCTTCGTGCTCTGTCTCACCCTGGCGATGTACGGCTTCCTGCGCGACGCCGAGCGCGCGGACCGAGGGCGCGCGCGGTTTCTGCTCTTCTACCTGGGCGTCGCCCTCGCCGTGCTTGCCAAGGGGCTCATCGGCATGTTCCCCGTACTGATCGTCGGGCTCGGGATGGCTGTAGTACGCGGGCTCGCCTGGCGCGATCTCAATGCCGTGCGCGGCGCCGCGCTGTTCGCGGCGGTGGCGGGGCCATGGCACGCGCTCGTCGCCTGGCGATCTCCGTCGCTCTTCGAGTTCTACGTGCTGGATGCCCATCTCCTCCGGCTCCTCAACGCGCGCCGTTACGTCGAGGCCGATGTGCCGATCTCGACGCTCGCCTTCTTCGTGGCCAGCTTCATCTGGGCCTTCCCGTGGAGCGTCTTCACCATGGCACGCTCGGAGCCGGATCCATCCCCCCGCGCGCGCTGGCGTCCGGTCATCGTGCTCTGGCTGCTCGTCGTGGTCGGCCTCTTCGCGCTCTCACGTTTCAAGCACGAGTATTACGCCCTTCCGGCCTTTCCGGCGCTCGCCGTCCTGGTTGGCGCGGCGTGGGCGAGTGGGCGGGACATCGGGCGCTGGCTCGTGATCGGTCTGCTCGGATGTGGCGCCGTCGGCCTCTGGGCTCTCTGGGCTGGTGCCTGGCTGAGCGCCGCGCAGGTGCTGAATGGTCTGGCCGAGCTGAACGCCTACTATCGGATCCTGCGCGATCAGAAGATCCCCCTCCCGTTCGAGCCTCGTCCGTTCGGCGTCCTGCTGCAGGGACTAGGCCTCGCCCTGCTCGCGGGCTGGGGGCTGGCGGCACTCTGCTGGGCACGTGGCTGGCGCCGGAGCGCGTTCGCCTCCCTGGTTGGCCTATCGGCCGTGATCACCGTGCTGATCTTCGGGCTTCTCGATGTGGTCGAGTCTCACCACTCGGTGAAAGCGGTCGCGCAGGCGATCAACGCGCAGGCAACCCCGGCCGATGTGCTCGTCCTCGAGGGCTCGCTCGCCTACAGCGGGGCACTGCCCTTCTACACGGGGCGGCCCGTCCTCCTGGTGAACGGCGCCGTCGACTACTTCTCGATCTCGGCGACCCTCCCCGAGGCGCGCGGTGTCTTCATCGACACCGGCGACTTGCTTCGCCTGTGGACGGGACCGCGGCGCGTGTTCCTCGTGACGCCGCGCGCGCCGGGCCAGAGCGTCGTGGCGGCGCTCTCATCGGTTCGTGTGCACGAGCTCGGACGCTACGGTGCGCGGCGGCTCTACTCGAATCGCTAGATCGTGAGTTGAGCTTCACCGTCGATCGTCACGAGAGATTTCTCACTGATAAGAATCGCCGCACTGATAACCATCCCGACCGATTCTCAAAATTGAAGTGCCAGAATCGATAGCGGATTGGCGCAGGGGACGAGCGCCCTGACACTCGCTCGTTCCGCGTGTGCTGCGGATCGCGCTCATCGCAACGGCTCGAGTCTTCACGATCCCAACCACTTAGATGCGTCCTGATTCAAACCGCGCATCGCATGGCACTCACCGTGCACTCGGCACATCACGATCATGCGGTGGCGACTTGCTCTCGGTCTGGCACTGGGCGCAGTCCTCCTCGCGACAAATCCGGGGAGCGCCGGAATCGTGGATGCGACGTGGACCGCTCCCACCACGAATACCGACGGAAGCCCTCTCGTCGATCTTGCGTCCTATCGCATCTACCACGGGACCGGAAGCGCTCCGTGTCCGGGCCCGACCTTTTCTCAGGTGGCATCATCGACCGCCAGCCCGCCGGCCAATCAGACGGTCTCGTTCAGACTGACAGGGCTCTCGGCCGGCACGACCAACTTCGTGGCGATCACGGCGGTGGATGCAGGCGGCATGGAGAGCGCTTGTTCGTCCACGGCGAGCGCCCCTGCGCGGATCACGTTCGCGGTGAGCCCGACCGGCGCCGTGAATTTCGGGAGTGTGAACCTGGGCACCTTCGCGGATCAGACCTTCACGGTGCAAAACACGACCGGGGGGACTGTCTCCGGCGCGGTATCGGTCCCTGCGCCCTTCAGCATCTTCTCCGGGAGTCCGTTCAGTCTGGTGGGACTCAATGCGACCCAGACGGTGACGGTGCGCTTCAGGCCGACTACGACGGCGACCGCAACGGCGAATGTAAGCATCACGGCGGATAGCGACACTGTCTCCCGGACCGCGTCCGGCATCGGGACCGACGTGACCGTGCCCGCCGTGACCATCACGACACCGACGACGAATCCGACCTTCAGCACGAGCAGTCCCACGCTGACGCTGGGGGGCACTGCGTCGGACACGGTCGGGGTGACGCAGGTGACGTGGGCAAACGACCGCGGGGGCAGCGGCACGGCGGCGGGGACGACGAGCTGGACCGCCAGCGGGATCGCTCTCCAGGTCGGTGTGAACGTGCTGACGGTCACGGCGCGGGACGCCGCCACAAACATCGCGACGGCGAGCTTGACGGTAACCCTGACGCCGACCTTCACGCTGACGGTCTCCAAGACAGGCGCGGGCAGCGGGACGGTGACGAGCAGCCCGGTGGGCATCTCGTGCGGCGCGACGTGCTCTGCGGCGTTTGCCAGCGGCAGCGCCGTCACCTTGACGGCCGCGCCCGCCGCCGGGTCGACGTTCACCGGCTGGAGCGGCGGTGGCTGCACCGGCACCGGGACGTGCACGGTCACGCTGAGCGCGGCCACCACCGTCACCGCCACCTTCGCCGTGCAGACCTTCACCCTCACCGTGAGCAAGATGGGCGCTGGGATCGGGACGGTGACGAGTAGCCCCGCCGGCATCTCCTGCGGCGCCACCTGCGCCGCCGCGTATTCCAGTGGCACCGCCGTCACCTTGACGGCCGCGCCCGCCGCCGGGTCGACGTTCAGTGGCTGGAGCGGCGGCGGCTGCTCCGGTACCGGGACGTGCACGGTCACGCGGGACGGTGACGAGTAGCCCGGCGGGCATCTCGTGCGGCGCGACCTGCGCCGCCGCGTACGCGAGCGGCACCGCCGTAACTCTTACCGCCACGCCCGCCGCCGGCTCCATCTTCAGCGGCTGGAGTGGCGGCGGCTGCGCCGGCACCGGTACCTGTACCGTCACGCTCGGCGCGGGCACGACGGTGACCGCGACCTTCGCCCTTCAAACCTTCACACTGACCGTGAGCAAGACGGGCGCCGGTAGCGGCACGGTGACCAGCGCCCCCGCCGGCATCTCCTGCGGCGCGACGTGCTCCGCGGCGTTCGCCACCGGCACCCCGGTCACTCTGACAGCCGCGCCCGCGGCCGGCTCCACCTTCACCGGCTGGAGTGGCGGTGGCTGCACGGGCACCGGCACCTGCACCGTCACGCTCAGCGCCGCCACCACCGTCACTGCCACCTTCGCCGTGCAGAGCTTCACACTCACCGTGAACAAGACGGGCGCCGGGACGGGCACCGTGACGAGCAGTCCGGCCGGGATCTCGTGCGGCGCGACCTGCGCCGGCACGTATGCGAGCGGCACGGCCGTCACCTTAACCGCCGCGCCCGTCGCCGGCTCCACCTTCACTGGCTGGAGTGGCGGCGGCTGCTCCGGTACCGGGGCGTGCACGATCACGCTTGGCGCCGCCACTACCGTCACCGCCACGTTCGCCGTGCAGTCCTTCACGCTGACGGTCAGCAATACGGGCGCCGGGACCGGCACCGTGACGAGCAGCCCAGCCGGGATCTCGTGCGGCGCCACCTGCGCCGCCACGTATGCGAGCGGCACCGCCGTTACTCTGACCGCCACGCCCGCCGCCGGCTCCACCTTCACCGGTTGGAGTGGCGGTAGTTGCTCCGGCACCGGCACCTGCACCGTCACGCTCGGCGCCGCCACCACCGTCACCGCCACCTTCGCCCTTCAAGCCTTCACCCTGACCGTGAGCAATACGGGCGCTGGGATCGGGACGGTGACCAGTAGCCCCGCCGGCATCTCCTGCGGCGCCACCTGCGCCGCCACGTATTCCAGTGGC
>QHSR01000274.1 GCA_003221635.1 Candidatus Rokuibacteriota bacterium | reverse complement strand
CTCCTGCGGCGCCACCTGCGCCGCCACGTATTCCAGTGGCACCGCCGTCACTTTGACCGCCGCGCCCGCCGTCGGGTCGACGTTCAGCAGCTGGAGCGGCGGCGGCTGCTCCGGCACCGGCACCTGCACCGTCACGCTCAGCGCCGCCACCACCGTCACCGCCACCTTCGCCCTTCAAGCCTTCACCCTGACGGTGAGCAATACGGGCGCCGGGACGGGCACCGTGACGAGCAGCCCGGCCGGGATTTCCTGCGGCGCGACCTGCGCGGCCGCGTATTCCAGTGGCACCGCCGTCACCTTGACCGCCGCGCCCGCTGCCGGCTCCACCTTCACCGGCTGGAGCGGCGGTAGTTGCTCCGGCACCGGCACCTGCACCGTCACGCTCAGCGCCGCCACTACCGTCACTGCCACCTTCGCCGTGCAGAGCTTCACGCTGACGGTCAGCAATACGGGCGCCGGGACCGGCACCGTGACGAGCAGCCCGGCCGGGATTTCCTGCGGCGCGACGTGCTCCGCGGCGTTCGCCACCGGCACCTCGGTCACTCTGACCGCCGCGCCCGCTGCCGGCTCTATCTTCAGCGGCTGGAGTGGCGGCGGTT
>QHSR01000273.1 GCA_003221635.1 Candidatus Rokuibacteriota bacterium | reverse complement strand
CGGCGCTGGCGGGACGGGTGCCGGAGAACGCGCTGCTGAGCCACGATCTCTTCGAGGGTGTATTCGCGCGCGCCGGTCTCGTTACCGACGTCGAGCTGTTCGAGAGCGCTCCATCGCACTATGGGGTCGCGGCGGCGCGTCAGCACCGATGGGCGCGCGGCGACTGGCAGCTGCTTCCGTGGATCCTGGGAAGCCGAATCCCGGTGATCGGGCGCTGGAAGATGCTGGACAATCTACGGCGCACGGTGTCGGCGCCGGCCGCCTTTCTGACGCTCGTCGTCGCGTGGATGATCCCGGGCACGTCGCCCTCAATGTGGAGCGTCTTCATTCTCGCGACGGTCGCCGTGCCCGCGCTCTTGCCGGTGCTCGGCGGATTGCTCCCCCACGGGCGCGGCATCTCGAAGCGCAGCCATATCCGCGCGGTCGGGCGAGACCTCGTCCTGGCCGCCTCGCAGATCGGACTCACGATCACGATGCTGACGCACCAGGCCTGGCTGATGAGTGATGCGATCGTGCGGACGCTCGTCCGCGTGTACGTCATGGTGGGGTCGCGCTCGCCTCCGCCGCGGCGGTTGCCGTCGCGTGGGGGCGACCCGAGGCCTGGCCCGCCGCGCTGCCCTGGCTGCTCCTGTGGATCGCGTCGCCCGCGGTGGCGCGCTGGATCAGCGTGCCGCGGAGCACCGCGCCCACACGGCCACTATCGGCGGCGGATGCGCGAGACCTCCGCCTGGTCGCCCGTCGGACATGGCGGTTTTTCGCGACGTTCGTCGGTGCCGAAGACCACGCGTTGCCGCCCGACAACTTCCAGGAAACACCCAACCCGATCGTGGCGCATCGCACGTCGCCCACGAACATCGGACTGTACCTGTTGTCCACGGTGGCCGCGCGCGATTTCGGCTGGGTCGGCACGCTCGACACCGTCGAGCGTCTGGAGGCCACGCTCGAGACGATGAACGCCCTCGAGCGCGTCCGGGGCCACTTCTACAACTGGTACGACACGAAGCACTGCTCTCCGCTCGAGCCGAAATACGTCTCGTCGGTCGACAGCGGGAATCTCGCCGGCCATCTCACCGTGGTCGCGCACGCCTGTGAGGAGATGATCGCCCGCCCGCGCCTCGTCGGGTCGGCGCTCGCCGGGATCGAAGACACCGTGCGGCTCGTCCGCCTCTCGACCGTCATGATGGCCGGGGAGGCACGCCCGAGCCCGGCCACCCGTGGGCGTTTGGACGAGGCTCTCGACGCCGTCACGGCGGCAGTCGCAGAGCCCCCGCCCGACTCGTCCGAGTGGGCCGCACGGCTCGCGGTGCTGAGCGTCCGCGCTCAAACGGTGGTGGACATCGCGCGCGCGCTGGTCGACCAGGATCCCGCGGGCCCGCCACCGGATGTCCTCGTCTGGGCGGAGGCGCTCTGCGCCACCGTCGAGAGCCACCGGCGCGACCTCGACACGCCCGAGACGCTCAGTCGTCGTCTGACGATTCTGGCCCGGAGCGCCCTGGCGATGGTCGGCGCCATGGACTTCGGCTTTCTCTTCGATCCGATGCGAAAGCTGTTTGCGATCGGCTATCGCGTCACCGACGGCAGTCTTGACCCGGGTCGGTACGACCTGCTCGCATCGGAAGCGCGCCTTGCGAGCTTCGTCGCGATCGCCAAGGGCGACGTCCCCGTCTCGCACTGGTTCCGGCTCGGCCGGGCCCTCACCCCGGTGGCACTGGACTCGGTGCTCGTGTCCTGGTCGGGATCGATGTTCGAGTACCTGATGCCGACGCTCGTCATGCGCGCGCCGGCGGGAAGCCTGCTCGAGCAGACGTCTCGGCTCGTCGTGGGCCGTCAGGTCAGGTATGGCGCCGAGCGCGGGGTGCCGTGGGGCGTGTCGGAGTCGGCCTACAACGCGCGAGATCTGGAAATGACCTACCAGTATTCGAGCTTCGGTGTACCGGGGCTCGGACTGCGACGCGGACTCAGCGAGGACGTCGTCATTGCGCCCTACGCGACGGGCCTGGCCGCGATGATCGATCCGACCGCGGCGGCTCAGAACTTCCGGCGCCTGGCGGCCGCCGGGGCCAGCGGCGCCTACGGCTTCTACGAGGCGCTCGACTACACCGCGCCCCGCCTCCCCGAGGCGGCCCAGGTCGCCGTGGTTCACGCCTATATGGCGCACCATCAGGGCATGGTGGTCGTCGCGATCGCAAACGTCGTCCACGACGGCGCGATGCGCGCGCGCTTCCACACCGAGCCCAGTGTCCAGGCCACCGAGCTGCTCCTTCAGGAACGGACGCCGCGGGACGTGGCGGTCGCCCGGCCGCGCGCGGACGAGGTGCAGGCCGTCGGCGACGTGCGCGAGTTCGTTCCGCCGGTCGTGAGGCGTTTCACCTCGCCGCACGGCTCGCCGCCGCGCACCCAGCTGCTCTCGAATGGACGATATGCGGTGATGCTGACGACGGCGGGCTCGGGATACAGCCGCTGGCGTCATCTCGCGGTCACGCGGTGGCGGGAAGACGTCACACGCGACGCGTGGGGCACGTACGTGTTCCTTCGCGATGTCGACAGCGGCGAGAGCTGGTCGACCGGCTACCAGCCGCGGGGAGGTGAGCCGGACAGCTACGAGGTCACGTTCTCGGAGGATCGGGTGGAAATCGTCCGGCGCGACGGTGCCGTCGGCACCACGCTCCAGGTGCTCGTGTCGCCGGAGGACGATGCCGAGGTGCGTCGCGTCTCGCTCACGAATCTCGGGACGAAGAGCCGGGAGATCGAGTTGACCTCGTACGCCGAGGTCGTCCTGGCGCCGCCGGCGGCGGACGCGGCCCACCCAGCGTTTTCCAATCTGAGCGTGGAGACGGAGTGCGTTCCCGAGCTCGACACTCTGCTGGCGACGCGCCGGCCGCGGTCACGTGGCGAGGCCCGGGTCTGGCTGGCCCACGTCGTGGTCGTTGAAGGGGACCCAGTCGGCGACCTGCAATGGGAGACGGACCGTGCCCGGTTCCTCGGCCGCGGCCGCGGGATCCGGACGCCCGCGGCGGTGATCGACGGCCGGCCCCTCTCCAACACGACCGGCGCGGTGCTCGATCCGATTGTGAGCCTGCGACGCCGCGTGCGGCTTCCACCGGGCGACACCGTGCGCGTTACCTTCTCGACGCTCGTCGCGCCGTCGCGCGCGGAGGCCCTCGGCCTCGCCGAGCGATATCGTGATGCGGCGACGTTCGACCGCGCCGTGACGCTGGCGTGGACGCAGGCGCAGGTTCAACACCACCACCTCGGCATCGGTCCGGACGAGGCCCATCTCTTTCAGAGCCTCGCGAGCCGCGTTCTCTACTCGGACCGGCTGCTCCGGCCCTCCAAGGACGTCCTCACGCGTCATACGGCGGGCCCCGACGCGTTGTGGGCGCACGGGATATCGGGCGACCTCCCGATCGTGCTGGTTCACATCGACGAGCCCGAGGATGTCGGGATCGTGCGGCAGCTCCTCCGCGCGCACGAGTACTGGCGAATGAAGCTGCTCGCGGTCGATCTGGTCATCCTCAACGAGCGTGCGCCGTCCTACGTTCAGGATCTTCAGACGTTGCTGGAGACCGTCCTCCGCACGAGCCAGTCGGCGGGATCACATGAGGGACATGAGGCGCACGGGAACGTATACATCGTGCGAGCGGACCGCATGACGGCGGCTCAGCGTGACGTGCTGCAGTCCGTGGCGCGTGCGGTGCTGTCGAGCCGACGCGGGACGCTGGCCGAGCAGATGGCGCGCGCCCAGCGACCCGACGCGGTTCCGCCCGCTCCGCCACGGCGGCCGGCCGCGGCGAAGCCTTCGGCGGCATTGGCGGTCCCACGGACGGATCTCGAGCTCTGGAACGGGTTCGGCGGCTTTGCTGCGGACGGACGCGAGTACGTGACGGTCCTCGGCGAGGGACGGTGGACGCCGTCGCCGTGGATCAATGTAATCGCAAACCCGAGTTTCGGCTTCCAGGTCTCCGAGTCGGGTTCGGGGTACACGTGGGCGGTCAATAGCCGCGAGAACCAGCTCTCGGCCTGGTCGAACGATCCGGTCAGCGATCCGCCGGGCGAGACCATCTATGTCCGGGACGAAGAGACTGGAGATCTGTGGGGACCGACGGCGCTCCCGATCCGCGAGGAGGCCTCGCCCTACGTCATCCGGCATGGGCAGGGCTATACGCGCTTCGAACACGTCTCGCACGGCATCTCGCTCGAGCTCCTGCAACTGGTGCCGCTCGACGATTCCATCAAGATCTCGCGTCTCACTCTGACGAACGAGTCCGGGCGACCGCGGCGGCTCTCCGTCACCGCCTACGTGGAATGGGTCCTTGGCGTATCACGGCACGCTGCCGCGCCGTTCGTGGTCACCGAGATCGACGCGACGACGGGCGCGATGTTCGCCCGCAACGCGTGGCGGCGCGAGTTCGGCGCTCGCGTCGCTTTTGCCGATCTTGGCGGGATCCAAACGACGTGGACCGCCGACCGGACGGAATTTCTCGGACGCAACCGCTCGCTGGATCATCCGGTCGCGCTCGAGGCAAGACACCGGCTCTCGGGACGGGTCGGTGCCGGCCTCGATCCGTGCAGCGCGCTTCAGGCGACGATCGAGCTGCCCGCGAGAGGCCGAGCGGAGGTCGTGTTCTTCCTTGGCGAGGCGGCGACCCCCGAGCAGGCAAGGGAGCTGATCGCCCGCTACCGGACTTGCGACGTGGCGGCGGTCTTGCGGGCTGTCGGCGAGCGCTGGGACGAAGTGCTCGGCACGGTGCAGGTCAAGACGCCGGACCGCTCCATGGACCTATTGCTCAACCGCTGGCTGCTGTACCAGACGCTGGCGTGTCGGGTCTGGGCGCGGTCGGCGTTCTATCAGGCGGGCGGCGCGTACGGGTTTCGCGACCAGCTTCAAGACGTGATGGCGCTCGCCGTGGCCGAGCCCGCGCTCGCGCGGCAGCATGTGCTGCGCGCTGCGGCGCGGCAATTCGGCGAGGGCGACGTCCAGCACTGGTGGCACCCGCCCAGCGGCCGCGGCGTCCGAACCCGGATCTCCGATGACCTGCTCTGGCTCCCGTACGTCGTCGCCCAGTATGTCGAAGTCGCTGGCGACGGCGCCGTCCTCGACGAGGTCGTCCCCTTCCTCGAAGGGCCCAAGCTCGCAGTCGGACAGTCCGAGTCGTACTTCGAGCCCCGTGCCTCCGACGAGCGGGGCACGCTCTTCGAGCACTGCGCGCTCGCGCTCGATCACAGCCTCACGGTGGGGACTCACGGCCTGCCGCTGATGGGTACGGGGGATTGGAACGATGGGATGAACGAGGTGGGCGCCGAAGGGAAGGGTGAGAGCGTCTGGCTCGGGTGGTTCCTTCACGCCGTTCTGTCCCAATGGGCTGACCTGGCCGACGCGCGCGGCGAGGGCAAGCGCGCCGCGCGATGGCGTGGATACGTGGGCGCGTTGAAGGAGTCACTCGAACGCGAGGCCTGGGACGGCGGCTGGTATCGGCGCGCTTACTTCGATGATGGGACGCCGCTCGGCGCCTCCGTCAACGACGCATGCCGCATCGATTCGATCGCGCAGGCCTGGAGCGTCATCTCAGGGGCTGGCGACCCGACACGTCGGGAGCGCGCCATGGCGGCCGTCGACGAACTCCTCGTGCGCCGCGCCGACGGCGTCGTGCTGCTCTTCACGCCGCCGTTCGACGACACGTCCCTGGAGCCCGGCTACATCAAGGGGTATGTGCCTGGCGTCCGAGAGAACGGCGGGCAGTACACGCATGCGGCGATCTGGTCGGCGATCGCCTTCGCGGCGCTCGGCGACGGGGACAAGGCCTCCGAGCTCTTCGCGATATTGAATCCGATTAACCACTCCAGCACCGAAGCGGGTGTGCAACGCTACAAGGTCGAGCCGTACGTCGTCGCAGCGGATGTCTACGCGGAGCCGCCACACGTCGGCCGCGGGGGCTGGACGTGGTACACGGGATCAGCGGGGTGGATGTATCGGGCCGGGCTGGAGTCGATTCTCGGGTTCCGGCTGCGCGGCGCGCGGCTCCTGGTAGACCCGTGTATCCCGCGTGCGTGGCACGGCTTCGAAATGGTGTTCCGCTATCGCTCCGCGCGTTATGACCTCGTCGTGGACAACCCACAGGGTGTGTCGCGGGGAGTGTCGTCAGTGGAGGTCGATGGCGTCTCCCTCGACGGTGATCTCAGCATCAGGCTCGTCGATGACCGGAAAACACATCTCGTCCGAATCGTCCTCGGCTGAGCCGAGGGTCTCTTTGTGAGCACCGTGATGTTCAAAGTTCGAGAAGATTTTGGATCTCCGCCGGTCGGGTCTATCGGATGGGAGGTGGGCCAGCGCCAGCAAGCCAGCAGAGGTAGCGGAAGGTCGTGTAGTGCAGGCGGTCCAAGTCCCAGGTTTGATGCCGTCCGACAACTGCTCAGTCGTCGGCCCCACTCGTGATAACGCCGCGTTGGCCACCGCCGCCTGCTGTGCGACGTCGCACTCGGCCTTCGTTCCGTATGAGGTTACCTCGTACAGCGGCCGCCGCGGCTCACTGACACGGTAGACACTGACTTGGCAGCCCGGTGGCGTCGTCCGCCGCCACGAGGGCCTCGCGTGGGGAGAGCCGCCGGGCCAAGGTCACGTTGCCGTACAGGATCAGGAAGAACGCGGCGCCCGTGACCACTTCGAGGAGGACCTGCGTCTGGAGCACGGTGACGAAGACGGACGTGAACTGCACCTCGCGGAACCAGAGCCAATCCGTGTAGAATCCCGCGATCTGGCCGGCCGTGCTCAGAAGGGCCAGGCTCGCGAGAGCGAGGATCAGCCACGTGAGACCAGAGACCCGCACGGGACGGCGCTCCCTCCAGAGGTTCACAGGCGCGCTGTGGGTGCTGCCCGACGGGGCAGGACCGAATCGCAAATCACAGTCGTCATGGTGGCCGCTCGCCGAGAACTCTGGCGTGCTCCCGCAGTAGCCTTACATGCTGCACCGCGCCGCCGCCGCACTCGGTCAAGATGCCGATGAGGTGCCCTTCCCACACCCACGTTCGCCATCGATGCCCTCCGGTTGGCCGCTCTTTCCATGGTTGCTTCGTGGACCTACACACCTGAACCGAGCGGAGTAGACCTGCGTCCAGTCACGCCGTGTCTTTGGCTAGGCGATTGAGATCCTCCAGATACGCTTGGACGCCGAAAAAAGAGCCCGGTCACTTTCCCTCGAAGGGTACGGTCGCCAGGGTTCATCCCGGCTGCCTCGGAGACCTGTTCGGTGAGCTTCATTACCCGAGACTGAAGCCGGAGGACCTCGTCGAGACAGTCAGCAATCTCGCGGAGGTGATGGTCCATGGCCTTCTCCTTAACGAACAACAGCAATGGGCCGAGCCATTGGTGCGGCGCTTTCTAAGTAGATTGCTTTTCAGGGTCGCGGCGCGACGTTACTCGCTCTTCGATCTCTAGCGATCAAGATCCCTTCGATATAAAGAACAAAGCCTAATACTCGAGCCTTCTCCAACTCTGCTCTATTGATTCGGTACACGTTCATCGTGCCCGTCGATGCTCCGCACATCTGCGGGTGTCGAATCCCATCCGCCTTCTTGGCTTTCGCCTGGACGGCGATGTTCGCAGCACGCAACTCCTTCTCCATTTCGTCCAGTGACACGGGTCTGCCCATTTCACATTGCAGGCTTCCGTCATACTTCGCGACTTCGATGGAGGGACCATCAAAAACCCAGGGTTGAAATCTCTTGACTCCCTGTTGGTCGGCCGGTATTCGCGGAAGATCATCTTTGGCAATCTCATATACGTTCGCGATACCGGTCGGGGCTCCACACAGGGCTATGATGAAACCCGAAACGACTCTCTTCTCGCTTGAGAGTACTTTGATGTTTATTGCCGTTAGCTCCTTCGCCATTTCATCCAAGGGCACGGCCTGCCCCATTCCGCATTGAAGACTGCCGTCATAACGGAATATCTTTACCGTGTCGGCTGAGAATACGGTTCCAGTCATCACGCCAGTTAGTACCGCAGCCAGTGTAAGGAGTCGCCAGGTTGGCATCGCCTTCACCCCTCCTTTGTCTGTCATCAGCACCCGTGGGACTCGCTCAAGCCACAAAGGCCAGGATGGCCTCGTCGTGACTCATCCCGCCGGTGAGGGGCTTCCGCCCGGTACTCGGCCGGGCTCCGCATGCCGAGCGCCGAGTGGGCGCCGGACGGTGAAGCGGCCCGGGTCACGACCTCGACCCGGGCCGCAGGGAAGACCCCCCAGCGGAGGGGTTACGGGGGAGTCTGAGGGGGATCTCTCT
>QHSR01000272.1 GCA_003221635.1 Candidatus Rokuibacteriota bacterium | reverse complement strand
ATAGGAGTGTGTCGGCGTGGAGTCGAGGTAGAAGTAATAGTCCTTGACGTCCTCGCCGTGGTTTCCCTGTGAGCCGGTGAGGCCGAAAACCCTCTCCTTGAGAATCGGGTCCTTCTCGTTCCACAGCGCGAGCGCGAAGCAGAGCCGCTGGTGATTGTCCGAGATCCCGAGGAGCCCGTCCTCTCCCCAGCGATAGGCGCGGGACCGCGCGTGGTCATGCGGGAAGTAGTCCCACGCCGTCCCGTGGGGGGAGTAGTCCTCACGGACCGTTCCCCATTGGCGCTCCGACAAGTAGGGTCCCCACCGCCGCCAGTGGGCTGTGCGGGCCTGTGCCTCTGCGAGCCGTCGCTCTTCCGCCGTCATGGCCCCGCCCTCCGTCTGTTTCCTATGCAAGGTCGGCAACCTCGCAGAACACCTTGATCGCACCCTTGGCCGTGGTGAGCTCGTCGAAGAGCTCGCGGTAGTTCTCGAGTCCCTTCACGGGATGGGTGAGGAGCCGCGTGAGCCACCCCGCATACTCCGCCTCGGCCTGCGCCATGTCGCGGACGCCCAGCTCGAAGTACTCGCGGTTCGCGTTGACCGTGCCGACCATGACCTTGTTGCCGAGCACGAATTCCAGGTTGATCTTGTCGGCAGGCACTTCCACCTTGCGGTCCCCGCCGGTCACGCTGGAGAGTACGAGCACGCCGTTCTTGCCGAGGCCCTGCAGGCAGTCGAACACGATGGGCGAGTAGCCCGTGGCCTCAAAGATCAGATCGAACGGCCCGTAGTTCCGGGCGCCGTCGAGGATCGGCACGTCGGCCGTGGATTCATAACGCGCGCCGATGGCCTGGATCAGGTCCGCGTTGCGGTAGGGCTTCCGGCTCAGCCCGAAGGTCGTCACCTGGAGACCCCGCAGCCGAAGAACGAGGGTCGCCAGGAGACCGATCGTCCCGGCGCCCATGACGGCCGCGCGCCGGGGGCGCCACACCCGGAGCCGTCGCTGGATCTCGTAAGCCTGCGCGATCCCCTTCTCCACGACTGTCATGGGTTCGAGGAGGACCCCAACTTCTCGGAGTCCCCGCGGGACCTTCACGATGAACTCCGCGTCGTCGACGTAGTACTCAGTTAGAAACCCGTGGCGCAGGTTGATGCCGCGCTCGAAATAGGTGTCGTCCGTGGTCATGTCGTTAGTCCCGATCAGGTCGTAGATGCTCCCGCCGGGGCGACGGACCGTGGCCACGACGTAGTCTCCCGGCCGCACCTCCGTTACGTTCGATCCCACGGCCTCGACCTGGCCGAAGCCCTCGTGGCCGATGACCAGGAATTCGAATCCAGCAGGCGGGGCGCCATACTCGGCCGCATTGATCTCCTTGTCCGTCCCGTCGACGCCGACACGCAGAACCTTGACGAGGACGCCGCGACCCCCGGGGATCTCGTCGACTGAGGGCTTCGGCAGATCGGCGAGATGGACGCTGTTAGGTTTGCCAGGAACGACGGCGACCGCTTTCATAAGCGTCCTCCAGCATCGGAGTTGTTTCAGGTTCGGCCGATAGCCTCATCGGTTGAGGAAGTCGCGGAGACGCTGCCTGACTTCCGGCGGCATCTCGACCCGGTTGACCTTCGCTGCGAGCTCCGCCGACCGTTTGTAAGTCACCAGGTAGACGCGACACGGTTCGCATACGCGCAGGTGGGCCTCGAGTTGCGCTAACACGTCCGGCGTCAGGGTCGCGTCGAGGTAGTCGGACAGGACGTCGATGGCCTCGCGGCAGTTCATCAAGCCGTGGCCGGTTGCCAGCCGAGCCGCGCCTGGGCCTCATGGACACGCACGGGATCGCCGAGATCGGTCCAGCCGACGCCGCTCACCGGCAGGACGGCGAGGCTCTCGGCGCAAGCCTGGAAGACATGCCGGGATAGGTCAGTCGACGGCAGGCGCGCGTAGACGGAGCGCGCCGTGTCCTCCTCCCACGGCGTGCCGAGCCGTGCCCGGAGCGGCGCGAAAGCGTCGTAAAGCTGCGACGTCGCGCGGCGGATCAGCTGCTCAAGCGTCGACGGGCGTGCGACCACGACGAAGCAATTCCAGAGGCAGCCCGCCGCTTCGAGGCGCTCGGCGACCGGCCGCGACGGCTTTTCCCAGAAGCGGCGGACGTGATAAATGGGCCACGACCACTGGCCCAGGATCAGCTCCGCGGGCTCGATCCAGCCGTACTCCACCTCCGGCCGGTCGGGCGCGATCCCGAGCAGGACGACGACTTCGGGCCGAGCGCCGACGGCCTCCAGCGCGCACTCGACACGCGCCATGAAGGCCGCGTCGTCGGAGACGTGGTGATCGCTCGGGAGCATCACGACCGGTTCCGTCGGCGCGATCCCAGCGAGACGCGACACGGCGTACAGGACCGCCGGCGCCGTCCCGCGATTCTCTGGCTGCACGATGATCGAGCGCGGTGGAGCGTCCGCGAGCGCGGGCAGGTAGAAGCGCTCGTGATGGCGGGTCACGACCGTGAGGAGACGCTCGGGCGCTATCAGCACTCGGGCGCGTCGGCGCGTCTGCTCCAACAGGGTGTCGTCGCCGATCAGCCGGCAGAATTGCTTGGGGCGCTCGTCACCCGTCAGCCGGCGCGTGAGCGAGGCAAGCCGCGCGCCGTCGCCGCCGGCCAAGATGATCCCGGAGTACCCACTCATCGCTCGCCCTCTGTGGGACGCGGGGAGTCGTCGGTCGTCATTGCCATCACGAGCTCACGATTGGCCACATCAGTAGGACACCGCAAGCCGTCCGCCGGGTTCGTTTGTGTCTTCAGCACGCTAGACCTGACAGGCCAACACTTCGGCCCAGCGCGCCGGCGGAATCTTCAGCGCCGCATCCACGACCCGGGGATCGAACTGCTTACCGGCATTGTCGCGCAGGATGCCGAGAGCCTCCGCGAGCGGATGCGCGCGTCGATAGGGCCGGTCATGCGTCATCGCATTCAAAGCATCCACCACCGCAAAAATCCGCGCCGTCAGCGGAATCGCCTCTCCCGTGAGGCCGTGAGGGTACCCGGACCCGTCGTAGCGCTCGTGATGGCCACCGACCACGTCGAGCGCAGGCGTAAGCAACGGTACCGTCTCGAGAAGCTCCACGCCCCACTCCGGATGACGCTGGACGATCTTCCGCTCGTCCGGTGCCAGCTGCTCCGGCTTTTGTAGGACAGCCTCAGGAACCCGGATCTCACCTATGTCGTGCAGGAGAGCGCCGAGCTCCAACGCCTCGCGCTGCGTCGCGGATAGCTCCAGGTGCTCGGAGACGATTGCCGACGCGTCCGCGAGCCGTCGAAGCGATCCGGTCGCCTCTCCCCGCGCCTCCAGGGCGCGAACCAGAACCTCCGTCATGCTGCGGTGAGACACGTTGAGCCGCTCCGCCATGAGGTGAAGCACGTTGCCAAGCATGCCGATCTCGTCGCGAGCGGCGATGCGCACACGGGTTGAGAATTGCCCCTCGACGATGCTGCGGGCCAGGCCCGAGAGCTGAACGACGGGCCGCGTGATCTGCCGCGCCAGCAGAACGCCGGCGATGAGCGCGAGCACGGCTCCGGCCAGCGAGTGCAGGTAAAACCGCCTGCGGACGGCGGCGAGCTCGCCGAGGTAGACATCGACTCGGAAGTCCACGTCCAGCGCGGCGACGGTCTGGCCTGCTGAGTTCTTGACCGGCGCAAAGGCCGTGATCCAGGTGCCCGACGAGCTCACGTAGATGCCGGTGTAGGCTGGGACGCCCTCCGTCAGGACCCGGCGCAGAATCGGCTGGATCTCGGGGGCCAGCCGATACTCGAGACCCACAGGCGCCAGACCGTTACTGATGACTGCGAAGCGGGCGGTGGCCCCCTGGACATCGGTGAGCGTGTAGACGGCATCACCCAGTCGATTCGTCTCCTGGATGCGCACGAGCTCACGCCGGAGCCTCGCGTAGTCGGGCGTGTCGCTCCGTGCGGCAGCGACGACCGCCTGGTGCAGGTCGCCGTCGACCAGGAGGGCTCCGGTGCGACCGATGTTCAGCAGCAGCGAGCCGAGCGACTGGCGCAGCCACTGCTCCTGCGCTCGATACTGCAGAAAGCCGCTGAGCAGAACCGCGATTGCCGTGAGGAGGAAGAAGCTCGCCCCGAGTCGCCAGGCGAGCCGGCGCCAGATTGGAAGATTCGTCATGGACGTCCTCGCGTCATGCGGCATGTTCGCTGTCCACTCTCAACTCAGAGACGTCACGCTCGAAGAACAACTCGACCGTCCAGTCGAGCACCACGCGGAAGCGAGACGCGAGCGTCGGCAGCTTGAGCATGTACACGGTTTTCCACAAGAACCACGCGGGAAAGCCGGTGAGCTTGATCCCGCGGAGATCGGCGACGGCGGTGCGGCGGCTCAACGGCACCATCTCGCCGAGCAGCCGGAAGTCGAACGGTCGTCGCGCGCGCCCGGTGAGTTCCGCGACGAGCTGCTCCGCGAGTGCGCGACCCTGGCGGAGTGCCACTTGGGCTGTCGCCGGGTAGAGTTCCTTCGAGTGGGGATCACGCTGCGCAGCGTTGTCGCCGAGCGCGTACACTCCAGGCGCACCCTCCACCTCGAAGAACTCGTTGACCGTTAGTCGGCCGTCGCGCGCCTTGGGCAGGGCGAGATCGCCGACGACCTCGTTGACGCGGTTACCGGCCGTCCAGATCACGCACTGGCTCGGGATCAGGCGGCCGTCGGCGAGCGACAGGCCCTCAGGCGACACGTTCGTGGCGCGCGAGGTCTCGATCTCGATCCCGCGCCGCAGGAGCTGCTCCTTGGTGTACGCGGCCAGGTTCGTCGCCGTCTGTGGAAGAATCGCGCTTCCCACCAGCACGAGGCGGACCATGTCAGCGGCAAGCGAAGGGTAGTGGCGAATCAGGATTCCCCGCGTCAGCTCTTCGAGCGCCGCCATGAGCTCGGTGCCGGCGTGTCCGGCACCGACGACGACGAAAGTGAGCAGCTTTCGGCGCGTCCACGGGTCCTCGGTCAGCGCGGCGGCCTCGAACAGGTCGATGACGTGATTCCGGATCTGGACCGCGTCGCCAGCGGCCTTGAACGTGAGCGCGTGCTCCGCGACTCCCGGCACCACCGCGACGTTGGGGCGCGCGCCCAGCGCCAGGATCAGCCGATCGTACTGAACCTCCTGCCGGAGCGAGGACCGGCTGTGGCGCGCGACCAGCTTGTGACGCCCGAGATCAATGGCTTCGACAAGCATCTCGCCGAACTCTATGCCCCACGCGCCGCAGAGGGGACGGACCGGGTAGACGACGTGCCGCGCCTCGACCGCGCCGGTCGCCGCCTCGGCGAGCATCGGTGTGAAGAGGAAAAAGTTTCGGTTGCTGATGAGGGTGATATGGACGGGCAGGGCGCCCGCACACCGCTTCGCCAGCTCGACGGCGGTCGTGACGCCGGCGAACCCTCCACCCACGATGAGAACCCGCGGCGCGAGCGACGTCGAGCGCCGGGCGAGAACACGGCCGATCGCGTGACGTTCCGCCATACTCCCTGAGACACTGAGGGGACGGGTCCGGATTCGCGGGAGCGCTCCCGCTCGTCGGGATCCGCCGGTGCCCTACACCTCATCCTGCTCCACCGGCTCGACGACACGCAGGCGGCGAGCGGCAATGTCGGCATCGGCAAGGCGCAGAGCACTGCGATCTACCAGCGGCCTAAGAGGGAGTTCGAGGACGAGATCAAGGCCGGTCGATGCCGGCAAGGTGATCGGGGCAATCGGGGTCAGCGAAGACATCTCGCAAGTTTCGACGCGATCGCGATCGCCGGCGCGACCGCGCTCTCAGATAGTTTGCAGGTTCGGGAAACTTCAGCTCGCCGCTTCACGCCTTCGAGTGGTCAGGTGCCTCTGTCGCCGATCGGTTCCGATTCCCGCGGCAGCGCCGGGCGCGCTCAGATGGCCAGACGCATCGCCCGGGCCGGTTCCGATCGCCCAGCGCGCTCGGTCCCGCCCCCGAAGTAATCGATGTAATGGTCGATCACGCGCGGTTCGTCGGCGAGGAGCGCCGCGAGGTAAAGAATCGAGCCGGCGAAGTCGAGTATCGGCGCGTGGCTGGTGATCATCGCTGGGTTCCTCCTG
>QHSR01000271.1 GCA_003221635.1 Candidatus Rokuibacteriota bacterium | reverse complement strand
ATCCAGGAGCTCCGCTCGATCTCCGGGTCCGGCGCCGTGATCGTCATCGTCACGTTCAATCTGAATCGCCAGATCGACGTGGCCGCCCAGGACGTGCGCGACAAGGTGGCCATCGCCGTTCGCAACTTGCCGCGCGAGATCTTGCCGCCGATCGTCTCGAAGTTCGACAACGACCAGGCCCCGGTCGTCACCATCGCGCTCTCCGGCGAGCGCTCGCTCCGCGAGCTGACCGAGATCGCCGACAAGACCGCGCGCCCCTTGCTCGAGCGCTCGGCCGGTGTCGGCGAGGTCCGCATCGTGGGCGGCCTGGCCCGCGCGGTCAATGTGTGGGTTGACCCCGACCGGCTGGCCGCCTACCAGATCCCGATCACCAACGTGCGCGATGCCGTTGTTCGCCAGAACGCCGACCTGCCCGGGGGCAACGTGACCGCCGGGCTCAACGAGGCGTCGCTGCGGACGATGGGCCGCATCGCTGAGCCCCGCGCCTTCAACGACCTCGTGGTGGCCACCCTCAACGGGGTACCGGTGCGCGTGCGCGACATCGGCTACGCCGAAGACGGGACCAAGGAGCAGCGGTCGGCGGCCCGCCTCAACGGCGTGCCCACGGTCATCATGGAGGTGCGCCGGCAGTCGGGCGAGAACACGGTGGCGGTGATCGAGGGCGTGAAGGCAAAGCTGGTGCGCCTGCGCGCCCAGGTCCCAGCCGACGTCAGGCTGGAGGTGATCCGCGACCAGTCGCGGTACATCTACGCGGCCCTCCACGAGATCAACCTGCACCTGGTGCTCGGCTCCATCCTGGCCTCGCTGGTGGTGCTGGCGTTCATGCGCTCGTGGCGCTCCACGTTCATCGCCGCGGTGGCCATCCCGACCTCGGTCGTCTCGGCGTTCGGGATGATGTGGGCGCTGAACTTCACGCTGAACAGCGTGACGATGCTGGCGCTGGTGCTCATGGTCGGCATCGTCATCGACGACGCCATCGTCGTCCTCGAGAACGTGTTCCGCTTCGTCGAGGAGAAGAAGATGCGGCCGTTCGAGGCCGCCCGCGAGGCGACCGCGGACATCGGGCTGGCCGTCATGGCCACCACGTTCTCGCTGGTCGTCATCTTCGTGCCGGTCTCGTTCATGTCCTCGATCTCCGGGCGATTCCTCTACCAGTTCGGGCTCACCGCCGCAGTGTCGGTGCTGGTCAGCCTCCTCGTATCCTTCTCCCTGACGCCGATGATGTGCGCCCGGCTGCTGCGGACGGAGGACGCCGCCAGCGGGCACGCCGCCGAGGGCGGGCACGCCGCCGGCTCGCGCGGCGGCTTCTACGCCTGGCTCGACCGTGGTTACTCCTGGAGCCTGGCCCTGACCATGCGCCACCGCTGGGTCATCGTGATCGTGAGCGTGCTCACCTTGCTCGCCTCGGTGCCGATCTACCGCCAGGTCAAGCAGGAGTACATCCCGAGCGACGTCGACGAGTCGGAGTTCGAGGTGCTCGTCTTCGGTCCCGAGAACATGAGCCTCGCCGCCATGGATGAGGCGATGCAAGCGCTGGCCAAGGAGGCGCGCGAGACGAAGGGTGTGGCGCTGACGCTGGCGTCGGGCGGCGGGAACTTCCTGAGCAAGGTGAACCAGGGCTACATGTACGTGCGCACCGTGTCGCACGAGGAGCGCACGCTGACGCCCGCGCGTCTCTGGAAGGGGCTGATCCACGGCCGGCCGCTGGAGGCGTTCCGGGGCAACTACAAGCAGCGCGAAGTGATAATGGCCCTCCGGCAGCGCTTCCGCAAATTCACGGACATGCGCACGCAGGTCCGCAACATCGCCGGCTTCAACATCGGCGGCGGCACCTTCGAGGTCGATCTGGCGCTGCGCGGGCCCGAGCTGGAGAAGCTCGCCGAATACGGCGAAGCCCTCAAGCTGAAGGCCCGTGAGCTGGGCGGGATCGTGGACGTGGACACCACGCTCCGACTCGACAAGCCGGAGCTCCGGGTGGCGATCGACCGCCAGCGGGCGGCCGACCTGCGCGTGGATACCCAGCAGATCGCCACCGCGCTGCGCCTCATGGTGGGCGGCGACGACCAGGTCTCGCGCTTCCATGATCCCGTCGTCAACGACGACTACGACGTGCAGATCCGACTGATGCCCGAGTTCCGCGGCAACCTGGGCACGATCTCGCGGCTGTACGTCTCTCGCGACACGACCTCGACCAACGCAGCGACGGGCGCGCCGGCCCAGGTCAACCTGGCGCCGGGCGGCGGCCTCGTGCGGCTCGACAACGTCGTGAAGATCGAGCGGACGGCCACCGCCTCGCGCATCGACCGCACCGACCGCCAGCGCGAGACGCGGTTGCGGGCCGGCATCGCACCGGGCTACGGTCAGGCCGACCGGATCGAGGCGCTGAAGAGGGCCGTGGCCGGGATGAACATGCCGGCGGCCTACCAGACGTTCGTCACCGGCAAGGCCAGGGAGATGGAGAAGACCTTCACCGAGTTCCTGTGGGTCTTCCTGCTCTCGGTGGTGTTCATGTACATGATCCTGGCCTCGCAGTTCGAGAGCCTGATCCACCCGCTGACGATCTTGCTGTCGCTGCCGCTCTCGGTGCCGTTCGCCTTGTTCTCCTTGTGGTACACGGGCAACACGCTCAATCTGTATTCCGCGCTCGGCATCCTGGTGTTGTTCGGCGTCGTCAAGAAGAACGCCATCTTGCAGATCGACCACATGAACAACCTGCGCGCCCACGGCATGGACCGCGCGGCCGCCATCATGCAGGGCAACCGCGACCGGCTCCGGCCCATCTTGATGACCACGCTGGCTCTGGTGGCGGGAATGCTGCCCCTGTGGGTCGGCACCGGGCCGGGCTCCGAGGAGCGCCGCGCCATCGCCGTCGTCGTCATCGGCGGCCAGACGCTCTGCCTGCTCCTGACGTTGCTGGTGACGCCGGTCGCCTACTCGCTCTTCGAGGACGCCGCCCGAGCGCTCCGGCTGTCCACGCCCTCGCTGGCGCCGTGGCGCCGTCTCGTCCGTCAGGGTGAGCGCCGCGCCTGGCGCCACCGACTGCTTCGCGCTTGGCGTCGCCCGCCCGTCCGCGAAATCCCCGACAGCGCTAGCGACGATTGATTAGATGGGGGGCCTCGAAGGGCCCCAAGCCCCCCGCGCTCGGAGACGCCCCGGCAAGAGCCGGGGCGCCCCTCGACTTCCCGACAGTCCATGGGGGCCCCGACATGGCCCCCCAACCCCCCATACCCCCGATGGTGCCTCGGAAGCGCCCCGGGGAACCCGTGGCGCTCCTGGATTCCCGACGCTCCTAATACCGCTTCAGGATCTCGTATTCGGTGGTGCGCTGGGCCGGGGTGAAGCCGGCCTCGCGGATCAGCGTCACGATCTCCTCGATGCCGATCGTATTCACGAAATCCGCGGCCTTGTGCACGTTCTCCTCGAGGAGCGTGCCGCCCCAATCGTCGGCGCCGAAGTGAAGTGCGATCTGGCCAGTCCGCTTGCCCTCCGAGAACCACGACGCCTGGACGTGGGGGAAGTTGTCGAGGTAGAGGCGCGAGACGGCGAGCATCCGGAGGTACATGTTGGGGCCCTTCGGATGCTTGATCCACTTCTCGAGCAGGGTGTTGCCCGGCTTGAAGGACCAGGGCACGAACGCCGTGAAGCCGCCGAACACGTCCTGGAGCTGACGGATCGCGTCGAGGTGCTCGAGCAGATCGTCGACGTCCTCGACGTGACCGTACATCATCGTCGCCGTCGACTTGAATCCGCGTCGATGGGCTTCGCGATGAACCTCGAGCCAGGTGTCCGGTCCACCCTTCTTGGGCTCGATCCGCTTGCGGACTCGCTCGGACAGAACCTCGGCGCCGCCGCCGGGCAGCGTCCGCTGGCCGGCGTCCCAGAGCCGGTCGAGCACATCGCCGACGCCGAGCCCGCTGACCTGGGCGACGGTTCGGATCTCGGAGGCGGTGAAGAAGTGCGGCGTCACCTGGGGAAAGCGCCGGCGCGTCTCGCGCACGAGGGTCGTGTAGTAGTCGAGGGTTAGCGCCGGGTTGTGGCCGCCCTGCAGCAGCACCGTCGTGGCGCCCCTGGACGCCGCGAGCTCGATCTTGGCCAGCACCTCCTCGACCGTCAGCGTGTACGCCTCCGGATCGCCCGGCTTCCGGTAGAAGGCGCAGAACTGGCAGTCGGTGATGCAGACGTTGGTGTAGTTGGGGTTCGAGTCGATGACGAACGTGACGACTTTTTGGGGGAAGCGCGCGAACCGCGCCTCGGCCGCGAGCGCGCCCAGCTCGAGCAGCGGCGCCTCGGTGAGGAGCCAGCGGCCCTCGACGCGGTCGAGCCGCGTGCCGTCGAGGAGCTTCTCGCGAATGGATTCGATCACGTGATCACGCCGCGACGCCCTCGCGGTCCCAGACCCGCACCACGTTGTAGAGCGCGTCGCGCTCGACCGGAATCTTGCCGGCGTCGCGGATGATGCGGAAGAGCTGCTCGCGCGCGAGGCCCGCCGGCGTCTCGGCGCCCGCCATGTGCTGCACGCGCTCGTCCTCGAGCGTCCCGTTCACGTCGTCGGCGCCGAAGTGGAGGGCGACCGACGCCGTCTCCTCGCCCAGGAGCACCCAGTACGCCTCGACGTGCGGGAAGTTATCGAGCAGCAGGCGCGCGGCGGCGATGGTGCGGAGATTGTCGGCGGGCGGCGTGGACCGAGGGACGAGCTTCGTCGTCCCCACCTGGTACGGCAGCGCGATGAAGGTCAGGAACCCGCCGGACGCGTCCTGCTGGGCTCTGAGCCGCAGCAGGTGATCGACCCGCTCGGCGAGCGTCTCGATGTGGCCGTAGAGCATCGTCGCGTTCGTCCGGATGCCGAGCGAATGGGCGATGCCGTGGATCTCGCACCAGCGGTCGCCGTCGGCCTTGCCCGCGTAGCGGAGAAGCTTCGCCACGCGTGAAGAAAAGATCTCGGCGCCGCCGCCGGGCATGGTCTCGAGCCCCGCGGCCTTGAGGCGCGTCAACGCCTCCCTGGGCTCGATCTTCCAGCGCCGCCAGAGGTAGTCGATCTCGGCGGCGGTGAAGGCCTTGATCTGGACCGTGGGGCGGGCGGCGTGGAGCCCGGCGATCACCCGCTCGTAGTACTCGAACGGCCAGTCCGGGTGGTGGCCGCCAACGATGTGGACCTCGCGGATCTCGTCGCTCACCATCCCCACGATGTCCTCGA
This sequence comes from Candidatus Rokuibacteriota bacterium, assembly GCA_003221635.1. Taxonomy (GTDB): domain Bacteria; phylum Methylomirabilota; class Methylomirabilia; order Rokubacteriales; family CSP1-6; genus AR31. The sequence goes on along the minus strand of QHSR01000271.1, from coordinate 11,280 downwards.
CGGTGTACTCGAAGGCCCCGGCCTCGCCCTTCTTCCGCGCGAAGCCGCAGAAGGAGCAGGAGAGCACGCAGACGTTCGTCGGCGAGATGTAGCGGTTGAGGACGAAGTAGACGCGATCGCCCTCGCGCGCGGACTTGGCGTGGTCGGCCATGCGCCCGAGACCGAGCAGGTCGTCGGTCTCGAAGAGCAGGAGACCGTCCTCGCGGCTCAGACGCCGGCCGGCCTGGACCTTGTCCCAGACAGAACTCAACCGCGCGTCGGTGAAGTGCAGTTCGATCCCTCCACGCTGCGATGTCGGAAACTCGAACCCGCAGATCGAAGTGTCGGTCGAATTATATCCAGCGCTCGAGACGACGTCGAGGTTTTCCCTGCCGTGGGGCGATGCGAGAGTGCTATTCTCCAGCGTATTTGGGAGGAGCGACCTCTCCCATTTCGACTGGAGGATGGGTATGGAACGACGCAGATTCATCGTGAAGGCAGGCGGGCTGCTCGTGGTCGCCGGCGCAACGGCGGCGGTCGACGCACCGAGCGTCATCGCCCAGCCGAAGTTCCAGTGGCGGATGTCGACGACGTGGACACCCGCGCTCGACGTCTTGCAGGGCTCGGCCCAGCACCTGGGCAAGATCATCGACGAGATGAGCGGCGGGCGGCTCAAGATCCAGGTGTTCGCGGCCGGCGAGCTGATGCCGGCGTTCGGCTGCTTCGACGCTGCATCCCAGGGCACGACCGAGTGTTTCATGGGCGCGCCCTACTACTGGGCCGGCAAGGAGCCGGGCATGCAGTGGTTCTCGGCCGTGCCCTTCAGCCTCAACCCTCAGGGCATGATGGCCTGGTATCTCCACGGCGACGGTCTCAAGCTGTGGGAAGAGACCTACGCGACCTTCAATCTCGTCCCGCGCCCCGGCCCGTCCACGGGCGTGCAGATGGCGGGATGGTTCAGGAAGAAGATCAACAGCATCTCCGCCGGCGGCACCGTGGTGCTCACGCCGGGCGGCGAGATCTACACGGCCCTCGAGCGGGGCGTCATCGACTCGACCGAATGGGTCGGGCCTCACGACGACATGAAGCTCGGCCTCCACAACGCGGCTCGTCACTACTACTACCCGGGCTGGCACGAACCCGGCACGACGGCGGAGTTCGGCTTCAACAAGAAGGCCTATGATTTGCTGCCGGCCGATCTCAAGGCGGTGGTGGACTACGCCTGCCAGGCGACCCAGGTCCACACGCTGATGGAGTACGAATACAAGAACACCATCGCCCTGCAGAAGCTCAAGACCGAGTTCAAGAGTAAGGTCGAGGTCCTGCCGCTGTCGCAGCCGACCCTGAAGGAGCTGAAGAAGCTCGCCGACGCCGTCATCAAGGAAGAGTCCGAGAAGAGCCCGCAGGCCAGGAAGGCGTACGCATCGGTCAAGAAGTTCGAGGCGACGCTCAACGACTGGCGCCTCATCTCCGAAGCGGCCTACCACGCGCAGGTCGCGAGCGCGTAGCCGCACCGTCACGGGAACACGGCGGGGCAGGGCCGTTCGGCTCCGCCCCCGTTCTGTTTTGGATGGCCCGTCTAGCGGAGGGCCCGGATCAACCAGGAGGCGAGATCCGGGAAGGCGATCACCAGGGTGAGGCCGATCAGCTGCAGCGCGACGAACGGCACCACACCGCGATAGATGTGGGGCGTCGTGATCTCGGGCGGCGCCACGCCCCGCAGGTAGAAGAGCGCGAACCCGAAGGGCGGCGTCAAGAAGGACGTCTGGAGGTTTACGCCGATCACCACCCCGAGCCAGACCGGATCGAAGCCGAAGTGCGTCACCAGGACCGGCGTCAGGATCGGCACGTGGATGAAGCAGATCTCGAAGAAGTCGATGAAGAAGCCGAGCAGGAAGATCACGAACATCACGACGGCCAGGACCCCGTAGGCCCCGAAGGGCAGACCCTTGAGGAAGTCCTGGATCAGATGGTCACCGTTGAGCCCCCGGAAGACCAGCCCGAAGCAGTTTGCGCCCACGAGGATGATGAAGGCCAGGCTCGTGATCCGGGTGGTCGCCTGCATCACGGACCGGAGCATCGCCATCGAGAACCGACCCTTGAGTATCGTGAGGATCAGCCCGCCCGCCGCGCCGACGGAGGCGGCCTCGGTGGGCGAGGCGATCCCGGCGAAGATGGAGCCCAGCACGCCGACGATCAGCACGAACGCCGGAATCAGGGCGATGATGACCCGCTTGACGGCGTCCCCGCGGAAGGCCGCCAGCTCCTGGGCCGGGATGGGCGGCGCGAGATGCGGCTTCCAGCGCGAGAGGATCAGGAGGTAGACGATGTAGAGCGCGACCAGCACGAGGCCCGGGATGACGGCGCCGATGTAGAGGTCGCCCACCGAGACGCCCATGATGTCGCCCAGCAGAATGAGGATCACGCTGGGCGGGATGATCTGCCCCAAAGTCCCGGAGGCGCAGATGGTGCCGCAGATGAGCTCCTTGTTGTAGCCGCGGCGGAGCATGGTCGGGAGCGAGATGAGCCCCATGGTGATCACGCTCGCGCCCACGATGCCGGTCGACGCGGCGAGAATCGCGCCGACCACCACCACCGAGATGGCGATCCCGCCTTTGAGCTTGCCGAAGAGGAGCGCCATGGTCTCGAGGAGCTCCTCCGCGAGGCCGGATTTCTCCAGCGCGACGCCCATGAAGACGAAGAGTGGCACCGCCAGCAGCGTGAAATTCGTCATGGTCCCCCAGATGCGCAGGGGGAGGATGTCGAAGAAGGTGACGTTGAGATACCCGAGGCCGACGCCGAGCAGGCCGAAGAAGAGGCCGGTGAAGGTCAGGCTGAAGGCCACCGGAAAGCCGAAGAACAGGAATGCGATCATGCCGGCGAACATGAGCGCCGCAATGATCTGTTCCGGCGGCATCAGTGGATCTCGGCCACCCGTGCTTCGGGCTGCTCCCAGCCCATGGCCCAATAGAAGTTCTTGATGCTCTGCGAGAAGGCTTGCAGCGTGAGGAGCGCGAAGCCGACGATGATCACCGACTTGAGCAGAAAGCGTAGCGGGATGCCGCCGGGGTCGGGTGAGCCCTCGAGGGCCCGGTAGGAGTTCCTGACGAAGGGCCAGCTCGTGATCATCACCATGGCGGCCGACGGATAGTAGAAGATCAGGTAGCAGACGAAATCGAACCACGCCTTCTTGCGCGGCGACCAGCGCGAGTACAGGATGTCCACGCGCACGTGCTCGTTGTAGAGCATCGTGTAGCCGGCGCCGAGCAGGTAGACGAGCCCGAACAGGTGCCACTCGAGCTCCTGCGCGAACACGCTGCTCGTGTTGAACGCATAGCGCATGACGACGTCGAGGAAGACGACGAGGACCATCAGCAGCATGATCCAGGACACGCCCCGGCCGAACCAATCCTGAAATCCGTCGATCTTCCGGGCGAGCTCTCGGAGCATCGGGCTCCTGGGCGAGGGGATGACGGCGGCGACCAGCTATAGCATGGCGGTTACGGGAGGTCAACGAGCGGCGTCGAACACGAGCGCACAGAATCAGGCGGCGTGGACAGGCGCGCGCGGGTCTGCTAGAAACGCTCTGTGCTCCTGACGACGATCGCCGGCAGCCTACCCAAGCCCTCGTGGCTCGCGAAGCCGCGGGTATTGTGGGCCCCGTGGAGTCTCTCGGACGCGGTGCTCGCGGAGGGCAAGCGTGACGCCGTGCGGCTGGCCTTGCTGGAGCAGGAGGCGGCCGGGATCGACATCGTGACCGACGGCGAGCAATCGCGCCAGCACTTCGTCCACGGGTTCCTCGAGGCGATCGAGGGGGTCGACTTCGCCCGGCGCGTCACGATCGGCATCCGGGCCGACCGCTACAAGGCCGAGGTGCCGACGGTGACGGGCCCGCTCGTCCGCCGCCGGGCCGTCCATGCCGACGAGGTGAGGTTCGCGCGGGCCCACACGACGAGGAAGCTCAAGTTCACGATCCCGGGACCGATGACGATCGTGGACACGCTCGCGGACGAGCACTATCGCGACCGGGCGCGGCTGGCGATGGAGTTCGCTCGACTCATCAACGAGGAGGCCCGGGAGCTTGCCGCGCTCGGCCTCGACGTGCTCCAGCTCGACGAGCCCGCGTTCAACGTCTACATGGACGACGTCAGGACGTGGGGAATCCAGGCGCTCGACCGCGCGATCCAGGGGCTCCGGTGCCGGACGGCCGTGCATATCTGCTACGGGTATGGGATCAAGGCGAACGTGGACTGGAAGGCGACGCTCGGCGGCGAGTGGCGGCAATACGAGCAGACGTTCCCGGTGCTCGCGGCGAGCCGCATCGACCAGGTCTCGGTCGAGTGCGCCAACTCGCGGGTCCCCCTCTCTCTCCTGGGTCTTCTGAAAGGAAAGGACGTGCTGGTCGGTGCGGTCGACGTCGCGACGGACGCGATCGAGACGCCGGAGCAGGTCGCGGCGACCATCCGGAGTGTCTTGCCGTTCGTCCCGCCCGAGCGCCTCTACCCGTGCACCAACTGCGGCATGGTGCCGCTCACCCGCGACGTCGCCCGGGGCAAGCTCCGGGCGCTCGCCGCCGGCGCCGCGTTGGTCCGAAAGGAGCTCGGCGTACGCGCGTGATATCCTCCCTCATAGTCGCGCCTCAGGCGGCGGGGCCCCAGCCCCGCGACGGCCTGCGGCGCGCACCTCAACGAGCCGATGATCGAGCACCGGCGGTACTTCGACGAGATTTCCCTGGGCGAGGAGTGCGAGTCACCCGGGCGCACGGTGACCGAGGCCGACATCGTGATGTTCGCCGGGCTCTCCGGGGACTACAACGTGCTCCACACCGACGCGGAATTCATGAAGCAGTCGATTTTCGGCGAGCGCATCGCGCACGGCCTGCTGTGCCTGGCGATCCAGTCCGGGTTGTTCAGCCGCGCGTCCGTGCCGTACGCGACGCTCGCGTTCGTCGGGCTGCGCTGGAAATTCAAGGCGCCGGTCAAGATCGGGGACACGATCAGGCTCAAGGCGAAGGTGACGGCGAAGAAGGATCTTGCCAAAGCCGACCGCGGTCTGGTCACGCTCGAGCGCATCGTCCTCAACCAGCGCGACGAGGTCGTCCAGCAGGGGGAGACCGATCTGATCGTGGAGAAGCGCCGGTGAGGGGCACCTACTTCGAGGATGTCGTCGTCGATAAGGTGACAGTGTCGCCGGCCATCACCGTCACCGAGGCGCACGTCGCCATGTATCTCGGCGTGACGCGCGAGCTTCCCGACGGGCTCCCCGCCGTGCCCGACGTCTTGCCCCTCTGTCTGACGATCGGGCTGGGCTGGCGTATCGCGGATCCGCCCATGATCGTCCTCGCGTTCGTGGGGCTCGACTGGCGAATGGTGAGAGCGCTCCGCGTCGGCGACACGATGCACGCCCGCTCGCGTATTCTCTCCAAGCGCGCGATGCGTGACGTCGGCTACGTGGTCGAGGAGCGTTCGATCGTCGATCAACACGGTGAGGTCGTGCAGCAGGGAAGGTTCACGTTCCTCGTCGCCAAGCGTAAGGAGGTATCGGTATGACCTTCGACCCGAGACATCAGAGCCGGACCCTCCTGGACGGCGCCGACCGCGCGGCCGCCCGGTCCTACTTCAAGGCGATCGGCTTCACCGAGGAGGACCTCAAGCGCCCCCTGGTGGGCGTCGCCCACTGCTGGATCGAAGTCACGCCCTGCAACTGGAACCACCGGAAGATGGCCGAGAAGGTGAAGGAGGGGATCCGCGCTGCCGGGGGCACGCCGATCGAGTTCAACTCGATCAGCGTCACCGACGGCATCGCCATGGGCACCGAGGGCATGAAGGCCTCGCTCGTTAGCCGCGAGGTCATCGCCGACTCCGTCGAGCTGGTGATCCGCGGCCATCTCTTCGACGGTTTCGTGGGCATCTCGGGCTGTGACAAGACCATCCCGGCGATGGTCATGGCGATGGCGCGGCTCAACCTCCCGAGCATCATGCTCTACGGCGGCTCGATTGCCTACGGCGAGTACAAGGGGCGCAAGCTCACCATCCAAGAGGTCTTCGAGGCGATCGGCGCCTTCAACGCCGGCAAGATCGACGCCCGCGAGCTCAACGAGGTGGAGAGCCGAGCCTGCCCCGGGGCCGGTGCCTGCGGGGGACAGTTCACGGCCAACACGATGGCGACGGCCTTCGAGATGCTCGGCGTGTCGCCCATGGGATTCAACGGCGTGCCGGCGGTCGATCCGCGCAAGGAAGAGGTAGCCTTCGAGACCGGCCGGCTGGTGATGGATCTTCTCCGGAAGGGCGTCCTGCCGCGCCAGATCATCACCAAGAAGGCGCTTCACAATGCGATCGCCGGCGTGATGGCGACCGGCGGCTCGGCCAACGCCGTCCTGCACCTGCTCGCGATCGCCAAGGAAGCGGGGGTGAGGCTGGTGATCGACGAGTTCGACCGGATCTCGCGCAAGACGCCGCTGCTCGCCGACATGAGGCCCTGGGGCACCTACACGGCGCCCGAGATGCACGAGGCGGGCGGCATGGGGGTCGTCGCCAAGCGGCTGCTCGACGCGGGGCTTCTGTTCGCCGACGAACCGACCGTCACCGGCCGGACGATCGGCGACGAGGCGCGCGCCACACGCGAGGCGCCCGGCCAGAAGGTCATCCGCTCGCTCGAAAACCCGCTCAAGTCCGAAGGGGGTCTGGCGATTCTCCGGGGTAATCTGGCGCCTGAGGGGTGTGTCGCCAAGATCTCGGGCCAAAAGAAGGATCTTCATCGTGGTCCGGCGCGGGTCTTCGACCGCGAGGAGGATGCTTTCCAGGCTGTCAAGACGCGGAAGGTCAAGCCCCAGGACGTGATCGTCATCCGCTGGGAGGGGCCCAAGGGCGGGCCGGGGATGCGCGAGATGCTCCACGTGACGGGCGCGCTCCAGGGCGCCGGTCTCGGCGACACCGTGGCGCTCATGACCGACGGGCGATTCTCGGGCGCGACTCACGGATTCATGATCGGCCACGTCGCGCCGGAGGCCGCCGACGGGGGCCCGATCGCCGCGCTCCGGAACGGGGACACGATCGTGATCGACATCAAAAAGCGCAGGCTCGACGTCGAGCTCTCCGTCGCCGAGCTGAAGAAGCGTCTCAAGAGCGTGAAGCGGCCGAAGCCACGCTACACGTGGGGCGTCCTGGCCAAGTATGCGCGCCTCGTCTCCAGTGCGTCCGATGGCGCCGTCACGGGTTAGGACCCGAACGTCGGGCGCCGGAGGCTCGGCGAAGGCGCCCCGATGGTGAATCAGAAACCACCGACCGAGGCCCGACCGGCCGGTCTCCCCGACCAGCTGAGCCCCGCGTTCCTCGAGCGTCTCAGGGCGGAGCCGCTGGCCGAGCTCACGGTGCTGGACGCCGGGACGGGCTCGGGCCGGCTGGCGCTGACGCTGGCTCCCCTCTGTCGCGCCGTGGTCGGCGTCGACCGCGACGCGAAGCTGATCGACGAGGCACGCCGGCACGCCGCCGCCGCGAAGCTCTCGAACGTCCGGTTCGTCGTGGGCGACGTGGAGGTCGAAGAGTACGCCCCGTTCAAGCCCGATCTGGTCGCGGCCCATCTCTGCATGTCCGACGCGATCGCCGAACGGGCCGGCCGGGTGCTCCGGCCCGGGCAGGTCTTCGCCTTCGTCGCGTTTCACACCGACCAGTGGAAGGAGACGGGTCGGCCTTCACGCTTCGCGTACGGCGAGACGATCACCTCGAGGTCGAGCGCGACGTCAAGGCGTTCTCCTCGGTCGAGGAGGGGCTGGCCGCGGCGGTCGGGCTCCAGGAGAAGTGGAAGGTGGACGGCCGCTGGTTTCGCTACGTCAAGTTCCTCGAGGACGGCGGGCGGACGCTCACGCGGGCCCATCTCGTCGTGAAGGCCCGCAAAGCGTGACCCTGGTCGGTCTCACCCTCGCCGAAGCGGTGAAGGCGCGCGCGCTCGAGCTGGGCTTCGACCGCGTCGCGATCGGTCCCGCCGAGCCTCCCGAGCACGGCGCCGAGCTCGAGAAGTGGCTCGACGCCGGCTACGCCGGAACGATGGGGTACCTCGATCGCGGTCGCGGCGACCGCCTCGACCCGGCCCGCCTGCTCCCGGGCTGTCGCGCGGTCGTCGCGGTGGCGCTGAGCTACAACGTGGAGAAGGAGGCTCCGGCGAAAGAAGAGGGCAGCGACTGGCAGCCCGTCTCGCGGTACGCACGAGGGCGCGACTACCACGACATCATGCGTCCCCGCCTCGTGGAGCTGGGCGAGTTCATTCGTGCCGCGGCCGGGGCCGGCGTCACGAGCCGGGCGGCGGTGGATTCCAGCGCCGTGCTCGAGCGCGATCTCGCCGCGCGGGCCGGACTCGGCTGGATCGGCAAGAACACGAACCTCCTGACGCCGTCGCTCGGCTCGTATTTCTTCATCGGCGTCGTCCTCACGACCGCCGCGCTGGCGTTCGATCACCGCCAGCCCGATCGCTGCGGGACCTGCACCGCCTGTCTCGACGCCTGCCCGACGCGCGCGTTCGTCGGACCCTACGTCCTCGACGCGCGGCGCTGCATCTCGTACCTGACGATCGAGCACCGCGGGGACATCCCCGGTGAGCTGTGTGACGGGCTGGGCGAGTGGCTGTTCGGGTGCGACGTGTGTCAGGACGTGTGCCCGTGGAACCGGAAGGCCGAGCCCGCGCGCGAGCCCGCGCTGAGACCGGCAGGGTCGTTCGGCCCACTCGAGAGCTTGTTCGAGCTCGACCGGGACGCGTTCCGCGCCCGGTTCCGTGGCACCGCGCTCTCGAGAACGAAGCGCGCCGGGCTCCTCCGAAACGCGGCCATCGTCCTCGCGAACCGCGGTGAGCAGCGCGCGGTCGGCGCGCTCTCGCGGGCGCTGGGCGACGAGGACGCGGGAGTGCGTCACGCCGCGGCGTGGGCGCTCGCGAAGCTCGGTGCGGGCGACGCGACCGCGTGTTGAGAATCAAGCGGCTCGATCACTTCGGCGTGGACGTCGTCGACCTCGAGCGCGCGGAGCGCTTCTACGCCGAGGTGCTGGGAATGACGGTCCAGATGCGGCTCGCCGACCAGGTGCTCCTGCGTGGCGGCGACACGTCGTGCGCGCTGTACCTCCGGCCAGATCGCGCGCCTGCCGATCCCGAGCAGGTGAAGAATCCGCTCGGCAAGAGCCACCATGCCTTCGAGGTCGCCTGGGATGAGCTGAAGGCGGCCCCGACGTTCTTCGCCGAGCGTGGTGTTCCGTATCACGCGCCGATCGACTGGGGCGACCACGACTGCCTCTATTTCATGGACCCCGACGGCAATCTGCTGGAGCTCGTGGGTTACCGTCCGAAAGTCGAGCGAACGTGACGCACGCGACCGAGAGGGCCGGATGGGTTGGACGTCCCATGCGGCGCCGGGAAGACCGGTCGCTCGTGACCGGTCGAGGGCGCTTCGTCGACGACCTCGCGGTCGCTGGCCTGCTCCATCTGGCTCTGACGCGGAGCCCTCACGCGCACGCCCGGATCCGCTCGCTCGACGCCAGTGCCGCACGGCGCATCCCCGGGGTCGTCTCGGTCATCACGGCCGAGGAGCTCGACCCGATCGGGCCGGTGCCGCTGATGCGCCTGGCCCCGGGCACGGTCATCCCCGAGTACCCACTGCTGGCGGCCGGTATCGTTCGCGCTCAGGGTGTACCGGTCGCGGCGGCGGTCGCCGAGTCATCCTACGTGGCGACGGACGCGGCCGAGCGCGTCGGCGTCGACTACGAGCCGCTGGGCGGCGTCGCCGATCCGGACGGCGCCCTGGCGGCTGGGGCGCCGCACGTGGTGGAGGCGAGTCGCGACAACCACGCGCTCGCCGTTGCATGGCGCCACGGCGATCCCGACCGCGCCTTCCGCGAGGCGGCGCACCACGTGACGCTGACCGTGCAGCAGCAGCGCCTGTGCGGCGTCCCCCTCGAGCCCCGCGGAGCGCTCGCCCGCTGGGACCCAGATACCGGCGAGCTGACGGTGTGGACCTCGACGCAGGCGCCGTTCAGAGTTCGCTCCTCGCTCGCGCGCATGCTCGGGCTCGACGAAGCGCGCGTGCGCGTGATCGCTCCCGACGTCGGCGGCGGATTCGGGGTGAAGGGCGGTCCCTACCGGGAAGAGGTCCTTGTCGCCTGGCTCGCGCGCCGGCTCGGGCGGCCGGTGAAGTGGGTCTCGACTCGCGCCGAGGACCTGCTCACCACCAACCATGGCCGCGGTGGTCGCTCGACGGGGGAGCTTGCTCTCGATGCCGACGGGCGAATCACGGGGCTTCGCGCCCGGATTCGCCAGCCGTTGGGCTCAAGCCTCGCCGTCACTGTCGGCGGCACGCCCCAGAACCACGGCCGGTGCCTGCCGGGGTCCTATCTCGTCGAGCACGTCGACATCGAATCGGTCGGCGTCTTCACGACGACCCCGCCGGTCGGCGCCTACCGCGGCGCGGGGCGTCCGGAGGCCGCGTTCCTGATCGAGCGCCTCGTGGACGAGGCCGCGCGGTCTCTCCGGCTCGATCCGGTCGAGCTGAGGCGGCGCAACCTGATTCCCCGCGATCGCTTTCCCTTCAAGACCGCGACGGGGCAGGTCTATGACTCCGGTGACTACGCCGGGCTCCTGGACGGCACGCTGGCCACGGCCGACTACGCAAGTCTCAGGCGCGCGCAGGCGGTGCGGCGCGAACGGGGTGAGATCGTCGGCGTCGGCGTCGCCGTCTACGTCGAGCCGTCCGGCCTCGGGTGGGAGAGTGGGCTGGTCCGAGTCGAGCAGACCGGTGCCGTGCTCGCCGTCACGGGCTCGAGCGCGCATGGCCAGGGGCACGAGACCACGTTCGCCCAGATCGTCGCCGACGAGCTCGGTGTCACGCCGGAGGCGGTGACCGTCCGCCACGGCGACACGCTCGGCGCGCCTCAGGGCATCGGCACGTTCGGGAGCCGGAGCGTCGCTCTCGGCGGGTCGGCGCTGGCGCTCGCGTCGCGCGACGTGCGAGAAAAGGCGAGGGGGCTCGCCGCGAGCCTCCTGGAGGCCGGGGCGGACGACGTGGTGGCGGTCGATGAGGGCTTCGGCGTCGTCGGCGCGCCCGGGCGCGTGGTCAGCTGGGCGCGCGTGGCCGAGTTCGCCTACCGCGGCGCGGGACTCCCGATCGGCGCCGAGCCCGGGCTCGAGGCGACGCGCTTCTTCAGCCCCGAGGGGGAGGTCTGGAGCGCGGGCGCTTTCGTCGTGTCGGTGCGCGTCGATCGCGACACCGGAACGGTGACACCGGAGCGCATCGTGTGGGTGGACGACGCGGGAACCATCGTGAACCCG
>QHSR01000260.1 GCA_003221635.1 Candidatus Rokuibacteriota bacterium | reverse complement strand
TCAGGAACGTGATCGGCCCGAACGAGAGGCCGACGAAGGGATGGACGTCGTACTGCAGCACCAGCAGGCAGGCGGCCAGGCCCGCCAGCGCGCCGCCCAGCCCCGAGGTGATCAGGTAGATCCGGCGGCTGTCGACACCCATGAGCGGCATGATCTGCCGGTCCTGGGCGATCGCGCGGATCGCCGTGCCCGTGTAGGTCCGGGTCAGCAGCAGGTAGACCAGCACGATGCCGATGAGCGCCGCGGCGAAGGCCAGCAGGCGTGAGTAGCTGACGAACATCCCCCAGACCTTCAGCACCGGCAGCCGCAGGCCCAGGTTCTTGAACTCGATGCCGAAGAGCACGGTCGCGGCGGACTGCAGGAAGAAGAGAACGCCTCCGGTAGCCAGGAGCTGGTTGATGGGCGCGGCTCCCAGGAGCGGGGCAATCACCAGGACGTGTAGCATCACGCCCAGGACGCCGACACCGAGGATGCAGATCACCGCCGCCACCCAGATGGGCGCGTGGTAGATCGTGTAGAGAAAGTACATCCCGTACATGCCGAGCATGATGAGCTCGGCGTAGCAGATCCAGACGACGTCGATGACGCCGAAGATCAGATTGAGGCCGAGCGACAGCAACGCCAGGACGCCCCCCAGCAGAATCCCGTTGATCAGCGCCTCCAGCAGGAAGACGTCGAAGATGCCCAGGTCGTGCCCTCCCCGCTCAGACTCCGAGATACGCTTCGCGGATGCTGTCACTGGCCAGGAGCTCGGCGGCGCTGCCGGCGGCGTGAATGCGGCCGGCCTTGAGCAGATAGGCGCGGTCGACCGCCCGCAGGACCTGCTGCACGTTCTGCTCGACGATCAACACCGTGAGGCCCCCGGCGCGGATCCGCTTCACCAGGTCGAACACCTGCTCCACGAGGACGGGCGCGAGCCCGGCCGACGGCTCGTCCAGGAGGAGCAGCTTGGGCTCGGACATGAGGGCGCGGCCGATCGCGCACATCTGCTGCTCGCCGCCGGACATGCTGCCGGCGAGCTGGCGCCGGCGCTCGCGGAGGCGCGGGAACAGCCCATACACGACCTCGAGCTGCCGGCGAAACTTCGGCCGCGCCGCCGGCACGAAGCCGCCCATCTTGAGGTTGTCCTCGACGGTCATGCGCGGGAAGAGGCGCCGGCTCTCCGGCACGTGGGCGACGCCGAGCTCCACGATCCGATGCGGCGCGGTGGCCACCAGATCGACGTCATCCATGACAATCGACCCCGAGGTTGGCCGGATGAGGCCGGAGGCGACCCGCATCAGCGTCGTCTTGCCGGCGCCGTTGGGCCCGATGACGCCGACCGCCTCGCCGTGGCGCACCTCCAGCGACACGTCGAACAGCGCCTGGAAGCTTCCGTATCCGGCACAGATCGACTTCAGCTCGAGCATGGGCGCGGCCGCGAGCGGCCTGAGGGACACACCGGAGTCACGCGAGGGTCCCGGTCAGGCGCGGGCGGCCGCCGCGACCGCCGACACCGCCGCGGCCTGGGTCCCGAGATAGACCTCGATGACGCGCGGATCGGTCGCGACCCGAGCCGGCAGGTCCTCGGCGATCTTCTCGCCGTGATCGAGCACCATCACTCGGTCCACGACGCGCATCAGGACACCCATGATGTGCTCGACCCAGATGATGGTGATGCCCAGCTCCTTGCAGATCCGGCGGAGCAGGGCGGCCGCCTGATCCATCTCGTGCTCGTCCAGACCGCTCAAGCTCTCGTCGGCCAGCAGGAGCTTCGGCGCGGTGGCGAGCGCCTTGGCGAGCTCCAGCTTCTTGAGCGCGGCCGCGCCCAGCCCGTCGACCACCGCCGCGCGATCGGTCGGGAGGCCCACGAGCGCGAGCGCGCGCTCCGCCGCCTCGAAGGCCTTGACCCGCGAGTGTCGGCCCTGGCCGTAGAAGCCCGAGAGCACCACGTTCTCGACGATCGAGAGCCGATGGAACGGCCGCGGAATCTGGAAGGTGCGACCGATGCCGAGGTTGATGATCCGGTATGGCGCCAGCCCGGCGATCTCGCGCTCCTCGAAGCGAATCGAGCCGCCGTTCGGGACCAGGGTGCCCGAGAGCATGTTGAAAATCGTGCTCTTGCCGGACCCGTTCGGCCCGATCAGGCCCAGAATCTCGCCCTGTTCGACCCCGAAGGACACATTGTTGACGGCCGTGAAGCCGCCAAATCGCTTGGTGAGGCCCCGGACGGCAAGCACGTGGCTACGTGGGCCGGAGCGGCGTCGGGCCGCTCACTGCGCCGCGTAGGGCGACGAGCCCGGCAAGGGCAGGATCGGCTCGCGTTGCTGCTGGCTCTTCGGCCATACGAGATACGGCTTGTCGTCGACGTACTGGAGGATGACCGGGAACGCGCGATCGTTCTGACCCGACATGGGCGCCCCCTCGCCCTCGAACTTCACGCCGAAGCCGAGCATGGTGCCACCCTCCGGCAGGTCGACCTCGAGCGCCGCCTTCCGCAGCGCGAACAGGTACGTGTTGCTGGCCGCCATGCCCACGTGCGCCGACTTGACCAGGGTGCCCGGCCGCGCCTTCTCGTACTCCTCGCCCACCATCTTGATCATGGCCGGCAGCGGCGCGCGGAGCGATTTCTCGTTGGCCAGCCAGATCGAGATCGGGTCGACGTTGAAGAAGTGGTTCACGTCCCGACCGAGCGCCTCTTTCAGCTTGTCGTAGACGCCGTAGCCCGCGCCGTGCCCGATGAGGGCGCTGAAGCGAAGGCCTTGCTCGCGGGCCTGGCGCAGGAACAGCGTGATGTCCGGGTTGTAGCCGGTGTGGAAGATGACGTCCGGACGCCCGCGCTTGAGCTTGGTCACCAGCGCCGACAGATCCGGCGCCGTTGCCGCATATCCTTCCTTGAGCACGACGGTGAAGCCGGCCTTCTTGGCGCCCTCCTCATTGCCCTTCGAGACGTCGACGCCGTACGCGCCGTCCTCGTGGATGATGGCGACGCGCAGATCCTTGGACTCTTTGCCGAGCTTGGCCTTCGCATTCTGGGCGAGGAAGTCCATCGACATCAGCCCGAACTGCCGGCCACTCGGCTGCGCCCGGAAGACGTACTTCAGATTCCGGTTCTCGAGCACCGCCGAAGAGATGCAGGTGGTGATCCACATGAACTTCTTGAGCTGCTCGACGCGGGCGGCCGCCGGCACGCACTCCGCCGACGAGTAGAAACCGAGCAGCATATCGACCTTCTCCTGCTCGATCAGTCGCACCGCCTCGTTGATGGCGATGTCGGGCTTGCTCTGGGCGTCGGCGTAGATCGCCTCGATCTGGTAGCCCTCGACACCGCCCCGCTTGATGAAGTAGTCGATCATGATCTTGGCGCCGAGCGCGTGCAGCTCGGACCCGCCCCCGGCGAACGGCCCGGTGTAGTCGTAGATGACACCGATCTTGAGCTTCTTGCCCTGCGCCGGCGCGTCCGACGCCAGCGAGAGGCCCACCGCCAGTGTCGCCGCGATCAGCCCACAGACGAAGCGCACGCGTCCGTACCGGAGCATGAGATTCCCTCCCAGGGAGCGTAGGTCGGCAACCGCTCTGCGCGGGCATTAGAAGTTGGTTCGTCGGACAATGTCAAGAGGATGGCGGGCCAGAAGCGCGACGTTCGTGGCCATGCGATCTCGAGGCGATGCGCGAGAAGGCGCGCACGTCATGCGGACGATGCAGACGCGGCTCCAGGGGCCGGCGCCGCCGCGACTGGCCTAGCCTCCGACCTGCACGCCCGCGAGGCACTCGAGCACCTGGATGATGGCGGTGCCGTCCTGCTTGCCCAGCCCGGCGGCGCGCGCCATCTGGTAGACCTGCTGGCTCACGTTGGCCAGCAGCACCGGCACGCCGAGCTGCTTGGCGAAGGCCGTCTCGAGCTCCTGGTCCTTGTAGGAGATGTCCACGGTCCCGCCCGGCGCGAAGTCGCGCGCGAGGATCTTCGGCACACGCCGCTCGAACGTGGAGCTTGTGCCGGTGCTGACCCTGACCACCTCGTAGATCGTGCGCGGATCGAGTCCGGCCTTGACGCCCATGACGAGCGCCTCGGCCATCGCCACCGTATTGACCTGGACCAGCATGTTGTTGACGAGCTTCATCGCCAGCCCCTGGCCGAGCCCGCCCACGTGGAAGATCTTCGTGCCCATGGCTTTGAACAGGTCGCGGCACCCCTCGAACGTCTCCGCGGCGCCGCCGCCGATGATCGAGAGCTCGCCAGTCGCCGCGCGCTCAGTGCCTCCGCTGACCGGCGCGTCGAGCATCGCCACCCCGCGTGTCGCCAGCGTGTTGGCCAGCCGCCGCGCGGCGAATGGGTCGATCGTGCTCATGCAGATCACGATGTGCCCGGGCGCGGCGGTCCGGATGATCCCGCGCTCACCGGCGATGACGGCCTCAGCCTGGGCGGTGGTCTCGACCATGCAGATGGTGCGATCGGCGGCGGCCGCCACCCGCTCCGCCGACTCGGCCACCGCCGCGCCGCGCGCCCGCAGCGGCTCGACCTTCGCAGGATCGATGTCGTGCACGACCAGCGGAAACCCGTGCTTGACGAGATTGAGCGCCATGGGCCGTCCCATGTTGCCGAGTCCGATGAATCCAACCGCGGGAGCCATCACGTCCCCCTTTCGTAAGGCTGTCTCGGCGCGCGGCGGCCGGCGCCCGCCGGCCCCGCTCGCCTAGCAGCTTCCCGAGAAGATCCGCACCTTGAGCCGTCGCGGGACCCAGGCGGCGAGGACCCGCGCGGAACGCGCGACGCGCTCCAGCGACTCCGGGCTGCCGGGCCAGTACTTGAGCACGAGGCCCCGGTTCACGAAGTTCAGCATCCCATCGACCACGATCGCCGCGATGAGCACGTCGTCCAGGTATCCGAGGACCGGAATGAAGTCGGGAATCAGGTCCACGGGGGAGACGAGATACAGAACGGCGGCGGCCAGCGCGATCTTCGCCGCCCTGGGCAGGACGGGGTCGACGGCGAGGCCGGTGATGGTCCGGACGATGGATGGCAGGGCGCGCAGCAGCGCTCTCATGTCATTCCAGGCTCTCGGCCACCAGCTCGCTGACATCCTTCACGGCGAGCGTCTCCTCGGCGCCCTTCACCTTGCGGCCGAGATCGATCATGGCCAGACAGAAGGGACAGCCGGTGCCCACCATGTCTACCTTGGCCTCGAGCGCCTCCTCGACGCGGATCAGGTTCACGCGCTTCTGCGCCTTCACTTCCATCCACATGTGACCGCCGCCCCCGCCGCAGCAAAGCCCGCGCTCACGATTGCGCGGCAGCTCCACGAGTCGGAGCCCGGGAACGGCCTTCGCAACGTTCCGCGGCGCCTCGGTGATGCCATTGTAGCGCCCGAGGTAGCAGGAGTCGTGGAACGCGATCGACGCGTCGATCGGCTTCGTCGGCTTGATCCGGCCGGCGGCGATCAGGTCGTCGATGACCTGCGAGTGATGGAGGACCTCGTAGCGTCCACCGAACTGGGGAAACTCGTTCTTGATCGTGTTGAAGCAGTGCGGACAGTGCGTGATGACCTTGCGGAACCGGTACCGTTTGATCGCCTCGAGGTTCTCCTGCTGGACGGTCTGGTACAGGTACTCCTCGCCGAGGCGGCGGCCGACCTCGGCGTGACACCGCTCCTCCGGCATCACGCCGAAGCTCACGCCAGCGGCCTTCAGGATCTTCACCACCGCCCGGGCGATCGCCTGGTTGCGCTTGTCGTATGAGGCCGAGCAGCCGACCCAGTACAGGTACTCGACCTCGCGATTCGCCTCCATGACGGGGACCTCGAGGCCCTGCGCCCACGCCATGCGCTCGCCGGCCGGCAGGCCCCAGGGGTTCCCGGCCCGCTGGATGTTCTGGAGCGATTGGGGCGCCGTCGAGGGCAGCGCCCCCTCGGACAACGCCAGGTAGCGCCGGAGGTCGATGATCGTGTCGACGATGTCGATGAAGGCCGGACACTCCTGCACGCATGCCATGCAGGTCGTGCACGCCCACAGCTCGTCCGCCTTGATCAGCGCGCCGTGGATCGGGCCCGGCAGCTCGCCGTGCATGTGCCGCTTGAGCTTCACGATGATCTGCTTGGGCGAGAGCGCCGTGCCCGACATGTACGCGGGACAGGCGACCTGGCAGCGGCCGCACTCGACGCACGCGTCGAAGTCGAGCCGTCGCTTCCACGAGAACTCCTCGAGCTTCGAGACGCCGAGGGTCTCGGCCTCCTCGATGTTCGTGATCTCCCGGATCGCTCCGCGCGGCCCGAGCTTCGCGAAGAAGATGTTGAGGGGCGTCGTGAG
Organism: Candidatus Rokuibacteriota bacterium; assembly: GCA_003221635.1. Taxonomy (GTDB): domain Bacteria; phylum Methylomirabilota; class Methylomirabilia; order Rokubacteriales; family CSP1-6; genus AR31. The sequence goes on along the minus strand of QHSR01000260.1, from coordinate 75,060 downwards.
GAGATGGACGAAGTAGGAGTACGGGATGATCGCGATGAAGAGCAGCGCGATCGCCGCGTGGAAGACCCACGTCGCGACGTGAAGGCCGCGCAGCGCCCCGGGGGTCAGGCCGAGCGCCACGAACCCACGACCGAGCGCATAGCCGACGGGCGACCAGGGTCCCCACCACGGCTCGACCACCGCGAGCCGGCACGCCTCCATCATGAAGCCCGTCACGTTGATGACGAACAGCAGGGCGAGCACCCACGCGAAGCGCGTCGTCGCCTCGACGCGGGCCGAGCGGATGACGAACCGCCGCCAGGTGGCCATGCCCAGGCCGATCACGAAGAAGAGCCCGAACAGGTCGAGCACCGCTTCGTAGAGGAGGTAGAACTGGCCTTTCAGGAGCTTGTACCCGAACAGCGGGAGCGTGACATCCCAGTCGATCGTGGCCAGGACGGTGCCCATGAACAGGGCGAGGAAACCCCAGAACATGATCGCGTGCATGACTCCCGGATACGCCTGCGAGAGCGTGCGGACCTGCCCGAGGGCGTGCGCCACGACGAGCCCGATACGGTCGGCGATCCGATCGAGCCTGTCCTCCGGCAGGCCCCGCCGCCAGAGGCTCACCCGCTGCCACATTCCGTAGGCGAAGATCGCGATCGCCAGCACGCCGCCGACGTAGAGCGCGATCTGCGCCCAGCCCGGGACGTTCCAGAACGTGTCGCGGAAAGGAAGGGACGCTGTCATGATGGCAACCTTAGCACAGGGCGGATTGCCGCCGGGGAGGGCGCCGACAGAGCGCCCTCCCCCGACTCATCGGACGATCTTCAGCGCGGCTGCAACTGTTGCGGAGGCGCCGGCGGCTGCTGCGGCTGGGGCGGCGGGACGCGGAACGGTTGGTGACAGGTCCCGCATGCTTGCCGTCCAAACTCCTTCGCGACGGCCTCGGTGGCCGCCTGGTCCTTGCTGCGCGCCGCGTCGCGAAGCTTCTCGGCTTGAACGCCCATATTCTTCGCCGCGGCCTCGAATTCGGCCCACTTCTGCCAGATCTCCGGCTTCGCCTTGGATTTGTCGGTCAACGACCCCTCGGGGAACAGTGCGGGAATCTGCGTCGACGTGAGCGCCAACGTCTCCGCGTTCACCGCGATGGCCTCGATGCTGCCGGCCTTGAGTTTCGCCTGGGCGTCCGCCCAGCTCGCGCCGTTGAGCTTCATGAGCCGCTGGCGGTCGGCGACGGCGTCGCTGGTCCAGAGCTTGGTCATGGACTGACCGGTTGCGGAGCTGGCAAGCGCCAAGGCAATGAGGCTACCGAGAACGATACCCGTCTTCACATGTCTGATCTTCATGTTGCCTCCTTTGGCTCAGGAGCGCGGCGCCGCGGGTTGCTGCGGCGGCGGGACGCGGAACGGCGTGTGGCACGTCCCGCAGGCGTCTCGACCGAACGTGGCGACCGTCGTCGTCACGGCCGCGGCGTCCTTCGCGATCGCCTGGTCGCGAAGCGTGCCGGCGCGGTTTTCGAGGTTCTTCGCGGCGGCCTTGAACTCCGGCCACTTCTGCCAGATGTCGGGTTTCGCCTTCGACTTGTCGCTGAGGGAACCCTCGGGGAAGTAGCTCGTGATCCGCTGGGCGTGGAGCGACAGAACTTCGGCGTTCACCGCGACCGCCTCGGCGTTGCCGGCCTTGACCTTGCTCTGGATCTCCGCCCAGTTGGCGCCGACGTTCTTCATCAGCCGCTGGCGGTCGGCGACGGGATCGCCGGACCCCATGGTGGTCGTCGTGCCGATCGCGCAGCCGACGACGGCCAGCGCGACGAGGCTCCCGAGGAGCGCACCGGCCCTCACACGCTCGAGATTCATCTCGTTCCTCCTCCAGTAGGTTCCTTCGGGTTGAAGGGTACTGCGCTCATTGGCCGATCTTGTTCTTGACCGCCGGGATCGTCTTGAGGTATTGGGCGATCGCGAGCCGATCGGCCTTGGTCATGTCCTTGAATCCGGCCAGCGTGCCCTCGATGACCTCGCCCATGAGCCCTCCGGCGACGTCGCCGTCGGGCTTGTTACCCGTACCGAGATAGTCGGCGATCTCTTCCTCGGACCACGTCAAGCCCGTCGCCTTGTCGGGCGTGATGTTCGGAACTTCGGAGTCCTCCGGGCCTTTGGGATTCCCCCCCAGGAAGCGCGAGTTGTCGGTCGCCATCGTCATGGTCCGCGGCGTGTGGCATTCGCCGCAGTGGCCGACGGCGCGGACCAGATACTCGCCGCGCGCCACCCCCGAGGTCGGTGCCGCCGCCGGCGGCGTCTCCCGCGGCGCGAAGGCCGAGAGCCAGGCCGGCAGGACCACGCTCTCGAACATCGGCACCGTGATCTTCTTCGGCTGATTGGCCCGCTTCACCGCCGGCACGGTACGCAGAAACGCGACGAGCGCCTTGACATCGTCCGCCGCCATCCCGTTGAACACCGTGTACGGGTGCACCGGGATCAGGCGTTCGCCGTTGGGCCGGCGACCCAGACGGATCGCGGTGATGATCTGCTCGTCGGTCCAGCCGCCGATGCCGGTCTCGCGGTCGGGCGTGATGTTGGACGCGTACACGGTCCCGAACGGCCCGTCGTATTTCCGTCCGCCCGCATTGACGGGCTGCTTCGGGACGGTGTGGCAACCGCAGCCTCCGGTCGCTCCGAACATGTACTTGCCCCGCGCGAGCTCGGCGGCGGAGGGAGCTTGCGCGGCGGCGGACTCGGAGAGCAAAGCCGGGCTCAGGAGCAGCAGCGCGAGGACCAGACACCTGGCCTGGCTTCCCAAGCCCATCCCTATTGGCGAGCGAAGGTCAGGTCGGTCTCCAGCTGAATATCGTTCGAGACCTTGAAGATGAGCAGCTGCGGTACCTGCATGCCGTGGTCGGTGAAGGTCGTCCCGAACCGGGCTCGCACCTTGATATTGTCCGCCGTGAAGCCGAACCGCTTCTGGCTTTCGACCTGCTCGGGTGTGAGCTTGATCCAGGTGACGGTCGCGTCGGCGACCCGCTCGACCGGCTTCTGCTTCACCGTCAGGATGCCTCGTACCTTGGCCGGGATCGCCTTTCCGGGCTCGAGTGGCCCGGCGATCTCCACGCTCTTCATTTCGAACGTGACCCATCGGTTGGCGTCGACCTCGGTATCGAGGAAGTTCTTGCCGCGCATGTCGGCGTCCCGCTTGTCGATACCCGTCCTGACCAGGTTCATGTCGACCTTGACCATTCCGGAGGCGCCTTGAGGGCGGGCCGGGTCGACGGTCAACGTGCCGGCGACGCCTTCGGCGGCGGTGTTGCCGACGAAGGTCTCGAGCAGCGCGTCGCTCTTGAACGTGGCCCGAGAGTAGTTCGGGAGAAGCTTGAGCGCCATGGTCTCGGCGAGCACCGGGCCGGACGACGTGACCACGACGACCACGAGTGTCGCGAGCGCAGTCATCCCCCAGGTCACGACGAATCTCCTCTGGAGCCTTGGTAGCGGCCGCGCGCGGCCTTAATACCACGAACGGGCGAGGCTAGGCACGGGTTCCCGGCTGCGCCGCCTGGAGGGCCGCCTCCATGACGAGCGCGTCCTCTCCGGTGTCGTAGTAATACCCGCGCCGGCGGCCAACGACACGGAACCCAAAGGATTCATAGAGCGTTCGCGCTTCGGTGTTGCTCGGTCGCACTTCGAGGACGACGAGCCTGATCCGGCGCTGTCGGGCCTCGTCCAGGACGCCGCCGAGCAGAGTGCGCCCGAGACCCCGGCGCCGGCAGTCGGGACTGACCGCGATATTGGTGATGTGCACCTCGTCCGCGACCTCCCACAGACAGAGGTAGCCGACCACCCGAGCGTCCTCGCGCATCACCCAGCAGCGGGCGACCCGGTTCTGCTGCATCTCGTACAGGAAGGCACCCCGCGACCAGGGCATCGAGAACGACGCGCGCTCGATCCCGAGGATCTCGTCGAGGTCTTCGGAGCGCATGCGGTCAACGGACAGCGGCACCGCGACGCTTCAGCTCGGCCTCCGAGGGCCGGAGATAGATCGGCACGAGATCGGCTGGCGCGACCGTGTCACCGATCGCGAGGCGCGAGGATCCCAGAGCACCCACGGACGCCGGAGAGGGCCCGCGCCGCGGGGGCCGGATCCGCCGCGCATACGGCGACTGGATCTGGTCCGCCGCGTCGCCGAGGACGATCACCGGCTCGTCCAGGCGTCGGACGAGATCCGCGGGCGTGATGGCCAGGTAGTCCCAGACTCGGCGCATGCCGGCGCCGTCCCATTGATAGAGCGACGCGTAGACCTCGCGTTTGCGAGCGTCGAGAACGGGGCACACCGGCAACGCGGCGAACGGCAGGAGAGCCGCCATCGCGTCGAGCGTCGGCACGGCCACGATCGGGATGGACAGGGCAAGCGCCAGCCCCTTGACGGTGCTGAGCCCGATTCGAAGTCCCGTGAACGAGCCCGGCCCCACGGAGACCGCGAGCCCCTCGAGGTCGCGGACCGTCCAGCCCGCGTCGGTCAAGAGCCGGTCGATGGCGCCCATCAGGCGCTCGGAGTGCGTCGCGCCGACGTCGAGCGCGTACTCACCGACGACGACCTCGCCGTCGAGGAGCGCGGCGCCGCCGGCGAGCGTCGAGGTCTCCACGGCGAGCACGCGCATGAAGGGAGTCTAGCATGCGTCCAAAGCGCCACTCGGCGGCGTTCCGCCGCGTGCGATAATGCGCCGAGGAGGGCCCGGATGAGCGCAGCCGCCAGGAAAGACCCCGCCGCCGTCGAGACCGAAGTCAGGGAGAAGATTCACCTCGAGATCCTCAAGCGCACCGGCGCCTATCACTCCAACGACCACATCCTGCTGCCCTCGGGCCAGCACACGTCGGAGTACATCGAGAAGACGCTGGTCACCACGGAGCCCTCGTTCACGGAGGGCCTCGGCGCCGTGATCGCCAAGCACTTCGCCCAGTGGCCGGTCGATATGGTCCTGTCGACGGGCCCGGGCGCGCTGATCCTGTCGCACTGCGTGGCGCGCGCCCATCCCTCGCGGCCGGTGGTCGTCTACGGGGCCAAGGGGTTGTCGGGGGGCAAACGGCGCGTCTCCCTCCCCGTCGAGTTCCAGCGCCTGATCAGGCCCGGCGCCAAGGTCCTGCTGGTCGAGGATCTGGTCAGCACCGGCTCGACGCTGAACTTGCTGATCAATCTCGTGGAGCAGCTGGGCGCGCTCGTGGTTGGTATCGGCTGTCTCTGGCGTCGGACGTCGGTCGATCTCGACAACCGGTCCGTCTTCAGTCTCGTGAGCCGCGACTTCCCGACCTACGATCCGGACCAATGCCCCTTCTGCAAGAAGGGCGTGCCGTTGAACGAGGAGTTCGTGCGCCGCCGCCACGCCCGCCGGCCCTCATCGGTCCAAGAGCCCAAAGAAGCGTAGCGTCGGCCGGGGCGGGCTCAGGGGGCGGCCGCCTCCTGAGCCCGTCCCCGCCCCGGCCGACTAGGCCGCTTCCCAGAGACCCTCGGCGACGCCGGCGGTCTTGTAGGCGTCGCGGATGCGATCGAGATTCTTGGTGAAGAGGAGCCCGATCTTCGCGAACGGCTCGAACACCGGCCCCTGACCGTCGAGGAGCGGGAAGCTCACCCGCGGAAGTTTTTCCCACCGGCTCAGGAGCAAGGCGTTCACGGCCGCAAGGTTCGTGTAGAACTCCTCGCGCTCCTTGACGGCGCGCTTGACGATCGGCGTGATCACGCAGTCGACCGTCTCGCGCGCGCGCGCCGCGCCTTCGGCCGCCGCCTCGGCGAGCGGGACGACGGTCACGCCGAGCTCACCCAGGAAACGCTGGAGCAGGCGGCCCACCGAATCCTGGAGCAGGATCGCCGGGAGCCCGACCCGCTGCAGCGCGCGATGCCCGAGCTCCTTCGCGTCCGAGTACAGCTGGGCCTTGAGCCACTCCACGTGCTGACGATTCTCGTCGTCCTTCCACCAGTCGCGGATCATCCGCTTGCCGAAGTAACGGATGGCCGCGTAGTACTTGTCCCCCTTGAAGATCTTCTTGGCGATCCCGCGCCAGGAGTAGAACTTGGCCATCGCGTTGAGCGCCCCCATCTGTAGCTCGTAGGGGCTCATCCGCCGGGGCTGGTGGACGACGTGGTGGCCGTCGTAGAACTGCCAGTTCTTGCTGATGACGTATTTCTCGCCGCGGTCGTAGAGCTGATCCCAGTCCGGGGAGCCGGGGATCGGCGTGAGGATCATGAACTGGATGGAGTCGATATCGTTCTTCAGGGCGAACTCCGCGGTGGCGTCGATCGTCTCGACGTCGTCCTCGTCCGAGCCCACCACGAACATGCCGTGGATGCGGATGTTGTGGGCGTGGAAGCGCTCGATCGACCGCTCGATCTTGGCGAGATCCTGCTTCTTCTGGAAGAGCTTGAGCGTCCGCGGATTGATGGACTCGAACCCGACGTAGACGTTGAAGCAGCGGGAGTCGCGCATGAGCTGGAGGAGCTCCGGATCGTCGACGGTCTCCGTTCGCACCTGGGCGCCCCAGTCGGGCGTCAGGTCGTGATCGATCATTCCGCGGAGCAGCTCTTTGCACCGCTTCTTGTTCGCGGTGAAGATGTCGTCGGCGAAGAAGGTGTAGAGGTTGCCCCGATGGACCTCGAGCTCCTGCAGCACGCGCTCGACGGAGTGCGTGCGGAAGGCGTGCCCGTACATCCCGGGCACCGAGCAGAAGGTGCACGAGAACGGGCAGCCGCGCGAGGTAGCGACCGAGATGACCCCGCCCGGTTTCCAGCCCGTAATGAGCCGATAGTCCGGGATCGGGTTGACGTCGAGGTTCGGGATCTTCGGGCGCTCCGGGAGATGGACCGGGCGACCGTCCGCGAGGTACGACAGGTTCTTGATCTGCTCGAACCCGTGTCCCGCCTGGATCGCGTCGACCAGCTCCTGAAACGCGAACTCTCCCTCGCCGCGAACCACGAAGTCCGCGTGCTCGAGTCCCTCCTCGGGCAGGAAGCTCACGTGCGTTCCCCCGAGCACGGCAATCGCGCCCGCCTCCCTCACCGCGTCGGCAAGTCGGTATGACTGGGGCGCCGTCGAGGTGATCGCGGAGATCGCCACGAGGTCGGCCGAGAGGACCTCCTTCATGTCGACGTCGTGGATGTCCTCGATGTAGACCCGGACGTCGTAACCCTTGGTGCGCATGATCGTGGCCAGGAGCACCGAGCCAAGACGCGGAATGCAGACCCGGCTGTAGATGTGCAGATGTGTCGATTTCGGCTCGACGAACACAAGCTTCTTAAGTGTGCGTCTCATCGACGGAGGTCTCCTCGGGAGCGGGTATTTGGGTGAAGGGCCGTACTTCGATCTTGCGCTCACGCTACATCGGGGTCGCTAGCAAAGTCAAACCTGTGTTCACCCCAGATCTGGGAGCCGCGGCCTCGCCGACCCCCTATATATGGGATTTTACTCTTGACAGAATTTGGCGGCCTCACTAGCATGCCGATCAGAGGTAGCTCGACCACGCCGATGAAGGGAGGTGACGCAGTGGCGAAGAAGAAGGCGACCAAGAAGAAGAAGAAGTAAGGGGCTCCGCGGCGCTCGGCCCTGTCTGAACATGAGGTGGAGACCCGCGAACCCTCCTCGGGTCTCCTCTCAGCGACAGGGCCGCGCTATCTATTTCGTTTTGGCGAGGGGCCGAGGCTTGGCGGGAACGAGCTTCGTCTTGTCGTCCTTCTGGAGCCCCTTCACTTCCTCGACGAATTGGCCGATATCCTTGAACTGCCGATACACCGAGGCGAACCGCACATAGGCGACCGGATCGAGCCGTTGCAGGTGCTCCATGACGACGCGACCCAGCTCCTCGCTGCTGACCTCTTTCTCGGCGCGCTCGTGAAGCTGGGCCTCGATGTCGACGACGACGTCATCGACGGCCTGAACCCCCACCGACCGCTTCTCGCACGCCTTGAGGATCGAGCCGCGGAGCTTCTGCCGATCGAAGGGCTCGCGCCGCCCATCGCGCTTGACCACGTGGGGCAGGACGTCCTCGATGTACTCGTAGGTCGTGTAGCGGCGGTGACACTTGAGGCACTCACGCCGGCGCCGGATGAACTCCCCTTCCCGGCCTACCCGCGAGTCGACGACCCGATCCTCCGTGTGGCCACAAAACGGGCATTTCATCGGGCCCCCTCTCCTCTCACGCCGGTACGGTCATGTCCCGGCTTCAGTGGGTTCTGTCCGGATAGAGCGGGAACCGGTTCGTCAGCTCCTGCACCTCGCCCCGTACCGCCGCCTCCACGGAGGAAGATCCGAGATTGGACAGCACGCGGTCGGTGAGGCGCGCGATCTCGGCCATCTCGGCCTCACGCATGCCTCGCGAGGTGACGGCCGGCGTGCCGATCCGGACGCCGCTCGTCACCATGGGGCCACGCGTCTCGAACGGCACCGTGTTCTTGTTCACGGTGATCCACGCCCGGTCGAGCGCTTCCTGGGCGTCCTTGCCGGTAATGTTCCGGCTCGTGAGGTCCAGCAGCATGAGGTGGGTGTCGGTGCCCCCCGTCACGAGCCGATAGCCGCGCTCGACGAGCGCCGAGGCGAGCGCCGCCGCGTTCTTCACGATCTGCTTCTGGTACTCGCGCCATGCCGGCGTCAAGGCCTCGCGAAACGCCACGGCCTTTCCGGCGATCACGTGCATCAGCGGACCACCCTGAACCCCGGGCATGACGGTCTTGTCGAGCGCCTGCGCATGCTCAGACCCGCACATGACCATGCCGCCCCGTGGACCCCGCAACGTCTTGTGAGTCGTCGTCGTGACGAAGTCCGCGACGCCGACCGGCGATGGGTGTAGCCCCGCCGCGACCAGCCCCGCCGGATGGGCGATGTCGGCCATGAGCCGCGCGCCGACCTCGCGCGCGATGTCACGGAACGGGGCGAAGTCGATTGCCCGCGGGAAGGCGGAGCCCCCGGCGATGATCAGCTTGGGTCGGTGCTGGCGCGCCAGGTCGCGTACCTGATCCAAATCGATCCGCTCCGTGTCCTTGCGTACGCCGTACGCGACGATCGAGTAGAACTTGCCGGAGTAGTTCACCGGGCTGCCGGCCGTCAGATGCCCGCCGTGGGAGAGGTTGGGCCCGAGCACGGTATCGCCAGGTTTCAGGAGCGTGAAATAGACCGCCATGTTGGCCTGGGCGCCCGAATGGGGCTGCACGTTGACGTGCTCCGCTCCGAAGAGCTCCTTGGCGCGGGTGATGGCGAGATCCTCGACGATGTCGACGATCTCGCAGCCTCCGTAGTAGCGACGTCCGGGGTACCCCTCGGCGTACTTGTTGGTCAGCACCGACCCCACCGCCTCGAGCACCGCTTCGGACACGAAGTTCTCGGAGGCGATCAGCTCGAGGTTCCTGTGCTGCCGCTGCGCCTCCTCGCGCACGGCCTTCGCGATCTCGGGGTCGACGTCAGCGAGGGTCATCGGGAGTCTCCTGGCCTCGCGCGCGGTCGAGCTCGACGATCTTGTCCACCCGTCGGGCATGCCGGCCGCCCGCGAACTCCGCCTCCAGCCAGGTTTCGAGAATCTCGATCGCGGCGTCGCGTCCGGTGATCCGCGCCCCCAGCGCCAGGATGTTGGCGTCGTTGTGCTCGCGGCTCATCCGCGCGGTGTAGGCGTCACTGCATGCCGCGGCCCGGACACCGGAAACCTTGTTCGCCGCCATCGCCATCCCGATTCCAGTTCCACACACGAGGACGCCGCAGTCGGCCTTGCCGGTGGTCACCGCGCTCCCCACCGCGGCCGCGTAGTCGGGGTAGTCGACGGATTCGGTCGACTGGGTCCCGAGGTCGACGACGTCGTAGCCGCGGGCGATCAGCCATGCCTTGAGGTCCTCCTTCAAGGGAAAGCCGGCGTGGTCCGCGCCCAGACCGACGATAGTCATAGCGGCACCATATCGGTTGTGGCTCCGGCGTGTCAAGCCAACAACATAATGGGGGATTCGAGTCTCGACGGCGGCCTCGGGAGACGCAGTCCGCCCGATCCAAGCTTCAGAGGTCGATCTGCTGGCGGTCGGCGGCGACGGCGCATCGCCACCCGAGATGCTGCTCGATGGCGGCCCGAAGGGCGGCGGCGGCCGAGGCCTCGTCGGGAAGACGATGGCGGAGGTGGTGGAGGATTCGGCCTCCCGTCGCCATGCCGCTCCCCGCGATGATGACCCCCGGGCCCGCGACACCGTTCAGCTTCCTCGAGTCGTCGGACGTGGGGCACAGATGAAAGCGCGACGGCACGAACGCCCGCTTGCCTTCGGCGGTGAGCTGCGTCATCGCCGCGTCATGCTCCTCGGGGTGGCGCCCAGGAACGTGAGCGTGGCGGTCATTCGCATCCCAGCTCGGTGGAAGCGCCCGCCGGGAATTCGAACGCCTCGACCGAAGCGCCGTCACACCCCGACGCGACCAGGCGCGGGATCTCGAGGCGCGCCTCGACGGTGCCGACCTCGTGTTCCGACATCCGCGTCGCGGGGTGCTTGGGGACGAACAGCGTGCAGCAGTCGGCATCCGGCTCGATCGAGATCTCGAACGTCCCGAGCCGCCGCGCCTCCTCGGTGATCTCGAGCTTGTCCATGCCGATCAGCGGCCTCAGGATCGGCATCCCCGCGACCTCGTCGACCCGCGCGATGTTCGGGAGGGTCTGCGACGCCACCTGGCCGAGACTCTCGCCGGTCGCCAACGCCACCGCGCCGTGTTTCCTGGCCAGCGCCTCGGCGATCCGTACCATGAGCCGCCGGTAGACGACGACCCGGGCGGGGGGCGGGACGGTGAGCACCACCTCGCGCTGGATCTCGCCGAAGGGCACCAGGACGAGCTTCGAGTCGTACTGCCACTGGGTCAACACCCCGACGAGGGCGCGGGCTTTGGCCTGAGAGACCGGCGGCAGGTACGGCACGCTGTGGAAGTGCACGAAGACGACGCGGCATCCGCGCTTCATCATCCGCCAGGCCGCGACAGGGGAATCGATCCCGCCCGACAGCAGCGCGGCCACCGTACCGCTCGCGCCCACCGGTAATCCTCCTGGACCCGCGACGGGGTCGACGTACACGAACGTCTCGGCGGGCATCACCTCGACGTGGATCTCGAGCTCGGGGTGGCGCAGGTCGACGCGCGAGGCGACGCGCTGGAGCACGAACGCGCCCAGCTCGCGGTTCAGCTCCACGCTCGTCATCGGGTACGTCTTGAACGCCCGGCGCGCGGTGATCCGGAACGATGCGAAGCTGCGTCCGTCGACGAACCGCGCGATGACCGCCTTCATCGCCTCGACGGTCGAGACGATGCGATAGGCGAGCGCCACGCTCGAGACCCCGCATACGCGGCGGACCCGATCGCGGACCGCCGCGGGATCGGGGTGGTCCTCGAGGTCGAGCAGCAGCCGACCCGAGACCTGCCGCAGCCTCACTGGCGCCAGGTCCGACGTTGCGCGCCGGAGGTTTCGCGCGAGGTGGCGCAGGAAGAGCGGCCGGTTGCCCCGTTTGAGGCCGAGCTCGTGGTAGTGCACGAGCCCGATGGAGCGCAGGCGGGTCATCTCAGCGAAGCTCGGCCACGAGGGACCGGGCGCGCTCGAGCTCGTCCGGGGTGTTCACGTTCATGAAGGCGACCGTCGGGTCACGGAACCGCGCGACGTCGGCCTCGTCGATCTCGATGACGCGCACACGGTCGAAGAACCCCACGATCTTGAGCTCCCCGGCGAGTAGTCGTTCCTCGATGTGCGGGAGGCACGCCTTTCCATACGCGGCGTGCAGGGTCTCGAGCTGGCGGCCGACACGAGGAATGACGACGTCGCCCTGGGCCGCGCGCGCGACGACGAGCCTGACGACCTCGGGGTGGAGGAACGGCATGTCGCACGCGACCGTGAACGCCACCTCCCCGGCGACGGCCTTGAGGCCCGAGTAGATCCCGCCGAGCGAGCCATGGTCCGGATAGACGTCCGCGACGGTGGGCAGCCCGAGAAAGGCGTAGAGCTCCGGGGTGTTGGTCACGATCAGGACGTCGTCGACCGCGGGCGCGAGCGCCGCGACGACGCGCTCGACGATGCGCCGGCCACCCAGCTCGATGAGCGCTTTCGGGCGGCCCCCCATCCTCGTGCTCTTGCCGCCGGCCTGGATGACCCCTGTGACTCTCATTCTGTCGGTGTCGGCAACCGGACGGCGCCCTGACGGATGATCCTCGGCGGGTCGACGGTCACGTCGAGGACCGTCGAAGGCTCGCCGCCCGGTGTCGGACCTCCGTCGAGCACGAGGTCGATCCCGTCGGAGAAGTAGGCCAGCACGCCCTCGGCCGTTGTCGGCGGCTCGAGGCCGGTCGGGTTCGCGCTCGGTGCGGTCGCCGGCTCGCCGAGCGCTTCCACCAGACCGCGCGCGACCGGGTGGGGCGAGACGCGAAGCCCGAGCGTCCCCGTCCCTGCCGTCACGTCCGCCGGCACGTGGGGGCGCGCGGAGAGCACGAGCGTCAAAGCGCCCGGCCAGTAGCGCGCCATCAGGGCCAGCGCCGCCTGGCTCACGTGCGCCACGGTCTCAGCCATCGTGACCGAATCGACGAGGACGAGGAGCGGCTTCGACTCGGGCCGCCCCTTCAGCGCGAAGAGGCGCTTGACGGACGCGGGATCGAGCGCGGCCACGGCCAGGCCGTAAAAGGTCTCCGTCGGAAATGCCACCACGCCGCCGGCCCGGAGGATGTCGGCCGCGGCGCGCAGCGCGGCTCGGGTTGGCGCCCCGGGATCGACCGCAATGACACGCGCACGCCCGACGTGCCTCACGTCCCCGACTTTGGCGGCCCGCCCGATTTCATCTGGGCGGCCACGCGGCTCGCACGCTCGTCCACCTCGTCGGCCAGCCGCTTGCGATACGCGGCGAGGCGAGCCGCCAGCGCCGCGTCACCGAGCGCCAGGATCTGCGCCGCGAGCATTCCCGCGTTGGCCGCGCCCCACTTACCGATCGCCACGGTGGCCACTGGGACGCCCTTCGGCATCTGCGCGATCGAGAGCAGCGCGTCGAGGCCGCCGAGCGGCGTCGCGGCCACCGGAACGCCGATGACCGGCAGGGGCGAGAAGGAGGCGAGGACGCCCGGAAGAGCGGCGGCCCCGCCCGCCCCGGCGATCAACACGCCGATGCCCCGCGCGTGCGCCGTCGTGGCGTATTCGTGCGTGCGCTCGGGCGTGCGGTGGGCGGAGGTGACGACGACCTCGCTACCCACCTCGAGCGTATCGAGAACCTTCACCGCTTCGAGCATGACCTCGAGGTCCGAGTCGCTCCCGAGCACGATACCCACGCGCACAGGTCCCGTCACGGTTGTCTCCTCCATAGGCTGGCCCGGCGCGCCGGCCGGGCTTCGGCTCGCACGGCCCGGCCGAGCCACGGCACCACTCGTCTCACCGCCGCGGCGGCGCCGCGGACCGCTCCCCCCTACGTCCGATATCCGTACGATAGTGCATGCCCTCGAAGGAGATCTCCCTCACCGCGGCGTAGGCCGTCGCGATCGCGCCCTCGAGGTTCTCGGTAACGGCGGTCACGCCAAGGACCCGGCCGCCCGCGGTCACCAGCCGGCCCTCGCGCGTCGCGGTTCCCGCGTGGAACACGTGTACGCCGGGCCTCGATTCGGCCGCCTCGATACCGCGAATCGGGAGTCCGGTCGCGTACTGGCCCGGATAGCCGCCAGAGGCGACGCACACGCAGACCGAGGCCACCTGCGGCCACGGGTGTGCTGGCGGCCAGGCTTCGCCACGCGCGGCCGCGAGGAGCAACGGGACCACATCGCCCGGCGCCCGAACGACGAGTGCCTGACACTCGGGGTCGCCGAAGCGGCAGTTGAACTCGACGACCCTGGGTCCCTCTACCGTCAGCATGAGGCCCGCGTAGAGGACGCCCCGGTAGGGCGCGCCCTCACGGGCGAGCGCGGTGAGGGTCGGCCGCACGATCGTTTCCATGACCCGCTTCTCGAGCGCGTCGTCGAAGACGGCCACCGGCGAGTAGCATCCCATGCCCCCGGTATTGGGGCCGCGATCGCCATCGAAGACGGCCTTGTGATCCTCGGCGGCCGCGAGCGGCAGCGCGTCGTCCCCGTTCGCGAGGGCGAAGAAGGACACCTCCTGCCCGACCATGAACTCCTCCACGACCACCCGAGCCCCCGAGGGGCCAAACGCTCGATGTTCCATGCATTCGGCGACCGCCGCATCGGCTTCCTCGAGCGTGCGGCAGACGATGGCGCCTTTGCCGGCGGCAAGCCCGTCGGCCTTGACCACGAGTGGCGCTCCCACGTCGCGGCAATATCGGCGGGCCCGGCGGGGCTCGTCGAAGGACGAGAACCGCGCCGTCGGGATGCCATGGCGGAGCATCAGGTCTTTCGCGAACACCTTCGACCCCTCGATCGCCGCCGCCCGGGCGCTCGGCCCGAAGATGATCAAGCCCGCGGCGGCCAGCCGGTCGGCGAGCCCGGCGACGAGGGGCACTTCCGGGCCGATCACGGTGAGGTCGATTCGCTCGCGTCGGGCGAAGGCGACGAGGTCGTCAGGCGCGTCCGCCCTGATGTCGACGCACGCGGCGTGGCGCGCGATCCCGGGATTGCCCGGGGCCGCGAACACCGCGTCGACCAGCGGGCTCTGGGCGATCTTCCAGGCCAGCGCGTGCTCCCGACCCCCGCCCCCTATGATCAGGACTTTCATTTTAGCGGGGTCCTTGAGGCAGGCTTGGACCGAGGGTGGCCTGAGATAGGCGCGACCCGGCTCCGCATGCCCGATCTAGTCGCAGGCGCGACCCGGCTCCGCACGCCCGATTTGGTCGCAGGGGCGACCCGGCCCCGCACGCCCGATCTGGTCGTGAGCGCGACCCGGCACCGCACGCCTGATTTGGTCGTGAGTTCGACCTGGCTCCGCATGCCCGATTTGGTCATAAGTGCGATCCGGCCCCGCACGGCCGATCTCCCCGGGTCCGCGGCGTGGCTGCGTTGTATCGGGCGCGTCTCATCCAGGCGCCTCCGGGGGTTCGACGATTTCCAGATGGGCTCGGGCGATGCGCGCCCAGGGGCTGCCGGAATCCAGCTCAAGATAGCGCTGCCAGTGCTTGATGGCTTCACCATCGCGTCCGTTGCGCGCCAGCGCGCCGGCGAGGTTGAAGTGGGCGTCGGCGTAGTCGGGCGAGAGCTCGAGCGCTCGGCGATAGTCGGTGATCGCCTCTTCGACGGCGCCGCGGTCCTCGTGGAGCGAGCCGAGGTTGTAAGCGGCCTCGCAGCAACGGGGATCCTGCTCGATCGCCGAAGCATAGGCCGTCTGCGCCTCGTCGTAGCGGCCCATGCGATGCAGCAGCAGACCGAGATTGTTCCAGGCGGCCGCGTATGTGGGGTCGATCGCGACGACCCGGCGGTAGGCGCCGATGGCATCCTCCCATTGGGCCGGGTCGCCGTCCCATTCGCTGGCACGCTCGAACCATGTCTCGGCCTGGTCGGCCGGTGGCGCGAGCGGGCGCACCAGGCCCGTGGACAGCGTGGCGGTCGCCGCCGCTTCGAGACCGCCAGAGTCGAGCGCCAGCACCATCTGCCCCGTTCGTGGATCGAACCGAACGCGATCGGACTGGGCCAGCAGCCGATCTCCCTCCACGATCAGCCGCAACTC
This sequence comes from Candidatus Rokuibacteriota bacterium, assembly GCA_003221635.1. Classification (GTDB taxonomy): domain Bacteria; phylum Methylomirabilota; class Methylomirabilia; order Rokubacteriales; family CSP1-6; genus AR31. The sequence goes on along the minus strand of QHSR01000260.1, from coordinate 59,470 downwards.
GGCCAGCGGATGCTCGAGGCCAGGGTCCTGTCGGCGCAGCGCGGTCAGCGCCTCCCGGATCTGACGCACCGACGCGCCGGCGTCGAGCAGCGCGCTTGCCGCGCGCAGCGCCAGGAGGTCACGGAACGTGTAGCCGGAATCTCCCCGCAGGAGCTCCAGCCGGCGGAGCTGGCCGGCGCGCCGCGGCGTCAGCGTCAGGATCCGTGTGAGCTCCCGGAACCCGTAAATCCGCTCGGGCTGGCTCATGGGAAGCCTCAGCTAGTGTCGGAAGTGACGGATGCCCGTGAACACCATCGCCAGGCCATGCTCGTCGGCCGCGGCGATGACCTCCTCGTCGCGCAGCGAGCCCCCCGGCTGGATCACGGCGGTCGCGCCCGCCCGGGCGACCACGTCGAGCCCGTCCCGGAACGGGAAGAACGCGTCCGACGCACACACGGTGTCCGCCGTCTCGAGGCCGAGCTCCCGGCCTCGACGCGGTTCATCTGGCCGGCGCCGACGCCGACCACCTGGTCGGCCGTCGTGAGCACGATCGCATTCGACTTCGCGTGCTTCGCGACGCGCCAGGCGAACCGGAGCGCTCGCCGCTCGTCGTCGGTCGGTGCCCGCTTCGACACGGTCCGGAGCGCTGCCGGGTCGAGATCGGCGAGGTCGGCCGACTGTACGAGCAACCCGCCGAGAACGCTGCGGTACTCGGCCAGTCGCGGGGGCAGCGTCGTCCGGTCGCAGGGCACCTCGAAGACGCGGCACTTCTTTTTCGTACGTTTGAGCTCCTCGAGCGCGTCGGGAGCGTAGGCGGGGGCGAACAGAATCTCCACGAAGATCCCCGCGAGCGCCTCGACGACGGTCCCGTCGAGCGCGCGATTGACGCCGACGATCCCGCCGTAGATCGATACCGGGTCCGACGCTTTCGCCCGGACGATCGCGGCGCCGACCGTATCACCGAGCGCGGCGCCGCACGGGTTGGTGTGCTTGATGACGACCGCCGCGGGCTCCTCGAACTCGAGCAGCAGTGAGAGGGCCGCCGAGAAATCCAGGAGGTTGTTGTAGCCGAGCTCCGGCCCGTGGAGCTGCTTCATGCACCCGAGACCGACCGACGGCCCACCGACTTGGCGGTAGAAGGCCGCCGTCTGATGCGGATTCTCGCCGTAGCGCAGCGGCAGGGCGCGCTCGGCGTCGAACCGCAGCACGGCGGGAAACATCTCGTCTCGCGCGCCCGCCTCGCCGGCGCCATCGAGGGGGGCGAGGCCCGGGACGGAGACGGAGTCCCCTGCCGAGGCGAGATATGCCGCGATCGCGGCGTCGTATTGCGCCGTCCGGCGGAATGCTTCCTGAGCGAGCCGATAGCACGTCGCCTCGCCGAGGGACCCGCCACTGGCGCGAAGCTCGGCGAGGACCGACTGGTACTGCGACGACGCCGTGACGACGGCGACGCTCGCATGGTTCTTCGCGGCGGCCCGGAGCATCGCCGGTCCGCCGACGTCGATCTGCTCGATCGCCTCGGCCCGAGTGACGTCGGCGCGAGCCACGGTCTGCTCGAACGGGTAGAGCGCCACGACGACGAGGTCGATCGGGGCGATTCCGTGCTTTTCGAGGGCGGCGAGATGCGCGGGTACGTCGCGGCGAGCCAGGATCCCCCCGTGGATTCGCGGATGGAGCGTCTTGACACGCCCGTCGAGCATTTCCGGGAACCCGGTGACCTCCGACACGTCCTTCACGGGGATTCCGGCCTCTCGAAGGAGCTTCGCGGTCCCCCCGGTCGACAGGGTTTCGACCCCGAGTGCGGTGAGGGCCTGAGCGAACGCGACGATCCCGGTCTTGTCGTGAACGCTGATCAATGCCCGCCGGACTTTCATCGCACGATCACCCTCCGTCCCACGACGGCGAGACGTCCTTCGGCGAAGAGGCGAACGGCCTCCGGATACAGTCGATGCTCCTGGACGAGGATACGCGCGGACAACGAGTCCTCCGTATCGTCCGGATGCACGGGCACGCTCGCCTGTAAGATTATCGGCCCGGTGTCCACCGGGCCCTCGTCGACGAAGTGGACCGTCGCCCCGGCGACCTTCGCGCCGTATTCGAGCGCCTGGCGCTGCGCGTGAAGACCCGGGAACGCCGGCAGGAGCGACGGATGGATGTTCATGGCTCGCCCGGCGAACGCGCGGACGTACGCCGGCGAGAGGATCCGCATGAACCCGGCGTTGCAGACGAGACCAACCTGCCGAACCGTGAACTCCCGGACGAGCGCCAGGTCGAAGGCTTCCCGGTCGGCGTAGTCCTTGGGGTTGATGAACAGCGCCTCGACCCCCGCCGCCCGCGCGCGGTCCAGCGCCGCGGCTCGTTCTCTGTCCGAGATCACGACGACCACCTCCGCCGGGTAGTCGCGCCGCGAGGAGGCGTCGAGCAGCGCCTGGAGGTTGGAGCCACGCCCCGAGACCAGGACGCCCACCCGGAGGCGGCCGCCCGCCGGCGTCACGCCACCAGCTCCACGCCCCGCTCGCCGGCGACGACCTCACCCAGGCGGGCGACCTTCTCGCCCGATTCGCGCAGGAGGCGCGCCGCCATGTCCGCCGCCGTCGACGGAACGATCACGACATAACCGACCCCCATGTTGAAGGTCCTGAACATCTCGGCGTCTTCCACCCTGCCAGCCTCGCGAAGCGTCTTGAACACGGGTGGTATCGGCCAGGAGCTCTTGAAAATGCGGGCGCGGCATCCCTGCGGGAGCACCCGCGGGATGTTGCCGGTGAGGCCCCCTCCGGTCACATGCGCCATCGCCCTCACCTCGACCGCTTCCAGTAGCTTCTGAATCGAGCGCACGTAAATCCGCGTCGGTTCGAGGAGCTCGTCCGCCACGCTTCGGCCCGTTCCGGGCAGCGCGTCGGAGACACCGAGCCCCATGACGTCGAACACGATCCGTCGCACGAGGGTGAAGCCGTTCGAGTGCAGGCCCGAGGAGGCCAGGCCGAGCAGGACGTCGCCATGACGGACGGCGGAGCCGTCGATCAGGCGCGCGCGCTCCACGACCCCTACGGCGAAGCCTGCCAGGTCGTACTCGCCGGAGGTGTGCGAGCCGGGATGCTCCGCCATCTCGCCGCCGACCAGGGCGCATCCCGCCTGCCGGCAGCCCGCGGCGATACCGCCGACGATGGCCTCGATCTGGCCCGGATCGAGCCGGCCGACGGCGATGTAGTCGAGGAAGTAGAGGGGTTCGGCTCCGTGGACGAGGATGTCGTTCACCCCCATCGCGACGAGGTCGATGCCCACGGTGTCGTGTCGACCGGCCAGGAAGGCGACCTTGAGCTTCGTTCCGACCCCGTCGGTGGACGAGACCAGGACGGGCTCGCGATACCGCGCTGGCACGCTGACGAAGCTTGCAAAGCTCCCGACCCCGCCGATCACCTCGGCGCGGTTCGTCGCGCGCGCCAGCGGCAAGATACGACGCACCGCGTCCTCGCCCGCGTCGATGTCGACGCCGGCCTCGCGGTAGGTGAGCGGTTTCACGTCAGCCGTCGAAGAGCCGGAGCTGCGGCGTCGGCTCGGGCTCCATGCCGACACGGTAGCTTCCGGTGAAGCAAGCGTGACAGAACTGGCCCGGATCGGAGCCGGTCGCCTTCAGCATGCCGTCGAGCGAGAGGTACCCGAGGGAGTCGGCGCCGAGGTAACGGCGGATCTCTTCCGGGCTGTGGCTCGAGCCGATCAGCTCCTTCCGCGTCGGCGTGTCGATGCCGTAGTAGCACGGCCACTGGATCGGCGGCGACGAGATGCGGACGTGGACTTCGCGCGCGCCGGAGTTCTGGATCATCTTCACGATCTTGCGGCTGGTCGTTCCCCGCACGATCGAGTCGTCGACCACCACGACCCGCCGGTCGACCAGCATCTCGCGCATCGGGTTGAGCTTCACCTTGACCCCGAAGTGGCGGATGCCCTGCTTGGGCTCGATGAACGTCCGGCCCACGTAGTGGTTCCGGATCAACCCCATCTCGTAGGGCGTCCCCGCTTCCTCCGAGTATCCGAGCGCGGCGCTCGTGCCGGAGTCCGGCACGGGGATGACGATGTCCGCCTCCACCGGGTACTCGCGTGCGAGCTGCCGCCCCATCGCCTTGCGCACCGTGTGGACGTTGCGACCCCACAGGATCGAGTCCGGCCGCGCGAAGTAGACGTACTCGAAGACGCACTGGAGCCGCTCGCCGGCTGGGAACGGACGAACCGACCGGGTGCCGGCGTCCGAGACGATCAGCAGCTCGCCCGGCTCGATGTCGCGCTCCCATTTCGCCTCCATGAGGTCGAGCGCGCACGTCTCCGAGGCGACCACCTGCGCGTCGCCGAGGCGTCCGATGGTCAGCGGGCGAAAGCCGTACGGGTCGCGAATCGCGTACATCGCGTCGAGCGTGAGGATGAGGAGCGAGTACGCGCCCTTGACCTGCGACAGGGCGTGGGCGATCTGCGCCTCGAGCGGCCCGGCCGGAGCTCGCGCCAGGAGATGCAGGATCACCTCGGTGTCGGAGTTCGACTGGAAGATCGCGCCATCGCGCTCCATCTGCCGGCGCAGCGTCTCGGCGTTGGTGAGATTCCCGTTGTGGGCGATGGCAATCGGGCCGCGCGCGGTGGTCGCCGTGATCGGCTGGGCGTTCCGGAGGTTCGAGCTTCCGGCGGTCGAGTAGCGCACGTGCCCGATGGCGCGGTGGCCGGACAGGCGTCTCAGCCGTTCGGGGCTGAACACGTCGGCCACCCACCCCATGTGCTTCTCGGTGTGGAAGCTGGTGCCGTCGGTGGTCGCGATGCCCGCCGACTCCTGCCCGCGATGCTGGAGGGCGTAGAGCCCGAGGTACGTGACGTTCCCGGCTTCCGGATGGTTCCAGATGCCGAACAGCCCGCACTCGTCGTGGAATCGATCGTCACGCCATGCGACGTTCAAACCCGCTCCTCCATGCGTGCTCCAGCTGGCCGGCGCGAACGTCGACGACGGTGTTCGTCCCGACACGGATCACCAGCCGCTCGCCGCCCGTCGCTCCGATCCAGCGCCACGGGATCGCCGATTCGGCCATCAGCGCTTCGAACTCCCGCGTGCGCGCGGCCTCGACGGCGACCACGACGCGGGACGGCCCTTCACCGAAGAGCACCAGGTCGGCGCGGCCGGCGGCCGACAGCGTCGCCTCGCAGCCGACCAGCTCACGCCCCGTGACGCACCCCTCGGCGAGAGCCACCGCGACGCCGCCCTCGGAGCAATCATGCGCCGCCGCGACCAGCCCGGCGCTCACCGCCGCCCGCACCGCCCGCTGCACGCGACGCTCCGTCTCGAGGTCCAGCGGCGCCAGCCGCCCGGCCAGTCGCCGGTGCCGCGTCCAGAGGTATTCGCTCCCCCCGAGACTCACGCGCTCCGGCCCCAGGAGCGCCACGCGGTGGCCGGGACCCTTGAACCACTGGGTCGCGCGGTGGCTCGCGTCGTCCAGGACTCCCACCACACCGATGATCGGGGTCGGCAGGATCGCCTGCCCGCTGGTCTCATTGTAGAAGGAAACGTTGCCCCCGACCACGGGCAGCTCGAGCGCGCGACACGCGAGCGAGATGCCCTCGATCGCCTCCGAGAACTGCCAGAGGATCTCAGGCCGTTCGGGCGAGCCGAAGTTCATGCAGTCGGTCACGCCGCGGGGCTCACCACCCGAGCAGGAGACGTTTCGGGCCGCCTCGCAGACCGCCAGGGCCGCGCCCTGCCGCGGGTCGAGAAAGACCTGTCGGCCGTTGCCGTCGGTGGAGACCGCGAGCGCGCGCCGCGTGCCCTTGACGCGCAGCACGGCGGCGTCGGAGCCCGGGAGGATCAGCGTGTTGATGCCGACCTGCTGATCGTACTGTCGAAAGGCCCACTCCTTGGAGGCGACCGTCGGAGACCCGAGCAGGTCGATCAACGCGGCGCCGTAGTCGTCCGGCTCGGGCAAGGACAGCGGATCGAACGTCCGCCGCTCGGCGAGCTCCGGGGGCTCGGTCGCCGGCTTCCGGTACTTCGGCGCGTCGGCGAGCAGGTCCACCGGTATCCTCGCGACGACCTCGCCGTTGAGCCGTGCCGTCAGCTCGCCGTCCTCGGTCACCCGGCCGATCTCGACCGCATCGAGCTCCCACTTGGCGAAGACACGGCGAACCTCGTCCTCGCGCCCACGCGCCGCAACGAGCAGCATTCGCTCCTGCGACTCGGAGAGGAGGATCTCGTACGGCGTCATCCCCGTCTCGCGCTGGGGAACGCGGGAGAGCTCGACGTCCATCCCGGTACCGCTGCGCGCCGGCATCTCGGAGGTGCAGCACGCGAGCCCCGCGGCGCCCATGTCCTGGATCCCGACGACCGCGCCGGTGCGCATCACCTCGAGGCATGCCTCGAGCAGGAGCTTCTCGGTGAACGGGTCTCCCACCTGCACGGTCGGACGCCGCTCTTCGGCGTGCTCGTCGAAGGTCGCGGAGGCCATGGTCGCGCCGTGCTTCCGCGCGCGCGCGGAAGATCTGGTCCGCTCGCACGAGCCCGACGCACATCACGTTGACGAGCGGGTTGCCCGCGTACTCGGGCGCGAACGCGATCTCGCCGCCGACCGTCGGGCATCCGAAGCAGTTGCCGTACCAGCTGATCCCCGAGACGACGCGATTGACGAGCTCCCGCGTCCTGGGATGGTCGAGATCGCCGAAGCGAAGCGAGTCGAGGATCGCGATGGGGCGCGCCCCCATCGTGAAGATGTCGCGGAGGATCCCGCCGACACCCGTCGCCGCCCCCTGGAAGGGCTCGATGAACGAGGGGTGATTGTGGCTCTCGATCTTGAAGACGACCGCCCAGCCGTCGCCGATATCGATCGCGCCGGCATTCTCGCCGGGGCCCTGAAGAACGTGTGGACCGCTCTGCGGCAGCCGCGCGAGAAACACCCGCGAGTGCTTGTAGGCGCAGTGCTCGGACCAGAGCGCGGAGAAGAGGCCCAGCTCGGCGTACGTGGGCTCGCGCCGGAGTTGGGAGAGGATCCGATCGTATTCTTCGGCCGTGAGGCCTGCGTCCAGGGCCAGGTCGAGCGTGACCTTCGGCTCGGCCCCCGTCAACCCAGGTTACCGCTTGAGGAAGCTGCCATCCTCGACGAGGCTTCCGAGGAGGGACTGGAACATCAGGAGCCCGTCGGTGCCCCCCATCGCCGTCTCCGACGCCCGCTCCGGGTGCGGCATCATGCCCAGTACCGTGCCCTCGGGATTGACGATCCCCGCGATATTATCGAGTGAGCCGTTGGGGTTGCTGGCTTTGGTGACCCGGCCGTCGGCATCCGCGTAGCGGAAGACGACCAGGTTCTGCTGCTTCAGTCGGGCGAGGGTCTCGGCGTCGGTGTGGTACTTCCCCTCGCCGTGGGAGATCGGCATCGTCAGGACCTGACCCGCCCGGAGGCCCCGCGTGAAGGGCGTGTCGATGTTTTCGACCACGAGATGGGTCGACTGGCAGCGGTACTGGAGGCACTCGTTGCGCGTGAGCACGCCCGGCAGGAGCCCCGCCTCGCACAGGATCTGGAACCCGTTGCAGGAGCCGAGGACCAACCCGCCACGGGTGACGAAGTCACGCAGCGCCGCGACGACTGGCGAGCGCCCCGCCACCGCGCCCGCGCGCAGGTAGTCGCCGTAGGAGAAGCCGCCCGGCAAGATGACGCAGTCGAGCTGCCCCAGCTCGTGCTCGCGGTGCCAGACATACCGCACGGGTTGGTGGAGCACCTCGGACACCACGTAGTGGAAGTCGCAGTCGCTCCACGTCCCTGGAAACACGACCACACCGAATCTCATGGCGTACTCATCTTAGCGTGCGACCTCGCGCGGGGCAAGGTCGTCCACGGTCTCGAGCGTGTAATCTTCCAGAATCGGGTTCGCGAGGAGCTGCCGACACATCTCACCGACGCGGGCGCGCGCCTCGCCAGGCCTCGCCTCGGCGAGGTCGATATCGATCACCTTGCCGACCCGGAGATCGGAGACCTCCGAGAATCCCAGCCCGGCCAGGGCGCGCTTCACCGCCTCGCCCTGCACGTCCATGATGCCCGGCTTGAGCCGCACGAGAACGCGGACTTTCATACCTCCGCCGGGACGAGCCGGCGATAGACCTCCTGATACGCTTCCTCGACGCCACCCATATCACGACGGAACCGATCCTTATCCAGCCGTTCCTTGCTCCGGCTGTCCCAGAAGCGGCACGTGTCGGGCGAGATTTCGTCGCCCAGGTACAGCTTCCGTCCGAGCCGCCCGAACTCGAGCTTGAAGTCCACCAGCAAGAGTCCCCGCCGTGCCAGATGCGGCCGCAGGATCGAGTTGATCCGGAGCGCCATGCGCTTCATCCAGGCCAGCTCCGCCGGAGTCGCGAGCCGCAGCATGCGGACATGGTCCTCGTTGAGCATCGGGTCGCCGAGCGGGTCGGACTTGTAGTAGAGCTCGACGATCGGCTGCTTGATGAGCGTGCCTTCCTCGAGGCCGGTCCGCTTCGCCAGGCTCCCGGCGACGATGTTGCGCGCGATCGTCTCGATCTTGATGATGTCGAGCCGGCGACAGAACATCTCGCGCTCCGACAGGGTGCCGAGATAATGCGTCGGCACCCCCGCACGCTCGAGCACCTCGAACAGCGCCGCCGACATCCGGTTGTTGATGACGCCCTTGCCGAGAATCGTCCCCTTCTTCAGCGCGTTGAAGGCGGTGGCGTCGTCCTTGAAGTACTGGATGATCTTGCCCGGCTGGTTCGTCTCGTACACGATCTTCGCCTTGCCTTCGTAGAGCTTCGCGCGCGTCTCGACGGTCATCGGCACTCTCCCGCTCATTGGGTGAGCCCCAGGCGTTTGAAGATGGCGTCGACGTTCTTCAGGTAGAAGGCCGGGTCGAAGCAGCTCTTGAGCTCGTCCGCCGAGAGCTGCGCCGCCACGTCGGGATCGGCGGTGAGGAGCTCGAAGAACGGCCGACGTTCCTTCCAGGCGCGCATGGCATTTCGCTGCACGATCTCGTACGCGACCTGGCGCGCGAGCCCGGCGTCGGTGAGCTTCAACAGCACGCGCTGTGAGTAGACGAGGCCGTGGCTCAGCTCGAGGTTCTCGGTCATCCGTGCCGAATCGACGTCGAGCCCTGCCACGATGAAGGTCGTGAGGTGCAAGAGGTAGTCGAGCATGATCGTCGAGTCGGGGAGGATGACGCGCTCGACCGAGGAGTGACTGATGTCGCGCTCGTGCCACAGGGCGACATTCTCCAGCGCCGCGAGCGCGTTGGTCCGGACGAGGCGCGCGAGCCCGCAGATACGCTCGGCCAGCTCCGGGTTGCGTTTGTGCGGCATGGCGCTCGAGCCCTTCTGGCCCTCCCCGAAGGGCTCCTGCGCCTCGAGGACCTCCGTGCGCTGGAGCCCGCGCACCTCGAGGGCGATTTTCTCGAGCGAGGCGGCGGCTACCGCGAGCATCGCGCAGAACTCGGCGTGGCGGTCGCGCTGCACGATCTGGGTGGAGACGGGTGCCGCGTCCAGCGCGAGCTCGCGGCACACCTCGGCCTCGAGGTCGGGCTCGACGTGGGCGAAGTTGCCGACCGCGCCGGAGAGCTTGCCGACTGCGATGGTGGCGCGGGCTCGACGGAGCCGTTCGAGGTTTCGGCCCGCTTCGGTGTACCAGACCGCCACTTTGAGTCCAAAGCTGGTGGGCTCCGCGTGGACCCCGTGTGTCCGCCCGATGGTGAGGGTGTCCTTGTGGCGCAGCGCCAGAGCGCCGAGCGCCCTCTCCAGGCGTTCCTGGCCGGCGATCAACAGGTCTGCAGCGTCCCTGAGCTGGAGCGCGGTGGCTGTGTCCCAGACGTCGCTCGTGGTGAGGCCGATGTGGACGAACCGCGAGTCCTCGCCGAGCTGCTCCTCGAGGCTCGTGAGGAGCGCGATCATCTCGTGCTTGACGCGCTCCTGAATGGCGAGGATCCGGCTGACATCGACGCGCGCCTTCTGGCGGATACGAGCCATGGCCTCGCCGGGAATGCGCCCGCGTCTGGCGTAGGCCTCGCACACTGCCAGCTCCACCCGGAGCCATGCCAGGTACTTGGACTCCTCACTCCAGATGCGACCCATCTCCGGGCGGGTGTAACGGTCGATCACGCCCCCACCATAGAGCAAAACCGCTAACGATGGAAGTGGGAGATTGCGCTGGCCACTACATGTAGAGGCTCGACGGCTAGCTCGGAAGGGGAGGCACGCCCTGGAGGACCGCGATGTTCGAGAGGCAACGCCCGAGATCGATGGGCATCGTGCACTATTCGTCCACATCGGCATCCACCAGGTCGCGCCTTGACCCGTAGCCCCATAACACCCCGACCGATCGAATCCCGTTGGCCCGAGCGGCCCGGATATCCACATCCCGTTGACCGACGGGACCTCGCTTTTCGGCCCCAACAAGGTCGCCATGTCCAGGCTCCTTCCCTGTCCGTGATCAGCGGTCCCGAGAGCGTAGCATGGGCTCGCAGCAGGCGGAGGGAGCCGGCGTCACCGCCGCCCAGCGTCACGATCAATGCGCCGACGATGATGACCGGCACAGACGGGCCGGAGAGCTAGTGATGCAGCAGTTCGCGGGGGAGGTTGCGCCGGTCCAGCGGGCCCAGCGTGGTCAGCGCGAGCCGATCCTCGTCGAGGAGGTCGGTGACGAGGGCCTGCACTTCCTCGTGACGCACCGCATCGATGGCCGCCAGCATCGCGTCCATGGAGAGGAACGCCCCGTGGTGCATCTCGTGCTTGGCGAGGCGGTTCATCCGGCTCGAGGTGGACTCGAGCGAGAGCATCAGGCTCCCCTTGAGGTGGTCCTTGGCGCGGCGCAACTCCTCCTCGGTCACGCCCGTCTTCTTCAACTCGCGGATCACCTTCAGGGTCGACTTCAGCACCTTGGAGAAATTCTTCTCGTCGGTCGCCGCGTAGACGTACAGGGTGCCGATGTCGGTGTACGCCTGTACGCCCGAATGGATCGCGTACACCAGGCCCTCGCGCTCCCGCACTTCCTGGAAGAGCCGCGAGGACATGCTGCCGCCGATCACGTCGTTGAGCAGGAAGAGCGCATAGCGCTCCGGCGCCGAGTGATGGAGGCCGGGGAAACCCATGATCAGATGGACCTGCTCGAGCGTCTTGCTGACGATGTTCACCCCGGGCTTGAGGACCGGCGGGGTTGCCGTGCGTCCGGCCGCCGACTGGGCGAAGCCCTGGAAGCCCGCGCTGAACAGCTCGATGACACGGTCATGGGTGACGTTGCCCGCCACCGCGATGATGATTCGCGGTGGGACGTACTCCTCGGTGAAATGGCCGAGCGCCGTCTGGCGGTCATAGCCGGTCACCGCCTCGCGGGTGCCCAGGATCGGGCGGCCGAGCGGGTGCCCCTCCCAAACCTGCGCGGCGAAGAGATCGTGGATGATGTCGTCGGGCGTATCCTCTACCATCTTGATCTCTTGGAGGACCACCGACTTCTCACGCTCGAGCTCGTCGGCGTTGAAGAGCGGGTGGAGCAGAATATCCGTCAGCAGATCGACCGCGAGCGGCAGGTGCTCGTCGAGGACCTGGACGTAGAAGCAGGTGTGCTCCTTGGTCGTAAAGGCGTCCATCTGGCCGCCGACCGAGTCCATCGTGCGGGCGATCGCTTCGGCGCTGCGGGTGGCCGTCCCCTTGAACACGAGATGCTCGATCAGATGGGACATCCCGCCGCGATTCTCGGGCTCGTGGCGCGAGCCCGTCTCGACCCACACCCCGACCGCCACCGAGCGCACGTGCTCCATACGCTCCGTGACGACTCGCGTGCCGTTCGGCAGGGAGCCCTTCCGGTAGCCTTCCTTCATGCGTCCACCCTTCAGGCCCGCGGCGGGGTCGCCGCCATGGGGTTCTTCAGCTTTTCCTTGTCGGCCAGCGCCGGCTGCTCACGCAGCGCCATTTTCCGGCTGAGCCGCATCTTGCCGTTGCCGTCGATCTCGATGACTTTGACGAGCACCTCGTCGCCCTCGGTCAAGACGTCCTGGACCGTGCGGATGCGGCTCTCGGCGATCTGGGAGATGTGCAGGAGCCCCTCGGTGTTGGGGATGACTTCCACGAACGCGCCGAACTCGACGATCTTCTTGACCTTACCGAGGTAGATCCGGTCCAGCTCGACCTCTCGGCAGATGTCTTGGATGATCCCCAGGGCCTTCTGGACCGACGCGTTGTCAGGCGAGAACACGGTGACCCGGCCGTCGTCCTCGACGTCGATCTTCGTGCCCGTCTGCTCCTGGATGCCGCGGATGATCTTGCCGCCGGGGCCGATGATCTCGCGAATCTTCTCGGGCCGGATCTTGATCGTGACGAATCTCGGGGCGTACGGCGAGAGCTCCGGCCGCGGCTTCTCGATGGCCTCACGCATCTTCGCGAGCACGATGAGCCGCGCCTCGCGCGCCTGCTGCAGCGCGGAGCGCATGATGTCGATCGACACGCCGCCGATCTTGATGTCCATCTGGAGCGCGGTCACGCCCTTCTCGGTGCCCGCGACCTTGAAGTCCATGTCACCGTAGTGGTCCTCGGCCCCGTTGATGTCGGTCAGGATCCCGACCTTGTCGCCCTCCTTGACGAGTCCCATGGCGACCCCGGCGACGTGCGTCTTCAGGGGCACGCCGGCGTCCATCAGGGCCAAAGAGGCGCCGCACACCGACGCCATCGACGACGACCCGTTCGACTCGAGAATGTCGGAGACGATCCGGATCGTGTACGGGAACTCTTCCTTCGGGGGCAGCACCGCCTCCACCGCCCGCTCGGCGAGAGCGCCGTGACCGATGTCCCGTCGTGAGGGCGAGCCGAACCGGCGAACCTCGCCGACCGAGAACGACGGGAAGTTGTAGTGGAACAGGAAGTGCCGGTAGTGCTCGCCTTCGAGAGCCTCGATCTTCTGCTCGTCTGACTTCGTGCCGAGCGTGGCCGCCACCAGCGCCTGCGTCTCGCCGCGCGTGAAGACGCTCGAGCCGTGGGCCCGCGGCAGGTAGGCCAGGTCGATCGAGATCGGCCGGACCTCGTTGACCTTACGACCGTCGACGCGGAGACCTCGCTCGACGATGAGCCGCCGCACCTCCGCCTTCTCGACGGTCTCGAACGCCTCGCGGACCGCGGGCCGCTTGGTCTCGTCCCCGCCGAGGCTCTGCATCACCTCGTCGAACACGCGGTTGACGGCGTCCGCGCGGCCCTGCTTGTCGTGGGTCGCCAGCGCGGCGGCCAGCTTGGACGCGGCCAGACTCTTGACGCGGGTCTGCAGCTCTGCGTCGCGCCCGGCCGATGCGTCGAAGGTCCAGCGGGGCTTGGCCGCACGCTGCGCGAGCTCCCGTTGCGCCCGCGCGAGTCTTTTGCACTCGGCATGCCCGAACGCGATCGCCTCGAGCATCGTCTCTTCGGGAATCTCGTTCGCGCCCGACTCCACCATCAACACCGCATCCTCGGTGGCGGCGATGACGAGCTCGAGACTGGAGGCCTTCTGCTGTGCGGTGGTCGGGTTGGCGATCATCTTGCCGTCGACCAGACCGACGCGTACGGCGCCGATGGGCCCGTCGAACGGAATGCCCGACAGGCACAGGGCGGCCGAGGCGCCGTTCATCGCCAGGATGTCCGGGTCGTTCTCCTGGTCGCCCGAGATCGCCAGGCAGATCACCTGCACCTCATTCCTGAATCCATCGGGGAAGAGGGGCCGAATCGGCCTGTCGATGAGGCGCGACGTCAGCGTTTCCTTCTTGACCGGGGCGCCCTCCCTCTTGAAATAGCCGCCGGGGATCCGCCCGCCGGCGTAGGCGCGCTCCCGATACTCGACGGTCAGCGGGAAGAAGTCCTGTGCTTCCTTCGCGCCCTTGGCGGCCACGCAGGTCGCCAGGACCATCGAGCCGCCATAGCGCACGACAACGGCCCCGTCGGCCTGCTTGGCCACCTTGCCCGTTTCGATGGCCATGCGCAGACCGTTGATCTCGATCTCTACAGTGTGGGTCATACGGAAAATTGTCCTCGCGTATCGGCCGGAACCCGGCGAACGCCGTGTGGAGCGGACGCTGAACCTGCCCGCCCAGGGGCCCCCGGAGCCGTTCCGTCCGAGGACCGATCAGTTGAGAGTGACTCCGCCGTCAACGGCGGATGCCGAGCTTGTCGATGATGACGCGATACCGTTCCGGCGCCCGGGACCGGAGGTATTCCAGAAGGCCTCGACGCTTGCCGATGAGCATCAGCAGCCCCCGGCGTGAATGGTGGTCCTTGGTGTGCTGCTTGAAATGATCAGTCAGGCCATTGATGCGCTCGGTCAGTAGCGCGATCTGCACCTCGGGCGAGCCGGTGTCGCCTTCGTGGGTGCGGAACTGGTCGATCAGACTTTTCTTCCGGTCGACAGCAAGCGGCATCGAGGACCCTCCAATCGCCGCACCCCAGGGAGGCTGTGCTCCCACGCCAGGGTGGGTTCCCAAAAGCTCTTTTTTTGTCAACAGATACGCCTGGAGGGTACCACGCGGTCGGGCCGAAGTAAAGTTAGTCGGCGCCGGCCACCGGTCACGGACCTTGACGCGCCGCGGCCACGTCGAGGGCGATCTGTTGGCGCAGCGCATCGATGCTTGGGAACTTTCTCTCCTCGCGCAGACGGCGAAGGAAGGTCAGCTTGACTCCTTCGTTGTAGAGATCTCCCGAGAAATCGATGACATGAGCCTCGACGGCCAGCTCGTTTTCTCCAAAAGTCGGCCGCACGCCCACGTTGACCACGGCTCGATGCTGGCTCGTCCCGATCGTGATTTGGCAGACGTAGACGCCCACCGGGAGTCCCAGGGGGCGATCCGTGTTCACGTTGGCCGTCGGAAAGCCCAGGGTCCGGCCTCGGCCGGCGCCCCGGACGACCGCGCCGCGGATGGAATAGTGACGGCCCAAGAGTCTCGCCGCACCGGGGAGATCGCCCCGCTGAAGCGCTCCGCGGATCTCCGACGACGACACCGCGACCCCATCCACCATCAATGCCGGCACGATGTGAGCGCGAAATCCGAGCGGATCGGCCAGGCTCTCCAGCAGGCGGGTGTCGCCGCGAGCGCCCCGGCCGAAGCGATGGTTGAACCCGACGACGATCTCCCGCGCCTTCAGTGTTTGAACGAGGACGTCCTGAACGAAGGCGTTGGCCTCGACGGCCGCGACAGCCTGGGTGAAGGGAATGACGACGGTCGTATCGATCCCGGTCTCGCCGATCAACTCGAGCCTCTCCTGCAGGGTCGTGATTGGCATGGGGGCGCGATCGGGCTGGAGCACCTCCATGGGATGCCGGTCGAACGTGCACGCCACCGCCTGCAGCTTCTCCTGACGCGCCTGTGCGACCGCCGTCCCGAGGATGGCGCGATGGCCGAGGTGGATGCCGTCGAAGGCGCCGAGCGCGACAGCGCTGGCGACCCCCTCAGGCCGGAAGGACTCGAGTCCCCGGACAGTCCGCATGCAGGATGCGAACGGGCCTGACCTTGCTCCCGCCCGTCGTCAATTCTCCAACACCGATCAAAGGTCCGGCCGCGGCGTGGACTCTCACGAAGCCACGTCCGGCGGTCACGGCCGGGACCACGTCGGCCGGCTGACCGTTGGTGAAGATCGCCACGCTCTGCCCGTCCAACCGAACGCTGAGCCATCCGGCCAGTGCCGCTTCGGCCGGGCGCACCCTGGACCAGAGCTCGGATCGCCCTGTGGTCAGCTCGCTCCAGGACACGGCCTCCTCGAGATCGAAGGGGCCGACCCGACACCGGATGAGGCTCTCGACGGCCCCGCCGCACCCAAGCGCAGCACCGATGTCGGCGGCGAGAGCCCGAACGTACGTTCCCTTGCCGCAGACGATTTGCAGGGTCGCGCGCGATCCGACGAGCGTCTCGACCCGGATCGAACGGACGATCACCTCGCGGGGCGCCCGCTCCACCTCGATACCGGCGCGGGCCAGCTCGTAGAGCCGTCGCCCCTCGTGATGAATCGCCGAGTACATCGGGGGTATCTGCTTGATCCGGCCCACGAAGGTGCGACAGGCCTCTTCGAGAGGCGCCCGCGCAAGATCTCCGACCGGAGTCTCCGACAGCACGCGGCCACTCACGTCGTGCGTGTCCGTCGTCAGCCCAAAGCGGACCGTGGCGAGGTACTCCTTGTCCTGGTCGACGAGATAGGGCGTGAGCTTGGTCGCCTCGCCCACGAGGATCGGCAGCACGCCGGTCGCGTCGGGGTCGAGAGTGCCCGCGTGCCCGATGCGGCGGACGCCCAGCCGGCGACGAACGATCGCGACGACGTCGAATGAGGTCGTGCCGCGTCCCTTGTCCACGACCAGGACACCGGACCGCACGGAGTCGTGGCTCACGGCGCTCGGCTTCCGTCGACCGCATGGCGGACCGCCGCCAGCACCACGCGCGTCGCCTCCCCTAGCGGCCCCGCCACGGTGCAGCCCGCCGCGTTCACGTGCCCTCCACCCCCGAACTGAGCTGCGATCTTCTGGACGTCGACGTCTCCTTTGCCCCGGAGGCTCACCTTCACCTCACCGTCCCGCTCGCGGAGGAGACAGGCGACGCGCACCGAGGCTACCGAGCGGGGGTAGTTCACGAGCTCCTCAGACTCGACGACCCGCTCCGGGACCAGCCCGGCCGGCAGCGCGAGCCAGCCGAGTCGCCCGTCCTGGCTGATCTCGACCCGCGTAAGGGCCTCGCCGAGCCAGCGGAGCGCGTCGGGCGCACGCCGCTCGTAGAGCGATTCGGAGACGAGCTCCGGGCGGGCGCCGGCCGCCACGAGGGCCGCGGCGATCGAGAACGTCCGGGGTGTGACGTTCGAATAGCGGAACGAGCCGGTGTCGGTATGGATCGCCGTGAAGAGGTTCGTCGCGATCGCAGGGGTGAGCGGCGCGCCGAGCGCGGTGAGCAGCTCGTAGACCATCTCGCCCGTGGCGGCGGCCGATGTGTCGACCCAGTTCACGTCACCGTACCGCCGGTTGTCCGGATGGTGGTCGATGTTGACGATGAGCTTCCCGGCGCGGCGCGCCTGCTCGATCAGCCCCTCGGTCCGTTGCGGGTTCGGGCAGTCCGTGAGTACCACGATGTCGACCGGGCCGTCCAGCATCGTGAGCGTGCGATAGCGCTCGACGCCGGGCAGGAACGCGAGGAGCGCGGGCGCGGGATGCGGACCGCCATACGTCACGTTCCAGCCGCGTCCTTCGAGCGCCAGGCCCAGGGCGAGCAGCGTCCCCAGGACGTCGGCGTCCGGGTGGACGTGCCCGAGCATGAGGGCGCGGCCACCGCCGCCGAACGGTCCCAGCACCGCCGCGGAAGGCACCGGGCTCGAGTGCTCGACGATCGGGCTCACCGTCCGGCGTCGCCGCCCACCTGCCGAAGCAGGGCCTGGATGCGCGCCGCGTGTTCCATCGACCGGTCGGGTCGGAAGTCCAGCTCGGGCGTGACGCGCAGGTCGAGGTGCTGTCGGAGCCAGTTGCGGATGAAACCGCGGGCGCTGGTGAGCGCTGCCAGCGATCCTGCCCACTGCGCCTCGTCGCCGAGCACTGACACGAAGACCTTCGCGGTACGCAGGTCTCGGGACGTCTCGACCTCGGTCACCGACACGAAGCCGAGTCGCGGGTCCTTCGAGCCGCTTGCCCTGCATCAGAGAATCTCCACGGACGTGTCGAGCACCCGTCCCGCGACGTTGTCTTCAATGAAGTCCATCGCCTTCGAAATGACCGTGTTGGCGTGCCGCGCGTCGGCGGAGACATAGGCGACAGCGAGCGTCGCCCGCTGCCACAAGTCCTGATGGTCGACCTCGGCCACGGAGACCTCGAAGCGGGCCCGGACCTTTTCCTTGAGACCCTTCAGGACGTGGCGCTTGTCCTTCAGCGAGCCCACGTCCGGCAGGTGCAGCTCGACCAACCCCAGCGCGACGCGCGCTGCCGACACAGCCCCCTCCAGCGCGGATGCTCCTAGAGCGTGCGCGCCACTTCCTCGCTGGTGTAGACCTCCAGGATGTCCCCCGGCTGGACCCCGTTGACGCCGTCGACGCCGATCCCGCACTCGAGACCGGCGAGCACCTCTCGGACCTCGTCCTTGAAGCGCTTCAAGGAGCCGACGGTGCCCTGGCCGAAGACTTCGTCACCCCGGCGCACGCGCACCCTGGCGGCGCGCACGATCTTGCCCTCCGAGACGTACGAGCCGCAGATGGGGCCGAGCTTCGAGATGACGAAGATCTGACGAACTTGCGCCCGGCCGAGCGCCGTCTCGCGAATCTCCGGCGCGAGCATCCCGGCGAGGGCAGCCTTGAGGTCGTTGATCGCCTCGTAGATGACGTTGTAGTTCCGCAGGTCGACACCGTTCGCCTGCGCCTGGGACGCCGCTTTGGGCTCGGCCTTCACGTTGAACCCCAGCACGATCGCGTTGGACGCCGAGGCGAGCATGACATCGCTCTCGGTGATCATACCGACCGAGCTGTGGATGACCTTCAGCTTCACCTCGTCCGTCGACAGGCGCTCGAGCGACTCCGCCAGCGCCTCGACCGAGCCCTGGACGTCGGCTTTCAGAATGAGCCGCAGCTCCTTCACCTCGCCCGTCTGGATCTGCTTCTGCAGCCCCTCCAGGGTGATGCGCGTCGCGGTCTTGCCCTTCGCCTTCTCACGCTCGAGTCGCATGGTCGCGATCTGCCGCGCCTTGCGCTCGTCCGAGACCGCCACCAGCACGTCGCCGGCGGCCGGCACACCCGAGAGCCCCTGGATCTCGACAGGGTCGGAGGGGCCGGCGGTCTTGACCTTCTTCCCGGACGGGTCGATCAGGGAGCGCACGCGTCCGGAGTACGAGCCCACCACGACCGCATCGCCCTCCTTCAGGGTGCCGTTCTGGATCAGCGCGGTGGCCACCGGTCCGCGGCCTCGATCGAGCCGGCCCTCGATGATGACGCCCTTGGCCGCGCGGCCCGCGTTGGCCTTGAGCTCGAGGATCTCCGACTGGAGCGCGGTCATCTCCAGAAGCTGGTCGATCCCGGTGCCGCGTTTTGCCGAGGTCGGCACGAAGATCGTCTGGCCACCCCACTCTTCCGGCACGAGATTCAGGTTCGACAGCTCGCGCTTCACGCGGTCGGGGTCGGCCTCTGGCTTGTCGACCTTGTTCACCGCGACGATGATCGGCACATTGGCGGCGCGCGCGTGGTTGATCGCCTCCTGCGTCTGAGGCATGACGCCATCGTCCGCGGCGACGACCAGGATGACGATGTCCGTCGCCTGGGCTCCGCGAGCCCGTATCGCCGTGAAGGCCTCGTGGCCCGGCGTGTCCAGGAAGGTCACCTTGCCGTGCGAAGTCGTGACCTGATAGGCGCCGATGTGCTGAGTGATCCCGCCGAACTCCTTTTCGGCGACCTTCGATTTCCGGATGGCGTCCAGCAGCGACGTCTTGCCGTGGTCGACGTGGCCCATGACCGTGACCACCGGCGGGCGCAGCGCGAGCTGACTCGGATCGAGGTCTTCCTCGTCGACGACGTCGCCTTCCACCGAACGGATCTCGACGTCGAAATTGAACTTGTCGGCCACGAGCTTCGCGGCCGTGGGGTCGAGTAGCTCGTTGACCGTGGCCATCACGCCGAGCTCGACGAGCGCCTTGATCACTTCCCCCGACTTCCGGCGCATCTTCTCGGCGAGCTCACCAACCGTGACCGACTCGGGCACGCGGATGAGCTCTCGTCTCACCTCGACCGGCGTCGGTGGCTCTTCGACGACGACGGTCGCGGCGACGGCAGCCGGTGCCACAGCCGCGGGAGCGGCCGTCACCGCCGCCGGGCGGGCCAGCGCCGGAGCTACTGGCATAGGAGCGGGCCTCGGCGGTAGGGTGGGGCCAGCCGGGCGGGCCGGCGACACCGTGACGCGCGGGGGCGCGAACGGGCCCGCCGGCTGGCGCGAGGGGCGCGGCCCGGGCGCGGGACGCTCGATGGGACGGAACGGAACGATCTTCGGCTCCGGCTTCTTCGTCCCCGGCGCTAGTGGCGTCACGGTCGCGGCCGGCTTCATCACGGCAGGCAACTCGGGTGGCGGCGGCGGCGCCGCGACGACGGTCGGTTCCGCAAGGATCTCCGGCTCAGGGACCGGGACGAACGCCGGTTCGGGGACAACGTCCGGCGCCGGCACGGCCGGTTTGGGCTTCACGATCGTCGCCGCGGGCTTGATCTCCGCGGGCGTCTCCCCCTCATCGGTTTTGACCTTCTTCGCGCGCCCCGGCTTCTTCGGTGCCGCCTCCGCCGCCGTGGCGTCCCCGAGCTCCTTCGGCCTCGCCACGCGCTTCGGCTTCGGCGCCTCGGGCAGCTCGCGACCCTTACCGAGCTTCACCCGCAGCGCATTCGCGAGTGTGCTGTCGACGGGACTCATCGCGCGAACGCCCTTGTGACCCATCTCCTCGGCCGCGACCATCAGATCTTTGCTCGTCACGCCGAGTTCTTTGGCAAGCTCGATGACCTTTATCTTTGCCGCTGGCACAGTCCCCTCACCTTCCTCACGCTCTCACTGCCATCGCGCCGGTCTCGAACATATCGCACCCGGAAGAGGCCTCGCCCGCGGGGGCCCCGGCCCCGCGATCGCCGGCGGCTTGCACCTCCGCCGCCAGGTCCGGACTCGGCGCACAGGGCTTCTTGAAGGCGTGGGCGAGCCGACCGCGGCTCAACGCGTGCTCCACACACGCGGCTTCGGGACACACGTACGCGCCACGCCCCGCGGCCGCCGCGCTCGGATCCACCACGACTATTCCACTCCCTAGCCGCACCAAACGCACCAGCCATCCCTTCGGGCGGGCCCGGCGGCACCCGAGACACGTTCGGTTGGGTCCCGTCCTCATGCGGGCGTCGAGGTCTCCTCGGGGGCCTCCGGCTGGCTGAGGTGATCCCCCACGATGGCGCTCTGCGACGCCACATGCTTTTCCGCATCCGAGTAGATCGCGTCCATTCGGTCACCGACTCCGGCGACCAGAGCCAGCTTCTCGCGTCCAGCTTTGACGATCGCCGCAGGCGAGCCGAGCCCCGCGGCCACCAGGGCGTCGACGAGCTCCGGGCCAACCCCGGGCAGCGCCGCCAGCGCGGCGCGATCCTCGGCGAGCGGCGCTTCGGCCGGAGAGCGCTCCGTCTCGACCTCGGACTCGCTCTTGATGTCGATGCGCATGCCCGTCAATTTCGCGGCCAGCCGCGCGTTCTGACCTTTCTTGCCGATGGCCAGGGACAGCTGATTGTCCGGCACGATCACCACGGCCGACGGCTGACCCTCGCCGTCCGCAACCTCGTTGATCACCACCGACGAGACCTTGGCCGGCGACAGTGCCCGCGCCACGAAGGTCGCGGGATCGTGCGACCACTCGATGATGTCGATCTTCTCGCCGCGCAACTCGCGACTGATGACCTGGATGCGCGTGCCGCGCAGGCCGACACAGGCGCCGATCGGGTCGACGTCGCGCTTCGTCGACGCGACCGCGACCTTCGCGCGCTCCCCCGCCTCTCGTGCCGTCGCCTTCACGAGGACGATTCCTTCCTGGATCTCGGGAATCTCGGTCTGGAAGAGTCGCGCCAGGTAGCCGGGATGCGTACGCGAGAGCGAGATTTGCGGACCCTTGGCGGTGCGCCGCACCTCGAGGACGAACGCACGGATCCGGTCACCCGGATTGTAGCGCTCGCCCGGGATCTGCTCGCGCTCCGGCAGGATAGCCTCCGCCTTGCCGATCTCGAGGATCACGTTGCGCTTCTCGATGCGATGGACGATGCCTCGGAGAATTTGGCCTTCCTTGCCGGCGAACTCCGAGTAGATCCCCTCGCGCTCGGCGTCCCGCACCTTCTGGAGGATGACCTGCTTGGCGGTCTGCGCTGCGATTCGGCCCAGATCCTGAGGTGGGCGCTCCTGCTTGATCTCGCGCTCCCCGTCCAGCTCGGCCTCGGTGTTCAGTTTCTTGGCCTCCGCAAGGCTGATCTCCGCCTCCGGATCGGTGACCTCATCGACGACCCGTTTGCGCAAGTACGCGCAGAACTCGCCCGTCTTCCGGTCGATCTCGATCCGAATGTTGTCGATGCTGGAGTGCGACTTCCGGCACGCCGACTGGAGGGCAGACTCCACCGCCTCGAAGAGGATCTCCTTGTCGATCCCCTTCTCCCGTCCGATCTGCTCGATGACGCTGATCAGCTCTCGGTTCATGAGATCCGCAATCTGCCTGAGATTCTACGCCTTGCGGGGCCAGGGGACCTCCGCCTCCAGCCGCGCCTTCGTGACGTCGGCTCGTCCAAGCTCGACCCGCTCGCCTCCGCGGTCGAGGACCAGCTGCTCGGCGGTCACCGCCGTCAGCCGACCGCGTACCTCGGCACCGCCCGCAAGCCAGCACCGGACCTGCCTGCCGACCGCCCAGCGGTATTCCCGCTCCTTCCGCAGCTGCCGGTCGAGCCCCGGCGACGAAACCTCGAGATCATAGCCTCCCTCGATCAAGGCGGCCGCATCGAGCACGTCACCGATCTCCCGGCTCAGTCGTTCGCACTCGCCGATCCCCACGCCGCCCGCCTTGTCGACATAAAGGCGCAGCAGCCCTCGCGGCCGCAGTGCGCGCCACTCGAGGTCCACGAGGTGCAGCCCATGGTCTGCCACCACCGGTGTGAGCGCCTCTTCGATCTGGGTGATCCTTTCCGCTTCGTCCATACACGTCCATCCCTGCCGGACCACAAAACTAAAAAAAGCGGGCAACGCCCACTTTTTCAGGACTTTAGCACGGGTTCCGAGCGGAGGCAAGACTCAGGCGCGCAATTCTTGCACCACGAAGCGCGCCCCCGGTGTGGAGGCGCGGTTACTTGTAGCCCGGCTTCTTGTTGGCTCCCTTGACCCCGGGATCGTAGATCAGGCGGGCGACGGGCTTACCGTCTCTGATGTGGGACTCGAAGATCTCCTTCAAGTCCGCCTCCTGCACGCCACCGTACCAGACGTTGTCCGGGTAGACCACCATCATCGGACCGTGGCCGCACTGAGAGAAGCAGCCCGCCTTGTTGACCCTGACGTCGGTCTTGAGACCAGCCTTGGTGGCCTCGTCCCGGAGATACTTCACGAATTGCTCGACGTTGCCCTGGGTCGGACACGAGTCGCCCGACGTGCACACGAAAACGTGGGTGTTGTACTGTCCCATCACTCGGCCTCCACGGCCGCCGTCTTCGCGGCCTTGCGCTCGGCGATGAACTTGTCGACTTCCTCGCGCATCGCCTGGACGATCTCCTTCTCCGGCACCTTGCGAATCACGTCACCGTTCTTGAAGATGAGCCCGATCCCCCGACCTCCGGCGACACCGATATCCGCCGCGCGCGCCTCGCCGGGACCGTTCACTTCGCATCCCATCACCGCGATGTGGATCTCCTCGTTCAGCCCCTTGAACTCGTCCTCGACCTCTTTCGCGAGCTTCACCAGGTCGACGTCGGCGCGCCCGCACGAGGGGCACGACACGAACGTCAGGCCGCCCTTCCGGAGCCCGAGCGATTTGAGAATGTCGATCCCCACGCGGACTTCTTCGGTGGGATCCGCCGAGAGGGAGACACGGATCGTGTCGCCGATCCCTTCCGAGAGGAGCGCGCCGAGCCCGATCGCTGACTTGATCGTGCCGACACCCGGTGTGCCGGCTTCGGTGACGCCGAGGTGGAACGCGTAGTCGACCTGGTCGGCGAGCATCCGGTAGGCCTCGATCATCATCAGGGGATCGGAAGCCTTCAGCGAGATCTTCATCTCCGGATAGTTCAAATCCTCGAGGATCTGGATGTGACGGAGCGCCGACTCGACCATCCCCTCGGCGCTGGGTCCACCATACTTCGCGAGGAGATCCTTCTCGAGCGACCCTCCGTTGACCCCGATGCGGATCGGGATCCGCTTTTCCTTGGCGACGTTGACGACCTCCTGGACGAACCCCTTGCCGCCGATGTTCCCGGGATTCAGTCGGAGCCCGTCCACCCCTTGCTCGAGCGCGATGAGCGCCAGCTTGTAGTTGAAGTGAATGTCCGCCACCAGCGGGATCCGGATCTGGCGCTTGATCTCGCCGAGCTTCTCGGCGGCTTCCCGGACCGGGACGGCGCAGCGGACGATGTCGCAGCCGGCCGCCTCGAGCGACCAGATCTCCAGCAGCGTCGCCTGCACGTCGCGCGTATCGGTCTTGGTCATCGATTGCACGGTGATGGGCGCACCCCCGCCGATCTTGATCCGGCCGACCTCGATCTGCCGCGTCTTCCGCCGTGCGATCATTGCGCCGTCCTATCTGAAGATCTTGAAGGCATCGATCCGGACGAGGTCATTGTAAATCGCGAACACCATCAGGAGCAGCAGAAGAACGAGCCCGAGCTGCTGGGCCGCCTCGCGCTTCTTGAGCGAGACGGGGCGACCCAGGACGCCCTCGATGACGAAGAACAGGAGGTGTCCGCCGTCCAGCATCGGCACCGGCAGCAAGTTGAGGACGGCGAGGTTCACGCTGATGACCGCCGTGAAGAGCGCGAGCGAGGGAAGCCCCTCCCGACGCTGACGTTCGCCTTCCGCCGCGATCTGAATCGGGCCGCCCAGGTTCGAGAGCGGCAGCTCGAGCGTCACGAGCTTCCAGAGCCCCTTGGCCGTGAGCACCGTCATCTCCCAGGTCCTCACAGTGCCGTAGCCGACGGCGAGGACCGGGTTGTAGGTCTCGTAGTGAACCACCTTGGTGACGATGCCGACGCCGATGCGTCCGATCTCGACGTCTTGGCCGGCGGGGTTCTTCTCCTTCACGGTCGTCGCCGTCACCTTCACGGTGACCGGCTTGCCGTCACGCTGGACCACAATGTCGAACGTCTGGCCGCCGCGCTTCTGGATCGCCTGCATGAGCTCCTCGGGCGTAAACACCGGCTGTCCCGCGACCGCGGCGACGGCGTCGCCAGCCCCTAGACCACCTCGCTCCGCTGGAGAGTCCGGAGTGACTGTCCCGATCTGGGGCGTGAGCTGCGGCCCCGCCCCGAGATCCCACACCTCCCGTTGTTCCTTGAAGATCGGGTCACGGATGGTGATTCGCCGGGGCGCGACCTGGATCTCGCGCTCCACCCCGTCCCGAGTGATCGTCAGCCGGAGAGCACGGCCCTGGGAAGCCGCGACCACACGATCGAGATCCTCCCAGAACTTGATCTGGCGTCCGTCGGCGGCGATCACCACGTCGCCCGACTGCAGACCGGCGGCCACCGCCGGGCCGTCGTTCGCGACGCGCCCCACGACGGCCGGCCATACCGGACGCCCCACAGTCGCCAGGATGATGCTGAAGATCAGCGCGGCCAGGACAAAGTTCATCCCGGGCCCGGCGAACACGATCAGGAAGCGCGCCCAGAGGGGCTTCAGTGCGAACGCCTTGTCGGGATCGAAGGCGAGGGCGCCGCCTCCTTCCAGGGGATTCTCCTCTCCCACCATCTTCACGTAGCCGCCCATGGGGATCGCCGAGAGGCAGTACTCGGTCTCCTTGCTACGCCACCGTAGCAGCACCGGTCCAAAGCCGATCGAGAACCGCTCGACTCCGACCCCCGTCCACCGGGCGACGAAGAAATGTCCGAACTCGTGGACGAGGATGAGGACGCCGATGACGACGACGAAGGAGAGAACGGTGGTCACGCGCGAGGGCCTCCGCGGCGGACATCGATCGACCGCTGCACGGCCTGGCGGGTCTCGGCGTCGACGGCGACGCATGCCTCGATCGACGCGAACTCGCCGGCCCGCCCGTGGTCGAGCGCCTCCTGGATGAGCTCCGCGATCTCGGTGAACCCGATCCGCCGGTCGAGGAACGCGGCCACCGCGACCTCGTTCGCCGCATTCAGGATCACGGGCGCCGCGCCGCCGGCCTCGAGCGCGGCCCGTGCCAGCCGCAAGCACGGGAACTTGTCCACGTCGGGCTCGGAGAACGTCAGCTGGCCGATGCGCGCGAGGTCGAGTCGTGCGGCCGGCGTTGGCCGCCGCTCGGGATAGGTCAGCGCGTAGAGGATTGGCACCCCCATGTCCGCCACGCCGAGCTGGGCGATCACGGCCCCGTCGATGTATTCGACCATCGAGTGCACGATCGACTGTGGATGCACAACGACCTGAACCTGATCCGGCGCCAGATCGAAGAGCCATCGCGCCTCGATGATCTCGAGCCCTTTGTTCATCAGCGTTGCCGAGTCGATCGTGATCTTGGCCCCCATCTTCCACGTCGGATGCTGCAGCGCGTCCTCCACGGTGACGGTCGCGAGCCGGGCCTTCGGCGTCTCGCGGAAGGGGCCGCCGGACGCCGTGAGGAGGACCCGATGGACGTCGGCTCGGCTGTGGCCGGCGAGGCACTGGAAGACGGCGCTGTGCTCGGAGTCGACCGGCAGGAGCTTCACACCGCGCGCCCGGGCGGCCGCCGTCATCAGACGGCCGGCCATCACGAGCGTCTCTTTGTTGGCGAGCGCGACTGTCCGGCCCGCCTGGATCGCCGCCATGGTCGGGAGTAGCCCGGCGCCGCCCACGAGAGCCGAGACGACGATGTCGGCCTTCACGTCTCGGGCGAGCGTCACGAGCCCCTCGGGACCGGCGAGAAGCTCGGGCCGCGGCGCCGGAAGGAGTCGCGCCAGTCGGTCGCGAGCCTCCACATCCAGCAGCGCTACGGCGCGCGGTGAGTATTTCCTGCATAGGTCCGCGACTCGATCGACGTTCGACCCGCGGGCCGCCAGGCCCGCCACCACGAACTCCTCGGGAAAGCTCGACACGAGATCCAGCGTGCGCAGGCCGATGGATCCCGTCGCACCGAGCAGGGTGATCTGCTTCATGGGCAGCACCATGCGTACAGCGAGTAAAAGTAAAGGGCCGGGGCGTTGAACAGAAGGCTGTCGATCCGATCGAGCATGCCGCCGTGGCCCGGGATGAGGTCGCCCGCGTCCTTGGTCCCGATGCTCCGCTTGATCGCGGATTCGGCGAGATCTCCCACCTGCCCGATCACGCCGAGGAACGCTCCGGCACCGGCCGCGCCCACGAGGCTGCACGCGGGCAGGAGCCATACGCCGAGCCCGAGCCCGGCCGCGATCGAGACCACGAGCTGTGCGATGGAGCCCTCCACGGTCTTGCGCGGGCTCAGCACCGGCGCTATGGGGTGGCGACCGACCGCCGACCCGACCAGGTAGGCCGCCGACTCGCCGGCCCACGTCACGCCGACGAGGAACAATACCAGGAACGGTCCGTCGGCGCGGCCCTGGAGCCAGATGGCGTAGCCCAGGAGCCAGCCGACGTACACGGTGCCGAACAGCGTGTTGGCGGTGGACTCCACCGGAGCGCGTCCCGCGCTCCAGAGGGGCGCGCTCAGGATGAGCCCCACGCCGACGACGAGCGCCAGTTCGGGCGCCGGCATCAATCGGAGGCTCCCGCCGCCGTCACGCGCAACCGTGTAGAGGCTCGTCGCGAAGCTCGCGCTGAACGCCGCGCCGACACCAACGGTGAGCCACGTGTGGATCGGGCGCCCGGTACGCTCGAACATCCGGGCGAGCTCCGCGCACGCCAGGGCGCTCGCCGCGACCACCAGCGTCTGAAACATCCACGCCGGAGCGCCCGCCGTGACCCACACGAACGCCGGAATCAGCACCACCGCGCTGGCCAGGCGCCTCCAGACCGCCGGCACCCCGCCCACGGTATCGCGTACGGTCACGCTTGCCACCTCGGCCTTGCCCACCTCACACCTTTCCGAATCGGCGCGTGCGTCCCTGGAACTCGGCCACGGCGCGATAGAGATCGACGGGCCCGAAATCGGGCCAGAGGATCGGCGTGATCAGCAGCTCGGTGTAGGCGACTTGCCACAGGAGGAAGTTCGAGATCCGCATCTCGCCGCTCGTGCGGATCAGGAGATCGGGATCCGGGATGTCAGCCGTGTAGAGGGCCCCACTGACGTCCTTTTCCGAGATGTCGTCGGGCTTGAGATCGCCCGCCTGGACCTGGCGCGCCAGCGTCCGGAACGCGTCGAGCAGCTCGTCGCGGCCCCCGTAGTTGAAGGCCATCAGCACCGTCAACCCGGTGTTGTTCCGGGTCTCGTGCACCACGTGGTCGATGCCGCGGCGCACGCCCGCGGGCACCCCGTGCGGGCGACCCAGGACGCGGAGCCGAGCGTTGCGCGCCATCAGCTCGGGGAGCTCGGAGTGGATCGAGCGCTCGAGCAGATTCATGAGCGTCGAGACCTCGTCCAGCGGGCGGCTCCAATTTTCCGTCGAGAACGCGTAGAGCGTGAGGTACCGGAGCCCGAGCGTGTCGGCCGCGCGCACGATCGCCCGCGCGGCTTTCACGCCCTCGCGATGGCCGGCGACGCGGGGCAGCCCGCGGCGAGTCGCCCAGCGCCCGTTGCCGTCCATGATGACGGCGACGTGCTCGGGGACGGGCTGCGAGCGGGCGGCGTCCAGCAGCTCCGTCTCGCGGTCGGTCAGAGTCATGAAACGGTCAGCTCGCGGAACGCTAGAATGACAAGATCTCCTGCTCCTTCTTCTTGAGAAGCTCGTCGACCTGCCCCACGTACTTGTCGGTGGTCTTCTGAATCTGATCGTGGCCCCGCCGTTCCTCGTCCTCGGAGATCTTCTTGTCCTTGGACAGCGCCTTGAGCCGGTCGTTCGCCTCGCGGCGGATGTTGCGGACCACGACCCGCGATTCCTCGGCGATCTTGTGCACGGTCTTCGCGAGCTGCTTGCGCCGCTCCTCGGTCGGCGACGGCATCGCCAGGCGGACGATCTTTCCGTCGTTGACCGGCGTCAGGCCGAGATCGGAGGCCATGATCGCCTTTTCGATGGCCTTGAGCTGGCTGGCCTCCCAGGGCTGGATCACCAGGGTCCGCGCGTCCGGAACCGAGATGGACGCCATCTGGTTCACCGGCGTCGGCGTCCCGTAGTAGTCGACGCGGATCCCGTCGAGCAGGCCGGCGGAAGCGCGGCCGGTACGGACGGCTGCGAACTCTCGCCCGAGCGCCTCGAGAGCGCCCGTCATCTTCGTTTCGACCTCCCTCAGCACAGGCTGCATATCCGCCATATCGCGTCACCCTCCCACCGACACGATCGAGCCCACGGCCTCGCCGAGGACGATTCGCTTGATATTACCGGGTCGCGTCAGGTCGAAGACGATGATCGGCAGCTTGTTGTCCATGCAGAGAGAAATCGCGGCGGCATCCATGACCTGGAGACCACGGTTGAGCACCTCGATGTACGTCACGTGGACCAGGCGCTGCGCGTTCTTGTCCAGCTTCGGATCGGCCGAGTAGATCCCGTCGACCTTCGTCGCCTTGATGATCACGTCGGCGCCGATCTCGACGGCGCGCAACGCGCCCGCGGTGTCGGTGGTGAAGAACGGGTTGCCGGTGCCGGCGGCGAAGATCACGACGCGCCCCTTTTCCAGGTGGCGGATCGCCCGGCGACGGATGTACGGCTCGGCGACCGCGCGCATCTCGATCGCGGACAGGACGCGCGTTTGCAGGCTGGACTTCTCGAGCGCGTCCTGCAGGGCCAGCGCGTTGATGATCGTCGCCAGCATGCCCATGTAGTCGGCGGTGGCGCGGTCCATCCCGCCAGTGCTCGCGGCGACCCCGCGGAAGATGTTGCCACCGCCCATGACGATCGCGATCTGCACGCCGAGCGAGGCCACGTCGCGCACCTCTGCGGCGATCCGATCGAGCACGAGCGGATCGATTCCGTAACCCTGGCCCCCGGCGAGCGCTTCCCCTGAAAGCTTCAGGACGATGCGGCGATACGCCGGGCGGCCGGAGCCGGCGGCCCCCGTCATCTACCCCGCCTCGCCCACCTGGAACCGGGCGAACCGCTTGACGAGGATTCGCTCACCGGTCTTGGCGTTCACGCCGTCGACGAGGTCACGGACCTTCGTCTTGCCGGTAGCGTCCTTGATGAACGGCTGCTCGAGCAGGCACTGCTCGGTGTAGAACTTCTCGAGCTTACCCTCGATGATCTTGTCGATGACCTGGGCCGGCTTCTTCTGGTCGGCGAGCTGGCCGCGGTAGATCTCGCGCTCCTTGTCGACCACCTCGCCCGGGACGTCCTCGCGCGCGACGTACGCGGGATTGGCCGCCGCGACCTGCATGCCAAGGTCCTTGACGAGATCCTGGAAGGCCTCGGTTCGCGCGACGAAGTCCGTCTCGCAGTTGACCTCGACGAGCACCCCGAGCTTCGCGCCGGGATGGACGTAGGTCCCGACCGCACCCTCGCGCGCGTCCCGGTGGGACCGCTTGGCCGCCTGCGCCAACCCCTTCTTCCTCAGATACTCGACGGCGCCCTGCAGATCGCCCGCGGTCGCCTGCAGCGCTTCCTTGCAGTCCATCACGCCCGCGCCCGTCCGATCGCGGAGCTCCCGCACCAACTGCGCGGTTGCGGCCATGGTTAGTTTTCCGCCTCGGCCGCCGCCAGCTCGGCTCCCTCGGCGGCTCCCTCCGGCGCCGCCGCCTCGCCCTCGTCCTTCGACAGGGTGCCGCGGCCCTCGTTGATCGCGTCGGCGATCCGCGAGGTGATCAGCCGCACCGCCCGGATCGCGTCGTCGTTGCCGGGAACCGGATAGTCGATCCCGGTCGGGTCGCAGTTGGTGTCCACGATCGCCACGATCGAGATGCCGAGCCGTTGCGCCTCGGCCACCGCGATCTTCTCCTTGCGGGGGTCGATGATGAACACGGCCGCCGGCAGCTGGTCCATCGCCTTGATGCCGACGAGCGCTTTCTCGAGCTTCTCCCGCTCGCGGTCGAGCTCCAGAGCCTCTTTCTTCGGCAGCCGCTCGTACTCGCCGGTCTCCTTCATCTCCTCGAGCTTCTTGAGCCGGGTGATGGACTTGCGGATCGTCGCGAAGTTCGTCAGCGTCCCGCCCAGCCACCGCTGGTTGACGTAGAACATTCCGCATCGACTCGCCTCTTCGAAGACGGTCTCCTGAGCTTGCTTCTTGGTCCCGATGAAGAGCACGGTGCCCCCGCCGGCGGCGAGGTCGCGCACGAATGCGTACGCCTCCCGGAACTTCTTGAGCGTCTTCTGGAGGTCGATGATGTAGATGCCGTTGCGCTCGCCGAAGATGTATTTCTGCATCTTCGGGTTCCAGCGCTTGGTCTGATGGCCGAAATGCACCCCGGCCTCGAGCAGTTCCTTCATTGTCAACGTCGCCATGGATCCTCCTTCGGTTGGCCTCCGCCGCACTCAATAGGCATGCCCGGCCGCTCTTCGCGGTCCCGGCACGCACTACCACCGAAAATGCGCGGCGTGCGTGATGGTGAGCTACGTCGTGTACTTTGCATTGAGACGCACGTATTCCTCGCTGAGATCGCACGTCCAGACGCGGTCCTCGCCGCGGCCGAGGCCCAGGTCGATCGTGATGTCGTATTCCGACTTCCCCATGATCTCCCGAACTCGCTCCAGGCGCACACCTTCCTTCAGCATCCCCCGCTCGACCAGGCGCTCGTCGCCGAACGCGATCGAGACCTTCTCCTGCTCGACGCGCGCCGGCGACTTGCCGAGCGCCATCATGATCCGGCCCCAGTTAGGGTCCCCTCCGTTGATCGCGGTCTTGACCAGCGGCGAGTTCGCGACGGTGCGCGCCGCGAGCAGGGCGTCTCGCCGACTCGTGGCGCCGCGCACGACGACCGTGACCAGCTTCGTCGCGCCCTCGCCGTCGGCAGCCAGCATGCGCGCCAGCTTCGTCATCACCGCCTCCAGGCCGTCGGCAAACTGCCGCAGGCCACGAGCCCCGGACTCGAGCGGCGTGTTCTCGGCGAGGCCGTTCGCCAGCACCGCGACGGTGTCGCTGGTGGACTGGTCGGAATCGATAGTCGTGCGATTGAAGGACCGATCGACCGCGCGCCGGACGACCGGGTCGAGCGCGCCGCGCGCGACGACCGCGTCCGTCGCCACGAAGCAGAACATCGTGGCGAGGTGGGGCTCGAGCATCGCCACCCCCTTCGCGATCCCGCCGATCGTGACCGGGCGACCGCCGACTTCAACGCGCAGCGCTGCCTCCTTGGTCCGCGTGTCGGTCGTGAGAATGGCCTCGGCCGCCGCGCGACCCCCCTGGGGAGACAGGGACTTCGCGAGCGTCGGCAGGGCGGCGCGGATCTTGTCCATCGGCAGCGGGACTCCGATGACGCCGGTCGACGCGACCAGCACGTGGTTCGCGGGAATCCGCAGTAGCTCGCCGACGAGGCGCGTCATCTCGCGCGCGTCCTGGATCCCACGCTCGCCGGTGCAGACATTGGCACAGCCGCTGCACGCCACGATCGCCTGGGCCTGACCGCCCCGCACGTGCTCTCTCGACACGAGCACCGGCGCGCCCTTCGGAATAGATCAGCGCGAGGTCTTTCTTGCCGCTCGGCTTGATGCCCGCCACGATGCCGCCGGCGAGGATCCCGGCCACCGCCGTGACGCCACCGTCAAGCCACTCGAGGTCTCCCGACGCCATGGCTAGGGGTACACTGGCGGCGCCTCGAGGCCCGTCCGCTCGCTCCAGCCGCACATGACGTTCAAGTTCTGAACGCCGTTCGCCGCGCCCCCCTTGCCCAGGTTGTCGATGGCCGACACGCATACGGCTCGGCCGGTGCGCGGATCCGCCACCACGGCGACGTCACAGTAATTGGAGCCGACGACGGCGCGCGTCGTCGGGCGCTCGCCCTCGTCGAGGACACGCACGAAGGGCTCTCCGGCGTAGAACTCTCGGTACACGTCCAGCAAGCGGCTCGTCGTCAGCATCGTGGCGAGGGGCACCGATGCTGTCGTGAAGAGTCCGCGGTTCAGCGGCACGAGGTGCGGCGTGAAGGCGACCCGCAGCGGAGCGCCCGCGAGGGCGCTCAGCTCTTGCTCGATCTCCGGCGTGTGCCGGTGCGCGGCCATCCCGTACGCCTGAACGTTCTCGTTGGCTTCGGTGTAGAGGTACATCGGATCGATCTTCCGGCCCTGCGCGCCGGCGCCCGTGACGCCGGACTTGCCATCGATCACGATCCCGTCGAGCCGAGCGAGCCCAGATCTCAAGAGCGGGGCCGTGGCGAGCACGGCGCCGGCCGGATAGCAGCCTGGCGCGGCGATGAGCGACGCGGGCGCGATCGCCTTCCGGTGCAGCTCTGGCAATCCGTAGACCGCGTCGGCGAGCCCGGGCAGGTCGATGTGCGGCGCCTTGTACCACGTGACGTAGTCGTCCGGGTTGTGCAGACGGTAGTCGGCCGACAGGTCGATCGCCCGGCCACCGTGGCCGCGCACGACCGGCACCGCCTTCTGCGACTCCATGTGGGGCAGCGCGAGGAACACCACGTCGGCGACACCGGCGAGCCACTCGGGATCCAGGTCGTGGAACCTGAGATCGTTGATCCCGCGCAAGTGCGGATACGCCTTTCCGACCGGCTCGCCGGCGAGGCGGTCGGACGTCACTCCGGTCAGGACGACCTTCGGGTGGACGGAGAGCAGTCGGAGGAGCTCGGCCCCCATATAGCCACTCGCACCGGCGACGGCGACACGGACCATGGCGGACCGCCCTGGCACTAGCGCTTCGAGTACTGGAACTTCTGGCGAGCGCCCGGCTGGCCGTACTTCTTCCGCTCGCGCATCCGCGGGTCGCGGGTGAGGAGACCCGCCTTCTTGAGGGGGAGTCGGAACTTCTCGTCGAAGCGCGCGAGCGCCCGGGCGAGCCCGTGGCGAACCGCGCCCGCCTGGCCGGTCGGGCCGCCGCCACCGACGGTCACGAAGACGTCGAACTGCCCGACCGTGCTCGTGACCTCCAGCGGCTGCGCAATGATCATTCGAAGGGTCTCACGCGGGAAGTAGTCCTCGAAGGCCCGCCGATTCACGATCATTCGCCCGGCCCCGGGCCGGATCCATACCCGCGCGACCGACGTCTTGCGGCGGCCCGTCGCGTAAAACCTGTCGACC
Source organism: Candidatus Rokuibacteriota bacterium (assembly GCA_003221635.1). GTDB lineage: Bacteria > Methylomirabilota > Methylomirabilia > Rokubacteriales > CSP1-6 > AR31. The sequence continues at coordinate 25,629 of QHSR01000260.1, read as the reverse complement.
ACGGCGGCCATCAACGAACCTCGGCCTTCGTCGTGAGGGTTTCAGGCCGTTGCGCCTGGTGAGGATGCGTCGCGCCGCGGTAGACTTTCATCTTCTTCGCCATGGCCTTCCCCAGACGGTTTTTCGGCAGCATACCCTGGACTGCCCACTCAACGACTCGCTCGGGGTGGGTCTTGAGCATCGTCTCGGCTCGGACCTCGCGCAAGCCTCCGATGTAACCGGAGTGCCAGCGGTATTGCTTGTCTCGAAGCTTGCGCCCCGTGAGGTGCACCTTCGCGGCGTTGACCACCACGACGTGGTCACCGACGTCGAGGTGAGGCACGAATGTCGGTTTGTGCTTTCCGCGCAGGATTGACGCAATGCGGCTCGCGAGGCGTCCAAGTACCTGGCCCTGGGCGTCCACGATGAACCACTTGCGCTCGATTTCGTTTTCCTTCGGCATCGGCGTCGGCATCAGCTTCCCCTTGACGGCTCTAATGACGGCTCTAACTTGACGGCTCTAAGTAGGCGTCCGGATAGAAAAATTTGTGACGCCTACTCTAAAGGAGAAGATAGGGCCTGTCAACGAATCTTGGTCTTGCCGGGCCATGGACACAGTGTCCGCACCGGACACGCCGGGCACAGAGGCTTCTTCGCGGAGCAGCATCGGCGTCCGTGGCTCTGGAAGAGGTGGCTTGCCAGCGTCCACTCGCCTGGTGGCAGCACCTCCACGAGCTGATCGTGGATCTCGTCGGGATCTTCGGCGCGCGCCAGGCCCAGTCGCTGGGAGACACGGAACACGTGCGTGTCGACCGCGATCGCCTGCTCCCCGAACGCGTTCCCGAGGATCACGTTCGCTGTCTTGAGGCCCACGCCGGGGAGCTCCCTCAGGGCTTCTCGAAGCCGTGGCACCTCGCCGCCGTGCTTGTCGACGAGGGCCTTCGCCATCCCGATGATCGCGCGGGACTTCGCACGGTAGAACCCGGTCGAGCGGACTTCCTGCTCCAGCGTGGCGGCCTCGGCGCGCGCATAGTCGCCGGCGCTCCGGTACTTCTCGAAGAGCGCCGGCGTCACCATGTTCACACGCTCGTCGGTGCACTGGGCGGAGAGAATCGTGGCCACCAGGAGTTCGAGCGGATTCTCGAAATCGAGAGCGATCTTGGCGTCGGGATAGGCCTTCTTGAGCGCGCGAACAATCTTGCGGGCGCGCGCCCGCTTGGCCTCTCGTGACTCTCTCATGAGACGCTCCCTAGACTAGGGGATGGCGGGGAGACCCTGACGGCCTTCGGCTCGACGCCGTGTGGCGAGGAAACGGCGGAGGCGATCGAGGCCCTCCTGGATGCGCTCGAGTGACGAAGCGTACGAGAACCGTAGATAACCCTCGGCGTTGGCGCCGAAGGCTGCGCCCGGCGTGACGGCCACGTGGCTCGACTCGAGGAGCTCGCGGGCGAGCCTCACCGAATCCGCGGCGAGGTGTCGCGCGTTCGCCAGGACGTAGAACGCGCCGGTCGGCTCGGTGCCGACGCCGAAACCGATCGCCCGCAAGCCGGCGATCATCGCCCGCCGCCGGTCGTCGAAGATGGCGCGGAAGCGACGGCTCTCGTCGCCCGCCTCGCGCAGGGCGGCGACGCCGGCCCACTGCACGAACTCGTTCGTCGAGATGAAGAAGTTGCCGTAGAGCTTCTGCAGCGTGCGGATGTGCTCGCGCGGCGCGATCACCCAGCCGAGCCGCCAGCCCGTCATGGCGTAGGCCTTCGAAAAGCCATTGAGCACGAAGGCTCGGTCGGTGAACTCGAGGATCGTCCGGTCGCGCCCCACGTAGCTGAGCCCATGATAGATCTCGTCGGACACGACGAGGGGGCCGTCCTCTCGGCTCAGCTCGGCGATCGCGGCCATACGCTCCGGGGACAGGACGGCGCCGGTTGGATTGGCGGGCGAGTTGATCACGATCGCTCGGGTGCGCGGGCCGAGCCGCGCCCGGATCGCCTCGGGGCGGTATTGGAAGCCGTCCTCCTCGGTCACGCCGACGTAGACCGGCCGGCCGTCGGCGTAGCGGATGAAGTTCGGATAGCACGCGTAGTACGGATCGCTCAGCACGACCTCGTCACCGGGATCCAGAAGGTGGCCGAAGAGGAGCAGCATCGCCGGGGAGGTGCCCGCCGTCACGAGAACCTGATCGGGGGAGACGCTCACCCCGTACGCCGTGGCGTAGTGCTGGGCGATCGCCTCCCGGAGCGGCAGGATTCCAAGGCTGTGCGTGTAGCGGGTGCGGCCGTCCTTGATCGCACGTTCCAGCGCCTCACGGACGACCGCAGGGGCCTCGAAGTCCGGCTCGCCGAACTCGAGGTGCACCACGTCGATACCAGCTCGCTCGAGCTCCTGTGCCCGCTCCGCCACCTCGACCGCCAGGAAGGGCTCGATTTCCAGGACTCTCCGCGCAAGTCTCAACGCCGCCTCCCCATCCGTAGCCGGGCCCGCACGATCTCCCACAGCATTCCCGGCCCGTGCCGAAGGACCCCGACCTTGCTACCTGGCTGATCGGCCCAGTTCACCGGCACCTCGACGATACGACAGCCGGCGGCCCGGGCCAGGAGAAGCAGCTCGACGTCGAAACCGAAGCCGCGAGTGGCGAGCGCCTGGAACAGGCGATCGGCGGCCGCCGCCGTGAACGCCTTGAAGCCGCACTGCGAGTCGGCGATGCCCTCGAGGCCCATCCACCCGACGAGCCGGTTGAACACAAACCCGGCGGCCACGCGATGCCGGCGCGCCGCCACGGAGACCCCGGGATCCCGGAGCGCGCGCGAGCCGATGGCGACATCGGCGCCCGCCATCAGCGCCGACTCGAGCCGCTTCAGTTCTGCGATCGGCGTGGCGCCGTCGGCGTCGGCGAAGAGCCGGTAGGCCCCCCTGGCCGCCAGCATCCCCGCTCGCACCGCGGCGCCCTTGCCAGCGTTCCGCTGAAAGCTGAGGACTCTCACCATCGCGAGCCGGGGGGTCTCCACGATCGCGGACGTCCCGTCGGTCGACCCGTCATCAACGACGATCACCTCGTATGGCTCATCGCGCCCCTCCAAACAGGCGACCACGGTGTCCAGGAACGCAGGGAGACGGCGAGCTTCGTTGAACGCCGGGATGACGACCGACCAGCGAGGAGGCGTCACCGGATTCCGGAAAGGTCCAGACGCCGGCCGCGACGCGCAGCAGCGGTCTCGTGCGCGGCGCGCGCCACCCCTTCGGCCACGGCGGGCGCCACGCCCCGGTTGAAGACGCTGGGGATGATGTACTCCTCTCCGAGCTCGCTCCGGCTCACGCACGCGGCCAGCGCCCGCGCGGCCGCGAGCTTCATCTCGTCGTTGACCGCTCGGGCACGGGCGTCGAGGAGGCCCCGGAAGAACCCGGGGAAGCAGAGCACGTTGTTGATCTGGTTCGGGTAGTCCGAGCGGCCGGTCGCCATGATGCGAACGTGCCTGTGCGCCTCTTCCGGACGTATCTCGGGTTCCGGATTGGCCATGGCGAATACGATCGGATCGCGCGCCATCCGCTTCAGGTCGCGCGGCCTCAAGATCCCGGGAACCGAGAGGCCGATGAAAACATCCGCGCTCTCGAGCGCGGCGCCGAGGCCCCCCGTGACCTGACGGGGGTTGGTCGCGGCGCCGACCCACCGCTTCATGAAGTCCATACCCTGTGTCCGGCCGCGATGGATGGTGCCGTGCTCGTCGACGCCGATGATGTCGCGCACGCCGCTCGACTGAAGAATCTTGATGGTGGCAGTGCCGGCCGCGCCCACGCCCGTCACGACGACCCGGATCCGCCGCACGTCCTTGCGGACGATCTTCAGCGCGTTGACCAGGGCCGCCAGCACCACGACCGCCGTCCCGTGCTGGTCGTCGTGGAACACGGGAATATCGAGCTCCTTCCGGAGCCGCTCCTCGATCTCGAAACAGCGAGGCGCCGCGATGTCCTCCAGGTTGATGCCACCGAACGCGGGCGCCACGAGCTTCACGGTCTCCACGATCTTGTCGACGTCCTTCGTGCCGAGGCAGATGGGAAACGCGTCGACTCCGGCGAACTCCTTGAAGAGCATCGCCTTGCCTTCCATCACCGGCAGCGCCGCCTCCGGGCCGATGTCGCCCAGCCCCAGCACGGCCGTGCCATCGGTCACCACGGCGACCATATTGTGTTTGATCGTCAGCGAGAAGGCGCGCTGGCGGTCGTCCCGGATCGCAAGGCAGACGCGCGCCACGCCGGGTGTGTACGCCATCGAGAGATCATCCCGGGTACGAATCGGGACCTTGTTGCGGATCTCGATCTTGCCGCCCATGTGCATGAGGAACGTGCGGTCGGAGATAGCGCCGATGCGGACACCGGCCAACCGCCTCAGCCGCCTGACAATCTGCTGCGCATGGAGGCTGTCGCGCGCCTTGACGGTGATGTCGCGCTCGGTCCGCTCGCGTGTCGTCTCGACGAGGTCGACCCCGGGCGGCTGGCGATCTGTAGCCGGACGATAAAGCTGTAGCTCGCGCTCGGGGGGATCACGCGGTCGATTCTACCCTCTCCAGGCGGACCTCGTCGGGTCGCGGACCTCGTCGGGTCGTGGAGTCGCTGCTCCGGGCAGGGGGTCTCCCCGTTTACTTGGAACTCACGCAAGGGTCGTCGCGGTTTAGAACCGAGGGCCCACCCGTCGTGAATAGGCGGCCGAGTCCCCCGGTCAGAAGCCTGGCGGAGCGCAAGCGGGGCCAGGCACCGGCTGGCACTCAGGGAATCACCGTAAAGTCATGGCGGGATAAACCCTACTCCGGATGCTCGTGGGATGAAAGTCCGGTTGGCTGAAACGTTCGGGACCGATTTCGCATCTGAACCAACAGGAAACTCAAAGAAAGAAAGTCGGTGACACCATGACATTCAGGGAAACTCGCGATGCCGCCGAGGGCAGCTCGGCGGCCTCGGTTGGGCTGGCACCGACGGACGAGCGGGAGGCGCCGATCCTTGTCGACGACGAGGCCGAGGAGACCCCCCGGGCGACCGCCGAGGACACGCACGGGTCTTACCCGACGAAGGGCGAAGACCCGGTCCGCCTCTACCTCAAGGAAATCGGCAAAGTCTCTCTGCTTACCGCGGCCCAGGAGGTCCAGATCGGGCGGCGCATCGAAGTCGGCCAGATCGCCCTCCGGCGTACCCTCGCCGGCATTCCGATGGCGGTCGAGGTTCTGCTTGCCGTCGGCGACAAGCTGCGGCGCGGCGAGACTCCCGCTGACGACGTGATCGTCTTGCCGGAGGGTGGTGAGCTCGAGGCGAAGGCGATCCGGCCCGTGATCCTGGCCTTTGAACGGATGCGCCGCCTCGAGCGCAAGATCGCCAGGCTCCAGGCGTCGCTCACCGCGAAGCGACGGTCGAAGGCCTATCGCAAGGTCACCGGCACAGCGATCGACGCCGCTCGGCAGGCGATCCAGAAGACCGTCGCGGAGATGCCGCTCAAGCCCGCGCTGATCGACGAGCTGGTCGCGCAGGTGCGACGCCGCTGGGAGCAGATCAGCGTGCTCGACCGCGCCAGCCGCCGCGGGCACACCCCGGCGGCCGCACGCGAGCTGCGCGCGCTCGAGAAGCATACGGGGCTCCCCCGCAAGCAGCTCGGCCCACTCCTCGAGCAGATCGAGCGGAGCGACCGTACCGTGCGCCAGGCGAAGCGCGAGCTGATGGAGGCAAACCTGCGTCTGGTCGTCTCGGTCGCCAAGCGGTACCTGGGGAGCGACCTTTCGCTGCTGGACCTCGTCCAGGAAGGGAACATCGGGCTCATGAAGGCCGTCGACCGGTTCCAGTACCGTCGCGGCTTCAAGTTCTCGACGTACGCGACATGGTGGATCCGTCAGGCGATCACCCGGGCGATCGCGGACCACTCGCGAACGATCCGGATCCCGGTTCACATGGTCGAGACCCTCAACCGGATCTCGCGCGTGAACCGCAACCTGGTCAACGAGATCGGACGCGAGCCGACCCCCGAGGAGCTCGCTCAGCGCACCGGGGTGCCGGCGAAGAAAGTCCGGCTCATCCTCGAGTCGTCGCGGAAGCCGCTCTCGCTCGAGACGCCGATCGGGGAGGACTCCGAGCTGGGCGATTTCCTCGAGGACAAGTCGGCCGGCTCGCCCAATGAGTCGCTGCTCAACCAGGACCTCACCACGCAGGTTGAGCGGGCGCTGTCGATGCTCTCGCCGAAGGAAAAGGAGATTCTTCGCCTCCGATTCGGCATCGGGGAGGAGGGCGAACACACGCTCGAAGAGGTCGGCAAGCGCTTTGACGTGACGCGCGAGCGTATCCGGCAGATCGAGGCCAAGGCGCTCAGGAAGCTTCGTCACCCCCTGCGCGGCCGCAACCTCCGCGCCTTCATCGAGAACTGATTGGGTAGGGGGGCCCTGATGGCCCCCCTACTCCAGCACGGCGACGACGTCGCCCTCCTGGACGGTCTGTCCCTCCTGGACCTTGATCTCCTTCACCGCCCCGGCCCGCGGCGCTTCCACCGGGATCTCCATCTTCATCGACTCGAGGACGATCACCGCGTCACCGGCCGCGACGCGGTCGCCGGGCTTCGTGGTGACCTGAAACACGACCCCGGTGATGTGCGCCTTGATCTCCTCAGGCATTGAAGGCTCCTTGTTCGAGCAGCTGCGTGTGCACGCGGCCTCCCCGGAACTCGCCGCTCGCGATGACCCGGCGAAGGAACGGAATGGTGGTCCGCACGCCCTCGACCACGCACTGGTCGAGGGCATCCGCCATCCGCTCCACCGCCCGCTGTCGCGTGGCCCCGTGGGCGATCAGCTTGAGGAGCAACGGGTCGTAGTGCACGGACACTGTGCTCCCGACCTCGACTCCGGACTCGATCCGGATTCCTTCCCCGGACGGCAGCTCGAGCTTCTGCACCGTGCCGGGGGAGGGCAGGAAGCCCTTCGACGGGTCCTCGGCATACACTCGGCATTCGATCGCCGCTCTGTGCTGGACGACCTCGCTCTGGCGCCAGGGTAGCGGCTCCCCCGCCGCGACCCGGATCTGAGCGACGACGAGATCGAGGCCCGTCACCTCCTCGGTGACGGGGTGCTCCACCTGGAGCCGAGCGTTCATTTCGAGGAAGTAGAAGCCGCCGCCCTCGTCCACGAGAAACTCCATCGTGCCCGCGTTCGTATAGCTGATCGCGCGAGCGCCGGCGACCGCCGCGGCCGTCAGCCCCGCCTTGCTGGGCCCGGGCAAGTTCGGCGCGGGCGATTCCTCCACGAGCTTCTGATGACGGCGCTGGATCGAGCACTCGCGCTCGTGGAGGTGCACGACTTGTCCAGTGCCGTCCCCGAAGACCTGGACCTCGACGTGCCGAGGGCGCTCGAGACAGCGCTCGATGTAGAGCTCAGCGGTGCCGAACGCCGCCTGGGCGCGGCGAGTCGCCGTGGCGAACGCGCTCGCGAGATCCGCGGGCTTGTCGACGCGCGCCATCCCGATGCCGCCACCACCGGCCGCTGCCTTGAGGAAGACCGGGAAGCCGACCTCGCGGGCCACGGCCTCGGCCGCGCCGACATCTGCTACCGGCTCGAAGCTGCCGGGTAACACGGGGACCCCGGCAGCCGCCATCAACCGCCGCGCTTCGATCTTGTCCCCCATCTTCCTGATCGCCTCCGGTCGGGGACCGATGAACACAATCCTCGCCCGCTCGACGGCGTCGGCGAAGCGCCAGTTCTCGGAAAGAAAGCCGTAGCCGGGGTGGATCGCGTCGGCCCCGGCATGCCCCGCCGCTTCGAGAATGCGATCGGCGTTGAGATAGCTCTCGCGGGCCGGGGCGCCACCGATCGCGACGGCCTCGTCGGCGTCACGCACATGGGGCGCTTCGCGATCGGCCTCCGAGTACACCGCGACGGTCTTGAGACCGAGCAGACGGCAGGCCCGGAAGACCCGCCGCGCGATTTCTCCCCGATTGGCGACCAGGACCGTGCGGATCAACGTCGATCAGGCCGGGCGGACGCCTTCGCGCCCGACGACGTCGAGAGCAGCCACATGCCAGCTTCCTTGGAAGGACGCCCAGCGGGCCAGCACGACCGCCGAGCTCGCGGCGCCGTCGAGCCTCGTCTTCACGAGGCGCTGGTCGCCGAGCCGCGCGAACGCGACGATCCGATAGCCCGAGTAGCGGGCACCACGTAGCTGCGCCCACGGCGTCGCCCCGATGGCCAGGCCGGGCGCGAGCCAACGCCCCAGCCCTTCCTCGTCGCCGGCCACAAGCGCCTCCGCGAGCGATCGGAGCGCATCGCCCAGGCCCTCGGGCACGGGCCACGTGGTCGTAGCCGTCTCCAGGCGGATGAGCTCCCGCACATCGTCAGACAGATCGGCCCGGAGCGGTTCGGCGGCCGGCTCTTGGGCCGAGGCCAGCCCTTCTCCCGTCACCCCGCCGGCGGCCGCCAGCAACCCTTGCAGTCGTCTTTGCCGCGACACCGCACGCTCCTTCACCGACGGTGCGCCGGCAAGATGGCCCAGGGCCGTCTCGCCTGCGGCGATGTGCCGCTCCTCGTCGTCGATGCACCGCGCGAGGATTCGCCGGGTCGGCGGCTCGTAGACCGGGTTGGCGCGGGCCAGATGGTCGCGATACGTCGCCAGGAGGTGCGGCTTCAGAACCGAATAGACGCCGACCAATCGCTCCACCGTCTGATCCGGTCCCTCGGGTTCCTCGAGGCAATCCATGAAGGTTGCGACGGCCGGATTCGCGGCTTCGGAGACGTGAGCATGGGCACGAAGCTCGGGAAGGCGGCGACCGAACGCGTCACACTGCTGGGCCAGGTCCCAGACGTGGCGACCCATGAGAAGCTTTGCGGAGAGCTCGGGCGTGAGCGCGATCCAGCCGCCGAGGGCCCGCATCGTGCGTTCGACCACGTACCGATAGTTACGCAGCAGGCGGGCGGAGTGGTCTGCGCTGAAGGTTCCTTCCAGGGGCTGCGGCACGCGCGTCAGTAGACTTGAGACCGCTGGGTCGTCTTGATCAGACGCTCGATCTCCTCTTCGGTGAACCCCGCCATCCGTCGCACATCGGTCGCGATGGAGATGGACACGGCATCATGGTCGCCGTCGCGCCGGACCCCGCCCAGGTTGAAACGCTCGTCGATGTTTTCCTGGAACTCGATTGCCCGCCGCCGCCGCTCGGCATCGCCTTCGGTCAGCTTCGTCAGCCATTTTGAGCCCATGCGCACGTGGGTGATCTCGTCGGCCAGCACGAAGTCGACGGCGCGTTCGAGGATCGGGTCGCCAATCTTCCGCGCGATGTGCACGAGCTGGTTGAAGACGTCGCACGCCAGGCCCTCGAGGCCGCGGTTGACGCCCGCGACGCGGGCCGCCGCGTCCTCGGCGCAGGCGCAGCGCCAGAGGATGGTCGTCTCCGGGAATTCCCCGGCGTATCCGTTGAGGTGCTCGAGCAGCCGCAGGTAGATCTCGACGTGCCGCGACTCGTCCCAGACCTGCCGTGCCATGTCCATCGTGAATTCCCATGGCGCATCCGGGAAGTCGCACACGGTCCGGCCGGCACCCTCCATCGCCTGCAGCTCGCCGACCATGATCCCGTGGACCCGTTCTTTGATGGACTCCGGGCTCGACAAGTCGGGGAACGGTGGAAGGCCCTGGGCGACTTTGAGCTCTGCGACTTCGCGCGCGCGCATCCTGACGAATCGATCCTCCCGCGCGAGCTTGTCATATGCGATGGGGCGATCCATCGAGTCTCCTCCCTGAGGACTGAACGACTGTTCAGTGAAGTGTAAACGAACGCCGGCCCGGCGGCAAACACGCGATGTGGCGGCGGCGACGCCGGAAGGCGTCTCGCCGCCCGCTAGACGCGCTCTTTGAACTCTTTTCCGAGGAGTCCTTCGGGCCTGAGCAGCAGGACGACGATGATGATCAGGAAGGCGAGCGTGTTCTTGAACTGGATGCTCAGATAGGCGCCGGTCAGGCTCTCGGCAACCCCGAGGATGACCGCGCCCACTACCGCGCCGGGCAGGCTGTTCAGGCCGCCGAGCACGGCGGCGGCGAAGCCCTTGAGAAACGGGTCCAGCATGAAGAACGGGTCGAGCAGCAGCGCCGGCGCCAGGAAGATCCCGGCGACGACGCCCAGCGCCGAGGCGACCCCCCAGGAGACGCTCAACACCATGCGCGTGGGGATCCCGAGAGTCTGGGCGGCCATCACGTTCTCCGACGTCGCCCGCATCGCAAGCCCGAGGCGCGTCCTCTGGACGAGGAGGTAGAGGAGGACGCTCCCGACGAGTCCGGCCGCCATCGTCGCGATCGCGAGCTGGCTCACCACCACCGGGCCGAGCCTGTACGTCTTGGTGTCGGAGATCGGAAAGGGTAACGAGACGGGCTCGGCACCCCACCACCATACGACCGCGCCCTGGATGATCAGCGCGAGCCCCAGCGTCAGAATCACCATGCCCAACAGGTTCGCCCCCTCGCGCTGCGCCTTCACGAGCACGCCGAAGTAGAACGCGACGCCGACGGCGGCGCCGACGATCAGGCTCACCGTCAGCGCGAGGGGAAAGGAGTAGCCCTTGCTGAGAAGCGAGAAGGACACGAACGTGGCGAGCGTGGCGATGTCGCCGTGGGCGAAGTTCAGCACGCGCGTGGAGCGGTAGATCAGCACGACACCAAGGGCTACGAGCGCATAGAGGCTCCCGGCCGCGAGCCCCGTCAGCGCGTACTGGAGGAGCTTCTCCATGGTGCTCAGTCCCCGCGGCGCCGGCGCCGGGCCGACCCATCTCCCGCAGGCGTCATCATCGGAAGGGCCAGAGCTGGAAGTACAGCCGCGTCTTCAGCCACCGCCCGAACAGGCCGAGCGGTTCGAAGATGAGCACGATGAGGATCGTCACGCCGTAGACGAGGGGGACCATCTCCCGGAATTCCGACAACACCCTGGGGACGAGCAGGACGAAGGCGGCGCCCAGGATCGACCCTTCGATCGACGCGACCCCCCCGATGATCACCGCGACGAAGAGCGTGAGCGACTCGCCGAGGTTGAAGATCTGCGGCTCGATGTGGCCGAGCACCTGGGCGTACAGTGCGCCGTGGACCCCCGTGTAGAAGGACGAGATCGCGAACGCCAGGAGCTTGTAGCGCGTCAAATTCACGCCGTTGACCTCCGCGGCGATGTCCGAGTCGCGAATCGCCACGAAGGCCCGGCCGACATAGGACGAGACGATGTTGTAGGTCGCGAACGTGAATGCGGCGAGCAGCAGGAGGTAGACGTAGTAAACGGTCTGCGTGCCCGTGAGACCCAGCATCGGCCTGAGCCTGGCGATCGAGAGGCCCGAACGCCCGCCCGAGAGCACCTCCCAATTCACGAAGCTCTGGTAGACGGCGACGCCGAAGCCGAGCGTCGCGATCGACAGGTAGGGTCCCTTGAGCCTGAGCGACGGGAAGCCGACGACCACGCCGGCCAGGGCCGCGACGGCGCCGGCTCCCGCCAGGGCCACCGGGAACGGCGCGCCCCAGGCGCGCACGTGGCCGAACGCGAAGGCGCCGATCGCGAGAAACCCGGCCTGACCGAACGAGATCTGACCCGTGTAACCGATCAGGAGGTTCTGGCCCATCACCCCGATCGCGTAGAGCGCGATCAGGGTGCCGAGGAACACAACGTGATCGGGCGCGACCCACGGCACCGCGGCGAGCGCCGCCAGGAGCAGGCCGAGGAGCGCCCGCGAGATGCGCCGCCGCGCGAAGCGGAGGTCTTGGGCGTAGGACTCGATCAGGTCCATTCGCGTCGCCTGAGCTAGTCTCGGTACAGGCCCTTGATCAGGTCGGCGTAGCGCTGCTCGAGCGCCCGGCGCTTCACCTTCATGGTGGGCGTCACGTCGCCCTCCTCCGCATAGAACCGTCGCGGCAGGAGCGCGAACTTCTTGATCGTCTCGACCTGCGAGAGGGTCTTGTTGACGGCCTCCACTTCCCGGTCGATCAATCGAACGACCTCGGCGCTCTGCGTGAGGTCTTGGAAGGTCGTGAAGGGGATCCGCCGGTCCTGGGCGTACTTGGTGACGTTGTCTTCGTCGATGAGAACGAGCGCCACGAGGTATTTCCGGGCGTCCCCGACGACCACCGCGTCCTGGATGAACGGGCTGAATTTCAGCTTGTTCTCGATGTACGCCGGCGTGATGTTCTTCCCGCCGGCCGTGATCATGATGTCCTTCTTGCGGTCCGTGATCTTCAGGTATCCATCCTCCCAGGCGCCGACATCACCCGTGTGGAGCCAGCCCTCACGATCGACGGTCTGCGCGGTGAGCTCTGGATCCTTGAAGTAGCCCTTGAAGACATGCGGGCCGCGCGTGAGGATCTCCCCGTCGGCGGCCAGGATCACCTCGATACCGAGGATCGGCTGCCCGACGGTGCCGGCACGTGGTCGGTCGACGCGGTTGACGGAGATCACGCCCGTCGACTCGGTCAGTCCGTATCCCTCGATGAGCGGCACCCCAAGCGCGTGGTAGTACTCGAACAGCTCGGGCGAGGCGGGCGCCGCCCCGCATACGGCGATCCGGGCGCGGTCGAAGCCAAGCCGCCGCTTGAGAGGCGCCAGCGCCGCCCACGAGGCGAGGCGATACGCCAGCGCAAGCCCGACCGAGGCGCCCGTCGGCCCGAGCCTGGCGCGGGTATGACGCCGCCCGATCGCGACGGCCAGCCGGTACAACGAGCGCTTGACTCGCGTCGAGTCGGCCATGCGCAGCTCGACGGTCGAGGCGAGCTTTTCCCAGATCCGCGGCACGCTCGCGAAATAGGTCGGCGAGATCTCGCGCAGGTTCTGGAACAGCGTGTCCAGGCTCTCGACGAAGTTGACGACATAGCCGGCGCGGAGGGGGCCGAAGACCGATATCAGGTTTTCGTAGATGTGGGCGAACGGCAGGTACGACACGACCTCGTCATTCCGGTCCACGGGGTTGATCGACAGAAACGCCCGGGTCACCCACAGGATCCCGCCGTGCGCGAGCATCGCCCCCTTCGGGGGTCCGGTGGTCCCGGAGGTGTAGATGATCATCGCCGTGTCCTCGGGCCCCACGGCCGCGAGGCGCTGGTCGACCACGCCCGGCTGCATCTCGCAGAAGGTCTTTCCCTGCTTCAGGAAGTCCTCGAGGAAGCTGACCCGCTCGTCGCTGAACCCCCAGAGGCCCTTCGCGTCCCAGACCACGATCCGCTCGATCCGGGTCTCCGCGACGATCGCGAGCACCTTGTCGAGCTGCTCCGCGTTCTCCACGAACACGATCCGCGCCTCGGAGTGATTCAGGAGATATCGGATCTGCTCCGGGCTCGACGTCGGATAGACACCGCACGTCGCACCCCCGATCGTCTGGATCCCGAGGTGGCAATAGAGCCACTCCGGCCGGTTCTCGGCGAGGACGGCGACGTTCTCCTGGTGCCGGAGTCCGAAGGCCAGCAGCGCGGCCGCGACACGGCGCACTTCGTCGCCATATTGGCGCCACGTTACGCGGTGCCAGATACCGTACTCCTTGAAGCGGATCGCGAGCCGGTCGCCTTGCTGCTCGGCCTGCTCCGCGAAGAGCGCCGGCACGCTCCGTGGGGCACTCCGGACCGTGGCGCCCATCACCATCTCCTCCGCTTGCGGTAGAGCCGCCACCCCGTGGGGCTGGCGTCCGACCCGCCGACGCCCAGGTAGATTTCCCGGACGTTCTCGTCCTCGGTGAGCTCCGTCGTTGTCCCTTCGAGCACGACGCGCCCCGCTTCGAGAATCGCCCCCCGGCGAGCCACGCCGAGGGCCAGCCGCGCGTTTTGCTCGACCAGCAGGATGGTCGTCCCGGTCCGCGAGATCGTCCGGAGCGCCTCGTACACGCTCTTGGCAACGCGGGGGGCGAGGCCCAGCGACGGCTCGTCGAGCATCAGCAGGCGCGGCCGCCGCAGCATGGCCCGTCCGAGGGCCAGCATCTGCTGCTCGCCGCCCGACAGCGTCTCCGCCTGTTGCCGCGCGCGCTCCCGGAGAATCGGAAACATGCCGTAGACGAAATCGCGGTCGGCCGCGACGCCGTCGTCGTGCCGCCCCCAGAGCCCCAGTCTGAGGTTCTCCTCCACGGTCAGCTCCTTGAAGAGGCCCCGGTCCTCCGGAACGTAGACGACCCCGAGGCGCGCCACCGCCTCGGGCGGCCAGCCGTCGATCCGCCGCCCGCGGAACAGGATCTCACCTTTCTTCGGCTGGTCCTTGAGCAGGCCGGCGATCGTCCGGAGCAGCGTCGTCTTGCCGGCGCCGTTGGGCCCGAGGACCGTGAAGATCTCGCCCTCCTCGATCTCGATCGACACCCCGAACAGCGCGTAGATCCGGTCGAAGTAGAGCGTCTCGATGGAGGAGATTCTTAGCAGGCTAGTCACCGAGGTAGGCCTTCACGACCTCGGGATGGCGTTGGACCTCCGCCGGGGTTCCCTCGGCGATCTTCACGCCGTGGTCCAGCGCGACCATGCGGCTGGCCAGCCGTGAGGCGACTCGGAGGTCGTGCTCGACCAGGAGGATCGTGATCCGGAAGCGCCCGCGGATCTCGTGGATCCAGTAAGCGAACTCCTCTTTTTCCTCCTGCGTCAGCCCGGAGACCGGCTCATCGAGCAGGAGCAGCTTCGGCTCGGTGGCGAGCGCGCGCCCCAGCTCCACGCGCTTCTGGACGCCGTAGGGGCAGTCCGCCACACGACTCGTGCGCACGGGCTCCAGGTTCAGCAGCTCGACGATCTCTTCACAGCGGCGCCGATGACGGATCTCTTCGCCCCGCCGGCGTAACACCACGGCCAGGAAGTTCTTCTGGAAGTGGAGGTGCCGTCCAACCATGAGGTTGTCGAGGACGGTCATGCTGTGGAAGAGGCGGAGGTTCTGGAACGTTCGGGCGATCCCGCGCTTTGTCACGGCGTCGGGCGACTGCCCGAGGAGCGGCTCGCCGCGGAAGGCGATCGACCCCGCCGTGGGGCGGTAGATCCCGCTGATACAGTTGAACAGCGACGTCTTACCCGAGCCGTTCGGGCCGATGACGGCGCGTGTCTCGCCTTCGGCGATCGCGACGTCGATGTCCTCGAGCGCCTTGATTCCGCCGAAGCTCAGCGAGAGGTTCCGGACCTCGAGCAGATCGCCCATGGGGTGCGGCGCGGGTGAGGACGCGCGCTCACCACGCCGGTCGTGCCCTAGAAATGCGGCTGGAAGACCTGAGTCGGCACGACCTCGACGTACGAGTTGTCCGCCGCCTTCACGGCTCGCAGCATCCGGACGGCGTTGAGCCCGTGGCGACGTCCCGGCCCGAACGTCACCGCCGGCGTCAGCCCCATCGAGTCGAAGCCCTTGATCTGCTCCATGGCCTCGACGTAGGACTCACGCGTCAGGTTCCGCCCGGCTTTCTTGAGGCCTTCCACGGCCAGGATGATGGCGGCGGCCCCGGCGAGCGCGGTGTTTTCCCGCCCGACCAGCTTGGGCTCGTACTTGGTCAGGATCTCGAGGATCGGCTTCGCCGCCGGATCCCCGGCCGTCGCCGCCCCGTTGAGCGCGCTGAAGTGGGCGCCCTCCCACAGCTCACCGAGGAGCCGGTACATGATGGAATAGTCGCCCAGCGGGAACGAGGACACGATCTTCGGACGGTAGCCGGCCTTGGCCATCTCCTTGACGATATTGGCGCCGTGGGTGATCGTCGAGTAGAGGATCACGGTGTCCGCGCCCGAGTCCTTCAGCTTGAGCGCGTGGGTGCCCATCTCACGGTCGGTCAGCTCGTAGGCGACAGTCGTCACCAGTGAGCCCTTCCCGCCCAGGCCCCTGAGGCCACGGTTCACGCCTTCGAGGCCACCTCTGCCGTACTCGTCGTTCTGGTAGAAGACGGCGACCTTGCTGGCCCCCAGCTTGTTGACGGCGTGACTGACCAGGAAGTCGCCCTCGTCGTTGTAGTCGGTATAGGCGACGAACACATACCGGAGCCTGTCCTTCGGCTGCTTCGCCCAGATCGCCGGGTTGCCGTACGGATTGATCGTCGGCAGCTTGAACTCGGCCACCTTGTCCTTGGAGGCCTGAAGGATCGCCGAGCCGAGGAGCCCGACGCTCATGAACACCTGTTCCTTCATCTCCTCGAGATTCGCGACGGCCCGGCCGGGATTGTAGCCGTCGTCCTTCATGACGACCTTCAGCTTCCGGCCGTGGATGCCGCCATGGTCGTTCAAGTACCGCGTCCACGCCTCCATCGCCACGCCGGTGTTGCTCCACGCCGCGGCGGGTCCCGACAGGGGCATCGTCAGCCCGATGACAATTTCGGTGTCCGTCACGCCCGGCGCCTTCTGAGCGAGCGCGGGTGCCGCCGCCAGGAGCGATACGGCGACGAGCAACATCCCGAGCCTGGTCTTCATACGTGGGTCTCCTTCGTCGGATCGCGCGGAGTACGAGGGCCTGGACGACATCGCGAACACATTCGTACGGTGGACCGGATTATAGCTCATTCACCCTCTCGCTCGGGCAACAGCACCGCCGGAATGACGGTTCCCTCGCCGAACCGCGCCGTGAGCCGGTCGACCACCCGCGCCAGCCGCTCACGGCGGAGGGCCGCGGGATCGAGGAGATCGAGCTGACCCTTCCCAGAGGGTCCGAGTCGGGACGCGGAGAGTCCGATCAGGCGCACCGGCCTCGTGACCCGGTCGCGTTCGAGGAGGGCCAGCGCGCGACGGTACAGCTCCAGGCCGTCCTGAGTCGGCTCCCCGCTGACGCTCCGCGTGTGCGTCTCGAAGGGGGCCAGTCGCAGCTTGAGCGTGACCCGGCCGGCCGAGAACCCACCCTCCCTCAGCTCGGCGGCGACCCGCTCGGCGTGCGCCCGCAGCGTCGTTTTGAGCTGCGCCGGGTTCGTGCAATCGACGCCGAACGTCTCCTCCGCCCCGATCGACTTGGGAATGCCGTACGGTTCGACCGGACGATCGTCGCGACCGAAGGCGAGGTCGTGGAGGGCCTCGCCGTGCTTGCCGAACCGCCGGCCCAGGATGGACCGCGGCGCGCGCTGGAGCTGGCCGATCGTGGTGAACCCGAGATCGCCGAGTGCCTTCGCCATGACCCGGCCGACACCCCAGAGACGCTCGATGGGCAACGCGCCGAGGAATCGCGCCTCGTCGCCCGCCACGACCACCACGAGCCCGTCTGGCTTCTCCAGCTCGGAGGCCACCTTGGCGACGAACTTGTTCGCGGCCAGCCCGGCCGACGCCGTCAAGCCGGTCTCGGCCAGGATTCGGCGCTTGATGAGGCGGACCGCATCGAGCGGGCTGCCGAAGAGTGAGTCGGTCCCGCTGAGGTCGACGAACGCCTCGTCGACCGAGACGGGCTCCACCAGCGGAGAAAAGTCGACGAGGATGCCCATGATCTGGGCCGACACTCGCTGGTACTTCTGCATGTCGACGGGCACGAAGGCGGCGTGCGGGCAGAGCCTCGCGGCCCGGCTGATCGGCATGGCCGATCGGACGCCGTACGGGCGCGCCTCGTAGGAGGCCGCCGAGACCACCCCGCGCCCGGTCGGGCTGGCGCCGACGATGACCGGCCGTCCCCGCAGCTCGGGACGATCGCGCTGCTCGATGGACGCGTAGAACGCGTCCATGTCGACGTGGGCGATCGCTCGCGGCCTCACGCCGCCGGAGTCGGTCTTCGCGTCCTTGTCGGCCACGCTCGCCACGACCTCCGGGGAATTTTCGACCGGGCTCCCGCGCCGGGTCACCCGCGGCTCAAACCAATTTCGGAGGCGACGTCCGTCAACGCTGCGACGACGAATGCGATGTGTTCGTCGAGATCCACCCCGAGCTCCCCGGCGCCCCGGTAGACATCGTCGCGGTTGACCGTGCGCGCGAACGCTTTGTCCCTGAGCTTTTTCCGGACCGACGGTGGTTCCAGCCCGCCGATCACGCGGCCCGGCCGGACGAGGGCGACGGCGTGCACGAAGCCGGAAAGCTCGTCGCAGGCGTAGAGGGCGCGGTCGAGCCGCGAGACGCGCGGCAGGCCGGCGTAGTCCGCGTGCGCCAGGATGGCGTACACGATTGGCTCGGACACGCTCCGTGCCAGGAGGATCTCGGCGCCCTTCAGCGGATGATGCGGCGCGCGCGGGTGCATCTCGTAGTCGAAGTCGTGGAGCATGCCGGCCACGCCCCACGTGTCGAGGTCCTCGCCATACCGGCGGGCGTACGCGCGCATGGAGGCTTCGACGGCGCGGGCGTGCTTGCGGAGGCTGTCGCTCTTGGTGAACTCGGTGAGAAGCGACCAGGCGTGATCGCGAGAGATCACGGGCGTGACGTCTGCTGGCTCCGCCACTTGTCGATCGATTTCTTCGAAAACACCCAGGCGCCGTTGAGCTGGACGGAGGGGATGCGGCGCTCGTCGGCGAGTGACGCGAGCTTGCCCTCCTCTATGGCGAGGTAATTCGAAGCCTCTTTGAGGTTCAGCATGTCCTTGGGGCTCACGCGCGTTCCTCCTCGATGGTCTTGCGCAACGTCTCGAGCTCGCCCTCGAGCGAGCGGATCCTTTCGACGAGCTGCTCGATCGCCTTGCTCACGGGGTCCGGGAGGTCGGTCTGATCCAGGTCGATCTCACCCGCCACCCGCTGCCCGTCGCGATATGTTACCCGGCCGGGAACGCCCACGACAACGGAGTTCGTCGGCACCTCGCGCACGACCACGGAGCCGGCCCCGATCCGGCTGCCGTCGCCGATCTTGAAGGCGCCGATGATCTTGGCGCCGGCGCCGACCACGACGTTGTTGCCGAGGGTGGGATGGCGTTTTTCCCGCTTGAGGCTCGTCCCGCCGAGCGTCACGCCCTGCAGCAGCGTGACGTTCTCGCCCACCTCCGCGGTCTCGCCGATGACGACGCCCATGCCGTGGTCGATGAACAGCCCGGGCCCGAGGCGCGCCGCCGGATGGATCTCGATCCCCGTGAGGAACCGGGCCACGTGCGACAGGAAGCGCGCGGGAATCGTCCAGCCGCGCCGCCAGATCGCGTGGGCGATCCGGTGGAAGGCGAGCGCATGCACCCCGGGGTAGCACAGCAACACCTCGAGGGTGGACCGCGCGGCCGGATCGCGCTCGCGCACGGCCTGCACGTCGCGACGGATCGTGTCGAACACCGTCAGCCCCGCCGCGCCCGGTACTGGACGGCCGCCGCCCGAAGCGCGCCGGCGGCGATGTCGGCGGCGTGCTTGCGATCCTCGGGGAGCCCCTCGAGGGCGCGCTCGATCTCGCCGGCTTCGAGCCGGCAGAGGTCACCGACGGGCCGCCCGCGGCAGAGCTCGCTCGCGACGCTCGCCGCCGCGATCGTCGGACCGCAGCCGTAGGTCTGGAAGCGGATCTCCACGGCGCGGCCGTCGCGGACACGCAGGAAGAATCGCGTCAGGTCGCCGCACCCCTCGTACTCGTTCTCGCCGACGCCGTCGGGCGCCCGCATCATCCCGGCGTTCCGAGGATTCAGGAAGTGGTCGATGAGGGTCGGACTGTATCTCATGCCGCGCCGACAGGCATCGCCTGACGGAGCTTCCGGACGAGCGGTTCGATGGCGTCGACGACGTAGTCGATGTCCTCGACGCTCGTCGACCGCCCGAGCGAGCACCGCACGGCGCCCATCGCCCAGTCGAGCGGGACACCCATCGCGACCAGGACGTGCGAGGGCTCGACGTTCCCCGACGTGCAGGCGGAGCCCGCCGACACGCCAATGCCCTTCAGGTCGAGGCCCAGCACAATCGACTCGGACTCCACGTGTCGGAACAGGAGGCTCACCGTCCCCGGCAGTCGCTGGACCGGATGGCCGGAGAGCCTCACCTCGGGCACCCGCGCGCGCACGCCCTCCCACAGCCGGTCGCGCAGTGTCGTGACCCGCTCCGCCTCGATGTGCATGTCGCGCGCCCGGATTTCGACCGCCTTCCCGAGGCCGACGATGCCCGCCACGTTCTCGGTGCCAGCCCGCCGGCGGCGCTCGTGCTCGCCCCCGTGCTGAACCGCGACCATCTTGGTCCCTTTTCGGATAAAGACGCCGGCGGCGCCCTTCGGGCCGTAGATCTTGTGGGCCGAAAACGAGAGCGCGTCGATCCCGAGCGCGTCCACGTTGAGCGGCAGCTTGCCGAAGGTCTGGACCGCGTCGACATGGAACGGAATTCCCCGCTCCCGGGCGATGCGACCGATCGCCTCGACGGGCTGGATCGTCCCCACTTCGCTGTTCGCGTGCATGATGCTGATCGCGATCGTGTCCCCTCGAATGGCGCGGCGGACGTCGTCCGGATCCACCATCCCGGACCCGTCGACGCCCACGCAGGTCAGGTCGAAGCCTTGCGCCTCGAGCGCGCGGCAAGCGCGGAGCACCGCGTGATGCTCGACCTGCGAGGTGATGAGGTGGCCCTTGCCACGGGCCCACGCGAGACCCTTCACCGCGAAGTTATCGGACTCGGTCCCGCCGGACGTGAAGACGATCTCCTGGGGCGACACCGTGAGGAAGCGCGCCACGCGCTCGCGCGCCAGGTCCAGGCCCTCCCGCGCCTCACGCCCGAAGGCGTGAATGCTCGAGGGGTTTCCATAGATCTCCGCGAAATACGGAAGCATCTCGGCGACTACCTCGGGGTGGACGGGTGTCGATGCATTGTGATCGAGGTAGACTTTCCGGCTCATCGCTTGCTCTCCATTTTTCACGATGCTACGCTCGGTTCGCGATGGATCTCGCGAAGAAGAAGCTCGGGGTGCTGCTGTCGACCGGACTCGAGCATCCTAATCTCGAGACGGCCGTGGGGTTGTCGCGGGCTGCGCTCGACCGCGGCGTCGAGCTCTACCTCTACCTCATCGACGACGGCGTCCGGGCGCTCGACGACCCGCGCATCCATGCCCTGCCGGCCCGTGGCGCGAAGCTGTTCGTCTGCGCCTACGGCTGCCAGAAGCGCCGCATTCCCCTGCGCGACGCGGACACCGTGACCTACTGCGGGCTTGTGGTGCTGACCGACCTGATCAACGGCACGGACCGGTTCGTCGCGCTCAACTGACGCGGTGGCCGACAGCCGACCGGTCGTCGTCCTGATCTCGGAGGACCCGCGCGCGTCGCATCGGGCGAACGAGGCGATGCGCATCGGGCTCGGGATCGTCGCCGGCGAGAACGACGTCGCGTTCGTTCTGCTGGGCCCCGCCGTCCATCTCCTCGACGAGGACACCGACGATCTCGTCGACGGCGACGACATCGCCAGGTTCCGCACGAACCTCAGGGAGCTCGGCGTGCCGTTCCACGTCGAGGTCGAGGCGATGTCCACCGATCCGGCCTGGAACGTCGACGGGCATCGTGTGATCCCCCTCACCCGCGAGGAGATCGCCGGCCTCGTCCAGCGGGGTCGCCGCTTCCTCGTGTTCTGATGGGCACCGTCCTCCACCTGCTCAAGAGCCCGGCCACCACGCTCCCCCGTGCGGTGATCGACCAGCACGTGCGCGCCGGCGACTGCGTCTCCGTGGTTCTCCTGCCCGGGGCCGTGGCGCCCGACTTGCCACCCGGCGTCGCCCTTCGACGCCTCGATGCGGACCTGTCCTACGCCGAGCTGCTCGATCTCATCTTCGAATCCGACCACGTCATCACCTGGTAAGCGCCGCGCGCCACCGCCGACGCTCATCGATTCCGGTACTCGTCCAGCCAGGCCATCTGGATCGCTTCCAGGATCTTCTCGTTGGACGCCTTGGGGTCGTCTTTGAAGCCTGGGAGCTCCGTCACCCACCGATGGAGGTCCGTGAACCTCACGGTGAGAGGATCGTGCTCCGGGTGGTGCTCGCTGAGGGCGATCGCGATGTCCTCGGTGTCGCGCCACGTGATCACTTCGGGATCTCCACGACGACGTTGCCGCGCACGACCGCCTGGCAGCCGAGCCGCGAGTGGATGGTGAGCCCCTCCGCCGTGTCGAGCCGGTCCTCTTCGTCCGGCTGCATGTCAGAGAGGTTCTCTTCGCCCTCTTTCACGATGACGTGACAGGTCGTGCAGGCGCAGCTCCCGCCGCAGTTGTGTTCGAGGTGAATGTGGTTCGCGAGCGCGATGTCCAGGAGCGAGCCCGGCTTACCGTGATCGGCGAGCGGATACTGCTCATCGTCGACCTCGACGGTCACGTTGAGGGGCAAAAACGTCACCTTGTGGACGGCCATCACTTCTCCATGAGCTCGTCGGCGCGCCGACTCGCGAGCGCGCCCTTCAGGGCCGCGTCCATCATGACTTCGGCGAGGTGCTCGGTGGCGCGGTTGAGCTCGGTGGTCGTCGTCTGAATCAGCGGGCGGTCATCCGTCGCGCGCGCGCGACGCAAGGCCTCCAGCGCGGTCGCGACGGCTTCCCGCTCGCCGGCGCCGATCAGCTGGCCGCCCTGGCCGAGGGCGCGCTCGACGTGCGTGATGACCGTGTCGGCCTCGTTCCGGGCCTCGATGAGGAGGCGGGCTTCCACGTCGGCCTCGGCGTGGGTGAACGATTCCTCGACCATCCGCTCGACGTCGACCTCCGAGAGGCCGTAGGTCGGCTTCACCTCGATCGCGGCGGCCTTCGCCGTACGCAGCTCCTTCGCCGTCACCTGGAGGATCCCGTTGGCGTCGATGAGAAACCCCACCTCGATCTTCGGCATCCCGGCCGGCATCGCCGCGATCCCCGAGAGCTCGAAGCGGGCGAGGGAGCGGCAGTCCTTGGCGAGCTCCCGCTCGCCCTGGACGACGTGCATGTCGACGGTCCGCTGGCCGTCCACCGACGTCGTGAACATCTCACGGGCGTTCGTGGGAATCGTCGTGTTTCTCGATATCAGAACGCTCACGATCCCGCCGAGCGTCTCGATCCCGAGCGACAGCGGGGTCACGTCGAGCAGCAGCATGTCCGTGATGCCACCCGCGAGGATGTGCGCCTGCACCGCCGCGCCCAGCGCGACGACCTCGTCCGGGTTGAGCTGGCTGTGCGGTGTCTTGCCGAACAGTTCCCTCACCCGTCGCCGCACGAGGGGAACGCGCGTGGAGCCGCCGACCAGCACCACCTCGTCGATGTCCGAGGGCGCCAGCCCGGCGTCGGCGAGGGCCATCCGGCACGGGAGCAGGGTGGAGTCCACGAGCCGCTCGATGAGCCGCTCGAGCTCGGCCCGTGTGACCTCGCGGTGGTACGTGAACGCGTCGAACGGGATCGTCAACGCCGTCCGCTCGTCGGAGGACAGGCGAATCTTGGCCGCCTCGGCGGCCAGCCGAAGCTCCTGCATCGCCTCGAGGTCGCGTCCGAGGTACACCTCGTGCTTCTCGCGGATGTCGTCGAGCAGCCACACCACGATGGCGCGGTCGAAGTCGTCACCGCCCAGATGGGTGTTTCCGTTGGTCGCCAGGACTTCGAAGATCCCGTCCTTCACTCTCAGGATCGAGATGTCGAACGTCCCACCGCCGAGGTCGTAGACGGCGACGACCCCTTCCCGGATGCGCTGGAGCCCGTAGGCGAGCGACGCGGCCGTCGGCTCGTTGACGATGCGGACGACGTCGAGACCCGCGATGCGCCCGGCGTCCTTGGTCGCCTGGCGCTGGCTGTCGTTGAAGTACGCGGGGACGGTGATGACGGCCTTCTCGACCGGCTCGCCGAAGTGGGCCTCGGCGCGCTCCTTGAGGGACTTGAGCACGACCGCCGACACCTCCGGCGGCGTGATCTCGCGGCTCCCGATCTGGATCTTGACGATCCCCTCGCACGGCAGCACCTTGAAGGGGAAGTAGCAGAGCTCCTCCTTGACGTCCTCGTAGCCACGCCCCATCAGACGCTTCACCGAATAGACGGTCGACTCCGGACGCCTGACGAGCTGTCGCTTGGCGGCGGCCCCGACCAGCACGCCCTCGCGGGCGAACGAGACGATCGACGGCAGGAGCGCTTGCCCGTCGTGATCCGGGATGACCCTCGGCAGACCGGTCGACTCGTCGACGTAGGCGACGAGGCTGTTGGTCGTCCCGAGGTCAATGCCGACGATGCGAGACATGGCCCTCCTGTGCCTCCCCGAGCGCCTCGTCGAGGTCGTCGATCACCGTGCGCAGGTACGCCCGCACCGCCAGCGCTTCCTTGAAGGCGGCGATCACGCCGACGCGCTCGGCCGCACCGCCGCGGTCCCACGCCTCGGTGAGGGGTCCCACCAAGCGCACCTCTTCCCGCCGGTAGCGCGCCATCAGCCGCTCGCGCTGGACAACGAGCGCCTCTCGCGCTTCCGTGGCGAGCCCTCCTGGCTGATCCGATGACCGCGCTTCCTGCAGGGCTTCCTGGATCTCGAGCATCTCTGCCAGGAGCTCGGGCGGCGCCTTCGGCTTCACGGTGGCGCCCTCCCGCGTGTCGCGGCCCTCCTCGAGGTGGACCAGGTACTCGATCCGCGCGATCGGATCGCGTAAGGCCCGGTACGCGGCGTTGAGCCGCGCCGACGTCGCCAGCACCTCCGCCTGCCGCTCCGGCGGCGCCGCCTGGTGGAGATCCGGGTGGCTGCGCCGCGAGAGCTCGTAGAACTTTCGCTGCAGCTCGGCGACGTCGATTCCGAGCCGTCGCGGCAACCCGAACACCTCGAAGTGATCCATGCTCTCCGCCCTCAAAAATGAGAACGGGCCCTTCGCCGGGCCCGTTCCGTGCGTGTCGCGGACCCGGCTACGCCGAGAAGGACGTGCCGCATCCACAGCTCGACTTCGCCTGCGGATTGACGAACGTGAAGCCGCCCGTCAGCCCCTGCTGGACGTAGTCGAGCGTCGTGCCATTCAGGTAGAGATAGCTCTTCTTGTCGACGACGACCTTGATCCCGTCGATCTCGAACTCCTTGTCGTGCGGCCCGATCTCGCTGTCGAACTCCAGGGCGTACGAGAGCCCGGAGCAGCCGCCCCCCTTCACGCCCATCCGCAGAAACACGGTATCGGGCAGGTTCTGGGCCCGCTTGAGCTCCTTCACCTGCTTGGCCGCCGCCTCAGACAGTGTGACCGCCATGAGATCTCTTCCTCCGATCGCTACGTGGACGACGCCCGGGCGTCCGCGACCGCCTGCTTTTCCCGGTAGTCGGCCAGCGCGGCCTTGATCGCGTCCTCCGCCAGCACCGAGCAATGGATCTTTACGGGCGGCAGCTTCAGCTCGTTCACGATGTCCGTGTTCTTGATCTTCGCCGCCTCGTCGACCGTCTTGCCCTTCAGCCACTCCGTGGCCAGGCTCGACGACGCTATGGCGCTGCCGCACCCGAACGTCTTGAACTTCGCGTCCTCGATCACTCCCGTGTCGAGGTTGACCTTGATCTGGAGCTTCATCACGTCGCCGCATTCCGGCGCCCCGACCAGCCCCGTCCCCACCCCCGGCGTGTCCTTTCCGAAGGACCCGACGTTGCGTGGGTTGTTGTAGTGATCGACGACTTTCTCGCTATACGCCATGGTCGAACCCCCTTACTCGGCCTTCCAGTGGATGGACTTCAGATCCACGCCCTCTTTCGCCAGCTCGTAGAGGGGCGACATCTCACGCAGCCGCTTGACCACCTCGATCGTCCGGGCGCCGACGTGCTCCACTTCCTCCGCCGTGGTGAACCGGTGCAGGCTGAACCGGATCGAGGAATGGGCCAGCTCGGCGCTCGCTCCGAGTGCGCCGATCACGTAGGACGGCTCGAGCGTGGACGAGGTGCAGGCCGAGCCCGAGGAGAGCGCGCTCTCCTTGTTGAGCCCCATCAGAAC
>QHSR01000259.1:52071-73365 GCA_003221635.1 Candidatus Rokuibacteriota bacterium | reverse complement strand
AGAGCTCGGCGCCGACGAGGCGATCAACTACACGACCACGCCGAAGTTCAGCCAGCGCGTCAAGGAGCTCACCGACGGCCGCGGCGTGGACGTGGTGTTCGACTGTGTCGGCGCAACGGTGTGGGATGAGAGTCTCGCGAGTCTCAAGCCCGGTGGCCGGCTGGTCATCACCGGGACGACGGCAGGGAGCCAGATCCCGTTCAATCTGTCCGTTCTGCAGGGCCGTCCGTTGACGCTGATGGGCAGCGGCGCCCGCAGCCGGCGCAGCTTCGCCGCGATGATGCATGTGGCGCGCTACGGCGGTCTGCATGGCGTGGTGGGGCGAACATTCGACCTGGCCGACACCGCCAAGGCGCACGAGGTCATGGCCGGACGCGATTTCTTCGGCAAGCTGGTCCTGCGCGTACCATAGGAGTACCAACGACACTCAGGGGGCGACCGCGGCGATCCTGGAGGCTCGGAACATGAATATCGTTCGCTTGTATACCGGCAAGGACGGCCAGACTCATATCGAAGAGCTGGATCCCACCACCCATCCGGAGTTGACCACACTGCAGCCCACCAAGGGCATCGTCTTCCGGACGACGAAGCCCGGCCATTTCTCGGATTGGCACAATGCTCCGCGCCGCCAGTTCGTGATCACGCTGGCCGGCGAGGTGGAAATCGGCCTGGGCGACGGCACGGTGCATCGCTATGGTCCGGGCCACGTGACGCTGGCGGAGGACCTCACGGGTCGAGGGCACACGACGCGCGTGGTCGGCAACCAGCCTCGACTATCCGTCACGATTCCGCTCGCGGACTGAGGAGGACGCAACCATGGGACAGATCCTCGGGCTTGGCATCACCCACTACCCGCCGCTCTCGTACAAGGGCAACATGACCAGCCGCATCAAGCTCCTGCTCGCCGACCCGATGCTCCCCGCGGGGCTGCGGTCGCCGGAGGGCTGGCACCCGACGATGCGGGAGCAGTGGAGCACCGACGAGGGCTCGAGCCACTCCGAGAAGCATCGGAACGACCTGATCCACTACTTCCGGAAGGCACGAGCCGAGCTCGACGCGTTCCAGCCCGACTTCGTGCTGCTCTGGGGCGACGACCAGTACGAAAACTACCGGGAGGACTGCGTGCCGCCCTTCTCCGTGCTGGCCTACGACTCGGTCGACGTTCAGCCCTGGAAGGGTCATCGCGGTGAGAACTGGTGGGACGAACCCAAGGACAAAACGTTCACGGTCACGGGCCACCGGGCGGGCGCGAAGCACCTGGTCTCCGCGCTGCTGGACGAGGGGATCGACATCGCCTACGCCTACAAGCCGCTGCACCATTCCCTCGGTCACGCGTTCATGAACTCGGTCATGTACCTGGACATCGACCGGAAGGGCTTCCCCTACCCGGTCGTGCCGTTCACCGT
Organism: Candidatus Rokuibacteriota bacterium; assembly: GCA_003221635.1. Classification (GTDB taxonomy): domain Bacteria; phylum Methylomirabilota; class Methylomirabilia; order Rokubacteriales; family CSP1-6; genus AR31. The sequence goes on along the minus strand of QHSR01000259.1, from coordinate 71,959 downwards.
GAACGCCTACGGACGCTGGCTGATCGGAGCCCACGGCGCCCCGATGACGCCGTCGCAGGCGGCGAAGCTCGCGGGCCAGACCGAGCTCGACCCGCCGGGCCCGCAGCCGTGGCGCTGCTTCCAGGTGGGAGCGGCGGTCGCTCGCGGGTTGAGCCGGAGCCCCTGGCGCGTGGCGGTGATCGCGTCGTCCAGCTGGAGCCATTCGTTCCTGGTCGCGAAGCATTCCCTGATGTTCCCGGACGTGGAGTCGGACAAGCGCTACTACGAGGCGCTGCGTGACGGCGACTGGGCGACGTGGCGCAACACCACGATCGAGGAGGCGGAGGACCGGGGGCACCACGAGCTGCTGAACTGGTTCTGTCTGGCGGGCGCGATGGCGGAGCTCCAACGCAAGCCCGACGAATCGGTGTTCCTGGAGTCGTGGATTTCCAACTCCGACAAGGTGTTCGCCGTCTTCAGGCCGTGACCGCGGGCTGACGGGGCAGTCACGCGACCGTCAGCGGCGTCGGGCGGAGGAGCAGGACCATGAGAATGGCACGGGCGTCGTACGTCGGCATCGTCGCGGTCGCCATCGCCGTGCTCCTGACGGCGAGCCAGCTTCGGTCAACCGCTCAGCCAACCACCGATCCCGCGATCCGCATCGGCGCGAGCGATCTCGGCGGTACGGTCACGAGCGCGAACGGGCCGGAAGCCGGCGTCTGGGTGATCGCGGAGACGACCGATCTCCCCACTCGATTCATCAAGATCGTGGTCACCGACGATCGCGGGCGCTACGTCATCCCCGAGCTGCCGAAAGCCAGCTACAGCGTGTGGGTGCGCGGCTACGGGCTGGTCGATTCGCCCAAGGTGCGAACCGCGCCCGGAAAGTTCCTCGACCTGAATGCGGTGGCGGCGCCGAACGCGGCCGCCGCGGCCGAGTACTATCCGGCCATCTACTGGTACTCCATGCTCAAGGTTCCGGAGAAGAGTGACTTCCCCGGCACCGGGCCTCAGGGCAACGGCATACCCGCCACCCTGAAGAGTCAGACGCAGTGGCTGGACGTCGTGAAGACAAACGGCTGTTACACCTGCCACCAGCTCGGCAACAAGGCCACGCGCTCGATTCCGAAAGAGCTGGGTGATTTCAAGAACTCGGAAGAGGCGTGGGCCCGGCGCATCGTCGCCGGGCAGGCCATGACTCAGATGACCAACAACATCAAGCGCCTGGACCCTCCACGCGCTTACAAGCTTTTCGGAGACTGGACGGACCGAATCGCGGCGGGTGAGCTGCCGGCGTCGAGGCCGGCGCGGCCCCAGGGGGTCGAGCGCAACATCGTCATCACCCTCTGGGACTGGGCCGGGCCCAAGGACTACCTGCACGACGAGATCTCGACCGACAAGCGCAAGCCCACCGTGAACGCCAACGGTTTGATCTACGGAGCAACCGAGGAGAGCACGGATCTCTTTCCGGTGCTCGATCCGGTGAATCACAAGGCGACTCAAGTGAAGATGCCGGTGCGCGATCCGAGCACGCCCTCGTCGAAGCAGAACCCCATGACGCCGTCGCCGTACTGGGGACCCGACCCGATCTGGGACAGCCAGACGAGCATGCACAACCCGATGTTCGACGAAAAAGGCCGGGTCTGGTTCACCTCACGCGTCGGAGCGCCGGCGAATCCCGATTTCTGCAAGAAGGGCTCGGAGCATCCATCGGCGAAGCTCTTCCCGATCGACCAGGCCAACCGCCATCTCTCCATGTACGATCCGAAGACCGGGAAGATCACGCTGATCAGGACGTGCTTCCCCACGCACCACCTCGTCTTCGCGGAGGATGCCAACAACACGCTATGGACGAGTGCCGGTGGGCCCGGCAGTGGTGTCATCGGCTGGCTGAACCGGAAGATGTTCGAGGAGACCGGCGACGAGCAGAAGTCCCAGAGCTGGACGCCGCTCATCCTCGACACCAACGGCAACGGCAAGCGCGATGATTACGTCGAGCCCGACCAGCCGGTCGATCCCACCAAGGACAAGCGCGTCGTGGCGGCCTTCTACGGCGTCGGCGTGAACCCGCTCGACGGCACCGTCTGGGGCTCCGTGCTCGGATTCCCCGGGTACGTTATTCGCCTCAATCCGGGATCCAACCCTCCGGCGACCGCTCTCGCTGAAGTCTTCGAGCCACCCTTGCCCGGATACGGGCCACGCGGCATGGACATCGATCGCAAGGGCGTCGTCTGGACGCCGCTCTCGAGCGGGCATCTCGCCAGCTTCGACCGGCGTAAATGCAAGGGGCCGCTCAACGGGCCCACGGCGACCGGCCAGCACTGCCCGGAGGGCTGGACGCTTCATCCGTATCCAGGGCCACAGCTCATGAACGTGACGGATCCGGGCAGCGCCGAGGCGAGCTATTACGCCTGGGTCGATCAGTTCGACACCTTCGGGCTGGGCCGGAACGTGCCGATCGGCACCGGGAACGCCAACGAGGCGCTGCTCGCGCTGGTGAACGGGAAATTCGTGATCCTTCGCGTCCCCTACCCCATGGGCTTTTACGCCAAGTGGATGGACGGTCGCATCGACGATGCGAACGCCGGCTGGAAGGGCAAGGGGCTCTGGTCGACCTATGCGACGCGAACGCCCTTCCACGTCGAAGGCGGCAAGGGCACGACGAGCAAGGTCGTGAAGTTCCAGCTTCGCCCCGATCCGCTCGCGAGGTGAGCATGCCGATCACGACCATCACCATTCCTCGTTTCGCGACCGGCCCCACGCCGCCGCGCGCCGCGAGCGCCGACGGGCCCAACACGCTCCGCACCCGTGTCGCCGACCTCGTGGCCAAGATGGGACCTCCGCCGTGGTCACGGCGGGTCATCCAGGACGAGCGGCAGCTCGTGACGTTGATCGCGAACCGTCCGGGCGGCGGTAACCGCCCGCACTGGCACGCGGACTTCGACGAATGGTGGGTCGTGATGGCCGGCGAGTTCACCTGGGAGCTGACGGGCGGCATCCTCGTCGAGGCGCGCAAGGACGACATCGTCTGGGTGCCGCGAGGCACCGTGCACCACGTCAAGACCGTGGGGACCGAGAACTCGCTCCGGCTCGCGGTGGCGATGCCGCCGGCTACTCACTACTTCACGCCCTGCGAGCAGTGCGGGTACGACGACGACGGTCCGCGCGAGTGGAACGCCTGAGCCGATGGCGCATGGCGTGACTCGCCGCCGCTAGCTCGCAGAAACGCTGTGAACGGGATTCGAACCCGTGTTTTCCGTCCGCCACGCGCTTTTGTAATGTTCTAGCTGTAGAGCGCGCGGACGAACGCGACAGTCCGCGGTGGGCCGGCGCCGGCGGTCACCATCTGCTCGTGCAGCCGTCGGAGATCGGACTCAGTGTCCACGTCGAACCACTGCGGCAGAAGATGGAGGCGGAGCCCGAGGCGCCGCGCCTTCTCAAGTGTCAGCCGGAGCACGTCTGCCGTGCTCCACGGGATCCCTTCGAAGAGCGCGGGCCTGGGAGCGCGAAGGCCCACGAAGTAGTAGCCACCGTCGTCGCACGGCCCAAGGACGAGGTCCGCGGCATCGTTCTCGAGTGCGCGCGCTCCCTCGACCACATAGTCCATCGGCAGCGTTGGGCTGTCGCTGTCGATCGCGATTGCCCCAGGGTGGCCGTCTCTGAGGAGGCCTGTGAGGAGGTTCGAAAGTCGTGCGCCGAGGTCCGCGCCCCGCTGAGCAATCAAGCGGAATTCCCGCGGGGCGAGCTCGGCCATCCGCGCCCGTGCCGACGGCGGCGTGAACGCGACAGCTGGGGCGATCTGCGCGAGGCCGGTGAGGGCGTCGAGCCGGTCGAGCAGGAAGCACCGGTAGAGCTCCGTCGCCTGCTCGGCCGTGAGCGACGGATGAAGCCGCGACTTCACTGCGGTCGCGCCGGGGACCTTCGCCATCACCGCGACGGCCGGTTTCAAAGAGTGCATCAGCCCCCTCTAGCGGATGACGCGCGGAGACTTCGGCTCGTGAGGGAAGCTCAGGATGTCGGTCGTGTTGCACTGGTGGTCGGCGACGACGAAGTGCCAGTCGCGCGGGTTGATCGGGACCTGCGAGGTGTCGATCTCGAGCTGGTAGACGCCCTGCGGGAAGTTCGCCTTGAGGGTGCGGACTTTGCGGGGAGGCTCCATTGCGTACACGCGTCCTGTCGCCGCGTTGAACGCCATCACCTGGGGACCGAGGTCGTCGTTCGGGTCCCAGACGTCGAGCTTGATGAACGTGACCTTACCCTGGCGTGCCTCCCACGGGAAGAAGCCCGCTCGCCTGATCACGGGGTCGTTCGCGCGCATCGGCTCCGACACGAGCGTGACCGACACCTCGAGGGTCTTGCCCGCCTCGACACGCACCGCCTGTGGCGAGTAGATGTAGCCGCTCGCGTAGACGTGCAGGCCGTACTGGCCACCCTCGGGCAGCTCGATTGTGAAGCGGCCGTTGGCGTCGACAAGGACGCCGCGGTCCCAAACGTTGTTGTGGATTTCGCCCTTCTCGAGCAGCGCGAGCCCCGGGAGCGGGTGGCCCGCCTTGCTCTTCACGGTGCCGGTGATGGCGGTCCTCGCCTCTCCGGCCGCGGCGAGGGCCAGTGAGATGGACAACAGGGTGAACAGTGCGACTAATGCTCTTCGCGTCATCGTGGCCGCTCCTCAGTGAGATACGCGATGAGATCCGCGGTCGCCTGACTGTTCCATGGGAGCAGCGGCTCCCTGCGGTGGAGCTCGACGTATTCCTCGAGCGACTCGACGCGGCCGCCGATGACCCGAGGGTAGGCGGTGAGGGTCCGGGCCACGTCACCGGCCCGATGGCATGCGTCGCACCGCCGGGCATACAGCGCCCTGCCCCGCTCCACGCTCGCGGCGAGCGCGCGAAGCCGCTTGGGAAACACCGGTTGGCCGGCACTCATGCCCGGCGAGCGCGGAGCCCCGGCGCCCTGGGCCGCGAGGTACGCGGTGATTGTCGCCGCGGCGCGACGCGGGTCGCTGAGGCGGTAGTGACGCGTGACGGCTTCGGCGTTCGCCTGGAAGAGCGTCATAACCCTGGCGCCGGGTGGCGGCAGCGGCTTCCATTTCGGGAAGCCTGCGGACCAGCCGCGCGTCGCGCCCGGGTCCCAATGGCAGGTCGCGCAGGCCACGGGGTTCGCCGGGTCGGGCGACTTCGTCCACCACCGCTCGCCTTCGGCGACCAAGTCCGGCGATCCGGCGAGCGCCAGGCCGGGCAGCCCGAGCGCGGCGAGCAGCAGCGCCACCCTCACGCCCCGCATCGCGCGTGACTGCGCAATCGTAAGCCATCCCACCGTCAAAAAGCCTAGGGCGTATAGCGCGAGGAACGGGACCATCACGTACTGCCCGTCCCCCCAGAAAAGCCAGATCGCGCATGCGCAGTAGAGCCCGAGCGCCAGCTCGGCGAGCCCGCCCCACGGCGCGCTCTCGCCGTACCGCTTTCCGCGCCAGCTCCCGGCCGCACGGTCGTCGATCCCGAACTTCGGGGTGCGGACGAACTCGCGCCGGCCACCGACGAACGCGCCGAGCACCGCGACGGTCGTGCTCAGCGCCACACCAACGCCGATCACCATGATCGTCGGGAGCTGCCACGCGCGGCGCCACCAGGCCGCGTCGAGCGCGCGCTGGGCGTAGACCAGCATGGTCGCCGGACCCAGCGTCGCGAGGCCGAACGCGATTCCGGCGACGAGCCGCATCCCCGAATCGGCCGCGAGGTCGCTCGTCGCCCGAAGCGGGATCGAGAGGAGGACGCTCGTCAGCATGAGCGGATGGATCACGTAGTAGGTCAAATGGACGAACGCCTGGTAGCGCGTCCACAGCGGCAGCTCCGCCCTCCATACCGCGGGCAGGAGCTTGAGCGCCGTCTGGATCGAGCCCATCGCCCAGCGTCGCTGCTGCGACTTGAACCCGGTGACCAGGACCGGCAGCTCGGCCGGACACACGATGTCGGGCCGGTAGACGATCGTCCAGCCTCGGAGCTGGGCCCGGTAGCTCAGGTCGAGGTCCTCGGTGAGCGTGTCGTAGGTCCAGCCGCCCGCGTCCAGGATCGCCGCCCTGCGCCAGACGCCGGCGGTGCCGTTGAAGTTCAGCAGGAGCCCGCTCCAGCAGCGGGCCGACTGTTCGACGCCGAAGTGGCCGTCCATGCCGAGCGACTGCGCGACTGTGAGCGCCGAGTACGAGCGGTTGAGATGGCCCCACCGCGCCTGCACGACGGCGACGCGCTCCGTGAAGTGCGGGAGCGTCGCGCGCAGGAAGTCTCGGGGCGGGACGAAGTCGGCGTCGAAGATCGCAATGAACTCGCCGCTCGCTGTGGCGAGTCCCTCGGCGAGCGCCCCGGCCTTGAATCCCGTCCGCACCGTTCGGCGGCAGTGCGCCACCCGAACGCCCCGCGCGCGCAGTTCGGCGACGACGCCGGCGACGATCTCCGCGGTGTCGTCCGTCGAGTCGTCGAGCACCTGGATCTCGAGACGGTCGGCCGGATAGTCGAGCGCGGCGACGGCGCGGACCAGCCGCGCGGCGACGTACCGCTCGTTAAAGAGCGGAAGTTGGACGGTCACGTACGGCAGCGGATCGGGCAGCCGCGGTACCTCTCGCGTCGCGCGGCGGTAGCGCCGGTGGGCAATGACCATGACGTAAGCATTGCTCCCGTACAGGACGAGCCCGACGAGAGTGACGAGGTACAAGAAGACGAGCGCGCACTGCCACAGGATCGCCCACGACCAGCCCGCGGTCATGACGGCCTCAACGCCAGGGCACCGGGCGTGCGAAGACCCAGGCGCGCGGCGGTGGCCAGGAGCAGCGCGTACAGCGGGCCGTACTCGAGGAGCCAGGCCCACCACGGGAGCGGAGCGGGCGCGACCACGTACGCTACGTACGAGAGCGTGACGGCGCCGCTGAACCAGAACCACGCCGGCGACGGGCACACGCAGAGGAACGGAACGACCCACACGACGTACCACGGGTGCATCGCGGTCGGCACGAGGAGCAGGTAGGAGCAGACTGCGAGCGTGCTCGCCCGCCAGAGGCCTGGCGGATCCTGACCAGCACGCCGTCCGATGATGACGAGCGTCGCCGCCAGCGCTGCGAACAGGAGTGCCATCGCGACGCCTCTCGCGACCTCGCCCGTGAAGCCGAACGGGTGCGTGAGGAGCGCGCGCAGACCGATATTGTGGTCCTCGGGGCTCGCCAGGTACTCGGGGAGGAAACCGAGCGCGCCGGCGCCGAGCGCCGCGACGTACGGGAGATAGCCGAGGCCGACGGTCGCGGCGGTCGCGGCGGGGAAGCGCCAGTCGTCGCGGCGCCACCAGGCGGGCAGGAGCACGGCCGGGTAGAGCTTCATGAGCACGGCAACGCCGAGCGCCACCCCTGCGAGGACCGGCGATCCGGTCTGCCGTAGGAGGAGCGCGAGGAGGATGAGCGGGATCATGGCGGCCTCGACATGTCCCGCCTGGACCCCCTCGAAGACGACGAGCGGCGACCACGCGTAGATGATCACGGCCGTCGGCGGCACGCCGAGCCGCCGTAGTAGTAGGAGGAGCATCGCGACCGTCGCGCCGTCGAAGAGGAGCAGCAGCAGGCGCCAGCCGACGATGGACCCCGGCGCCAGCGTAGCCGCGAGGGCGAAAAGCCATTGGGCTGCAGGCGGGTAAATCGTCCGCGCGGCCGGCCGGTTGATCCGCGGATGGATCTCGCCGTCGCGGAGGTGCGCGAGCTCGGGCGCCGACGGAGCGTAGCGATACGGATTCACGCCGGCAAGCTGGACCCGCCCATCCCAAAGGTAGCGGAAGAGATCTGACGAGAGGTACACGGGCGTCGGCAGCATCAGCACGCGGAACAGCAACCCGAAGCCGAGCACGACGGCGAGCACCTTCTTCGTCGGCAGGACGCGGACGCTCACGAGCCACGCGGCCACGAGGTAGAGCACGAAGAGGACAGCGACGACAACGGGGTGGGCGGCGAGCAGCCCGACGCCGAGCCACGCCGCGGCCGGGAGGGCGCCGGCGTAGGTCGCCGCCGACAGCGCGCCGAGCGCCGCGAGGGCCGACAGTCCGCGGAAGCGGCGCATGCACGCTCCTCAGGCCGCGTACCACCCGAAGGTCGGGTGGGCGATCTCCTGCTGGAGCCAGCCGTAGAGCCACCCGTACCGCTGCCCGCCCGAGGCGACCCAGGGCGCCTTCTGGAGCGCCATGTCGAGATACATGACGCCAAAGATGATTCGAAAGATCGCGATCGGCCACCCGACGACCATCAGAGACTCCACTTCACCCCGCAGCCACGACACGGCTCGGGCGGCACATCGGTCTGGATGGCGGTCCGAAAGTCCACATAATGCTGGCCCCACCAGATGTCCTCCAGAGACTGTTGATAAAGATTGCCGAGGATGATGCCGTCGTAGTGCTCCGTGATCCACGGCGCGATGCAGCACGGAAGCACGTTGCCGTGCACGGTGACATAGACGAGGCTCCACGGGCGCCGGCACTGGCTCCACGGTCGGTCGGCGTGCGACGGCGTCAGGCTGATCTCAGGTGCGGCGGCGCCGGAGGCGGAGAAGTCGAGGCCGGCGGCGCGCGCGACGTGTTCCGTCTCCCGGATCAGCACCGCTTCACGCTCCTGAAGACGTCCGTAGAGCGACTGCTCCTTCGTCGCCAGGCCGAGGCCGTTGTACACGAGCCGCTGGAGGTAGATCCCGGCGGCGCCGGCACGCGTCGCGAGCGGCACGAGGCCCGGGATCTCCTCGATATTGTCCCGGAGCGCCGTGAACCAGAGGGACACGCGCGGGTGCGCCGCGCTCGCCTCACGCTTCACCTCTACGAACCGCTCGAGGTTCCCCATGACCTTCGCGAAGGCGTCCACGCCCCGCACCCGCGCGTACGTCCCAGCCGTCGAACCGTCGAGCGACACACGCAGCTCGTCGAGCCCCGCGTCGACCAGCGCGCGGCCGAGCCGCGGGTTGAGCGTGATCGCGTTGGAGTTGAATAGGACTGTGGCGCCGCGGCTCTTGAGGTGAGTGACCATGCGTGGCAGGTCGCGATTGAGCAGCGGCTCGCCGATTCCGTGGAGGAGGACCCGCTCAAGGACCGGGAACTGATCGACGACGCGGCGGAACTCCTCCCACGCGAGATCCTTCTGGGGCTCGCGCCCGCCGAAGGTGAGAATGCACGTCTCGCAGAGGGAGTTGCAGCGGCTCGTCGTTTCGAGGTAGAGCGAGCGCGGCAGCGGAGGCCTCAGCGGCAGCGTGGCGGCGGTGCTCATGAGGCCTCACGCGCCGCGCGGAGGGCGGTGCTCACGAACGCGTAGCCCGCGCGCACGCTGCCGGAAAGCGTGCCGGAGACCTTCGAGCGGCCGCCCTGCCGGGGCGCGTGCGATACGGGAACCTCCGCGATGCGTGCGCCAGCGGCGGCCGCCTTCACGACCATTTCCACCGGCCAACCGAAGGCGCGGTCGCGCATCCCGAGCCGTTTGAGGAGCGGGACACGGATCGCGCGATAGGGGCCGATGTCACTGAGCCTCACGCCGAAGCGCCTTGCGACGAACGCGGCTACGAGCCTCGTGCCGAGCGCCGCGTGGAGGGGGTGGTCGCCGCCGAATTGCCGCGTGCCGAGGACCAAGTCCGCCTGGTCAGCGACGAGCGGAGCCAAGACCTGGGCGAGTTCCTCGGGATGCTGGCTCCCGTCACCGTCGAGGAAGACGGCGATGTCGGCGTTCGGACGGAGCGCGCTGACGCCGGCCCAGCACGCCGCCCCGTAGCCCCGCCGCGGCTCATTGACCACCCGCGCGCCCGCGCTGGCCGCGATCGAGCCGGTGGCATCGGTCGAGCCGTTGTCCACCACGATCACCTCGTCGACCACCTCGCGCGGCACGCGCCGCAGAAGAGACCCGATGGCGTCGGCTTCGTTGAGGGCCGGGATGATCAGCGTCGCCTTCACTGGTGTCACCTTCAGGCCGGGCCCAGCACTGTCGTGCACGCGCTGCCAGTTTTCAAGAGCTCGCGCGCGGCCGCCGGGGCCCACTCGAGCTCAACCCTCTCGCCTCGCACGAGCGGGCAGTACGGATCGGCGAGCTCGACGCCGCCGGTAAGCTCGCGCCTCCCCGAGCAGCCTCCCTGGCAGGTCGAGACGAACGGGCAGCTCCGACACACGTCCGGCACCTGGCGGACGCGTGCGAACTGCGGAGAGGCCAGCACACCGTCGGCGCCTTGCGCGGGCAGGTGTTCGAGACGAAGGTCGGACTTGTTCCAGTACACGCACGGGACGATGTCGCCTTTCGGCGTGATGCGCACGGTCTGGCGGCCGCATCCCGATCCGTTCTTGAACGGCGCGCCGAGCATCGCGTTGAGGATCGGCTCCGTCGTGCTGACCAGCCGCGCGGCCGCGAGCAGCCGTCGGAACCCGTCCCAGAACTCCTCGTAGGTCAGCGTGAAGGTGTCGGTCTTGACCGGCTGGTACACGTTGACGCGGTAGTTGGCGCCCGCGGCGAACGCGACCTTCGCAATTTCCGGGAGCCGGCGGAAGTTCGTCTTCATCATCACGGTCAGGACCGTGACGGTCACTCCGAGCCCCTGCGCACGCTCGATCGCCACCATGACGCGCTTCCAGTTCCCGTGGCCGCGAAAGGCGTCCTGCTCGGCCTCCGTCGGGAAATCGATCGAGACTTCGACCTCGCGGAAGGCTCTGAGCGTCTCGTCCGATGAGCGCTCGATCGTGTAGCCGTTCGAGGTGAGCGAAAGCTTCACACCGCGCGCAGCGAGCTCTCGTACGATCTCGGCGTAGTGCGGGTGAAGACCGTTCTCGCCCGTCCCGAGGTTGACCGAGCGCACGGGCAGACACTCGCAGGCGGACGTGACCTGCTCGAGGGAGAGTTGATCGATGCGCCCGGTGTCCCGGTAGCAGTGGGCGCACTCCAAGTCGCAGGCGTTCGTGAGGCCGACGCCGAGAGCTAGGCCCATGGTTCCCCCCGATCACTGACCCGTTGTTGATCGCGCGGGCCGATCGTATCGCATCGATCGGGTCAATTGTCACGAGGTTGTGAATTGTGGCCGGTAGGCGGAGTCGGGGTGTCTCGCGACAGGATGACATCATCGGCATCCTGCATGGGTGTCGGACCCGCGGCAGATGGTGCGCTCACTGTGAGCAGAGCCTGATCGCCTCGACGGGCGGGAGCTCGTCGGGCGGGACGAAGACCACGAGGTAGCCGTCCGCCGGGGCGAGCAAGATGAAGTCGACCTGCCGGTAGCCCACGGCTGCCAGCTCACATCGGAGGAGCGCCGGCGGCGTACCGTGATCTTGGGTGGACTTATCGAGGTCGACGATCGCGAGCCGCGCATTGGGGGCGAATGAGGGCCGCAGCCGGTAGAGGAACTCGTAGGGATTCTCGATCTCGTGGTACATGTGCGCGAGGATCGCCAGATCGATCGCGGCCAGCGGGAGCTTCGGGTCACCGGGCTCCCCGCGAATAAGCGTGACGCCAGAGATGCCCTCACGTTTCAGACGGGACCCCAGCCGCCCCAAGTACTCGGCCTTCACGTCCTCAGCGTAGATCGTGGCCGCGCTTCCCAGCCGGCGCGCCAGCCGGACTGTGTAGTACCCGTCGCCGGCGCCAATGTCGGCCACGCGCATGCCGGGGCGAATTCCGACTCGAGTCATCACCCGCTCAGCCTCGCCCCGGCGGTCGCGCGTCTTCTCGTCGGAGTAGGCGGGCGAGATAATGGTCGCGACGGGTCGGTTGGGCGCCGGAAAGAGGTGCCGATCGGCGGGCCCGGCGGCGTCGGTCGGGGACCACGAAGCGATCCAGCCGGAGAAGAAGACGACGCGGAGTAGAAGATGCGGCCGGCGCATGAGACGTCTCCTATTCCGCCATGCTACGCCGTGCGCGAAGCGCAAGTGCGTGCGTCTTCCGGCGATCGTGAACGCTCAGTCCGGGCGAGCCTCAACAATTGCCATAAGGGCCTCGTGCATTCGTGACTTCTCCCACGGCGAGCGCTATTGCTGGTCAGCGGTGACGAGCAAGGTCCGTTTACGCGCCGGGTAGCCCTGGACGGAGGCGTCTCCATGGTGGGCCACACTACTTTCGAAGCGAGTTGAGCGTTGCGAAACCACTAGATTTGTGATGGGCTGGCGGCTCGACTCGTGGCCTGCAACCACGCACATCTTGTCCACATATCCACTACTGTTCACCACCCGAAAATTGCACGGGGTGGTGCGGCCTCGCGAACGACGTCGGTGAAAACGCCGGTCTGCCCATCCACTGCGGCTGCCCCGGATAAAAATCCCTGATTTCACGGCCGATACCCTCTACGAAGAGCGGCGACCGGGCTTCCGATGCGGACGAACAGATTGTTGACATGCGTTAGAGGATCGCGTACTACACCGGCGCGTCCCGTTCCATCAAAACGAAAGCTCAGAACCTCAGTCCCTCGAAGTCAGAGGCACCCCAGCGAATGGACTCCAAGCGGAAGCCACTGGCGAAAGCCGAAGGCCGACGCCGTATGCGGCGCAGCGGTCTCACCATTGCCTGGCACGGCACAGCAGATCTCGACGATTGGGTCGCCTACATCGTCGGGACGAAGTCGAAGAAGTCCGTTTTGGCCGACCATGCGTCTGAGCGGAAGGTCAAGACGCTACTTTCCCGCTTGCGGACCATGTCGAAGAAGGAGATCGAGCAGATCGCCAAGAGCTAATCGCTACCAGCTCGAGCATAAAGTCAGAAAATCCGCTGTCGTGCCGCACGCGCTAGAAACCGGCCCGATTGTGGTTGGAGGCAAGTACGTCATGGTAACGTCGGGCACGAAGTCTCGATGGGCACTCATTCTCGCTGGCGGCGACGGCAGGCGGCTTCGGCCACTGACGAGGCAACTCGTCGGTGATGACCGGCCCAAGCAGTTTTGCCCCGTGCTCGGCAGAGAGACACTGTTGGAGCAGACGCGACGGCGCGTCGCGGGTTTCGCCGCTCATGAATGTGTTCTCGTGGTCGTCGTGCACGCTCATGAGCGCTTTTATGCGCCCCTTCTGGCCGATGTTCCGTCACGATGCATCGTCATCCAGCCGGAGAATCGGGGAACCGCTCCCGCCATCCTCTACAGCGTGCTCCGCCTGGCCACGATGACGCCCGTGGCGCCCGTCGCTGTCTTTCCATCGGACCATTACGTCTCCGATGACGCCGAGTTCATCGCGCATGTCGAGGGCGCCGTGCAGGTTGTTCTCGCTCGGCCAGATTTGGTCGTGCTGCTCGGCGTTACGCCTGACACGGCAGAGGTCGAGTACGGGTGGATTGAACCCGGACGCCCCGTCACGAGTCGTGGGCTATGGACTCTCTATCGCGTGCTCAACTTCTGGGAGAAACCGTCAGCGGCTCTGGCCCCAAGGCTTTGGACGCGAGGGTGTCTCTGGAACAGCTTCGTGATGGTGGCGTACCCATCCACGTTCATCACGCTCCTGCAGCGGGCCCTTCCCTCGCTCGTCGACGAGTGCCTTCGGGTTCGACTCGGACTCGCGACGTCGATCGACAGCGTCAGACAGCTGTATGCCGACCTGCCCTCACTCGATTTCTCTCAGCACGTTTTGGCGACCCGGCCGCCAAACCTTGTCGTACTTCCCGTCACCGGGGTCGCTTGGTGCGACTTGGGTACCCCTCAGCGGGTGATCGCGATTGGCGCCCGCCTCGGTTCACCGCGAGAGGGAATGGAGGAAGATAGGGTCGGCTGACTGCTGCATTACGACTGCGCCTACCGCTGCCCCCTGTCCGTTAGGGGCGCTGTGTCGCGACGCACGCGATGGGGATTGCTCACATTTTTGAAAAATCGTCTGCTCGCCGCCCCTGAGATGGCTCAGATAGGCCGTTGTAGCTCGCGGATGAACTTCTCCACCATCCGGTGCTGCGCTCGCACTTCACGAAGTATCGCTCGCTGATGCTGTCGCTGGCGTTGCTCGCTCATCTGATCGACGGCGTCGACGGCAGGGGACGAGGGCGGCCCGAGGACGCCGGAGCCCGAAGGTGGGACGGTTGACGCGTCCGTCGACCGCCCGTGAGGGCGCGGCTGTACGGGTTGGGTTAGGAAGACGCCTTGAGATTCAAGGATCGCCTCATCTCCGCCGCCCCTTGACTTACGACCTCCCACGGGATTAGAAGCAAGGGCGTAGTCGGACTCTTGGCCCTTCAACGCGTCGGACCCAGGCCTCGCCCTTGGGCATGGAGTCAGCGTGTGCGGGACGCCGTCCTCTTCTCCAACGCCCGGTACCTTTCCAACGCCTGGTCCAACGTCGCCCGTCGGGACCGGGCGTAGCGAGCTGGCACGCAGAGAACCCGAGAGAAGGGGGAACCGATGCCGAAGCATTCGGTACTGATCGTTGGTGCCGGGATCTCCGGGATGCGGGCGGCCCTGGCCGCGCACGAACGGGGCAGCGATGTCGCGCTGATCTCGAAGGTCCATCCCCTGCGGACCCACGGGGGGACCAGCCAGGGAGGGATCAACGCCGCCGTCCGCGACGGGGACGGCGTAGAGCTTCACGGAGCCGAGACGGTCAAGGGCGCCGATTACCTCGCGGACCAGGACGCGGTAGAGCTTCTGACCGGGGCGGCCCCGCGGGCGGTGATCGAGCTGGACCACTGGGGGGTCCCGTTCAACCGTGATCCCACGGGTCGGCTCGACGCGAGATCCCTGTGCGGAGCGACGCGTTCCCGCGCGTGCTTCGTCGACGACATGACCGGCCACGCGATCCTCCAGGTCCTCTGGGAGCAAGTCCTCAAAGCGGCCATTCCTGTCTACGACGAGTGGGTGGTGACGAAACCGCTCCTCGATGACGGGGCGTGCGTCGGCGTCGTCGCCATTGAGCTCGCCTCGGGCAAGGTCGAGGCCTTTACGGCGGACGCCGTGGTGCTGGCGACCGGAGGCTGCGCCCGGGTGTACGAGCCCACCGGCGCGGGCTATGGCGTCACCGGCGACGGGGTGGCGCTTGCCTACCAGGCGGGCGCGCCCCTGATGGACATGGAGATGGTCCAGTTCCATCCGCTCGGGATCAGGGGAAGCGGGATGATCCTGACGGACGCGGTGCTCGGGCTTGGGGGACACCTGGTGAACGGCGGTGGGGAGAGATTCGCACTGAAGTACGCGCCCACCCTCGGCGAGCGAGCGCCGCGCGACATCGTGGCTCGGGCCGCCGAAGAAGAGATCGTCGGCGGGCCAGCCGAGTTCGTCGCCCTCGATTTGCGACACCTCGACGGCGAGGAGTTCAAGAGCCGGTTTCCCTTCACCAGCAACATCATCAAGACGCAGGCCGGGGTCGATCCGGCTAAGGACACGGTCCCGGTGCGCCCGGTGGCGCACCGCACGATGGGTGGGATCCAGGTCGACTCCGATGGCGCCACGGGCGTCGCGGGACTCTACGCCTGTGGAGGCTGCGCCGACACCCGCGTCCACGGCGCCAACGGTCTCGGAGGCAACTGGCTCCTGGAAGCCCTCGTCTTCGGGGAGCGAGCCGGCTTGGCGGCTGCGCAGGAAGCGCGATCCGCGAAGGGGATAGACGCGCGACTCGAGGACGAACGGCGCCGGATCGCCGTTATCGTGGATCGGCCCGCGGGTCCGGAGCAGGCGGGACCCATGCGAAGCGAGCTGGGGCGCGTGATGCGTCGGTGCGTTGGGCCATTGCGGGACGCGTCCGGCCTCAAGGAGGCAGCGACCAAGATCGGGGAGTTGTCCGCGCGGTACCGGAAGGTCTGCATCACGAGCAAGGGACGGCGCTACAACTATGAGCTTGGGGCGTTCCTGGAGCTGGAATCGCTCCTGAGCGTCGGCCAAGTCATCGTGGCCGCCGCGCAGTTTCGAGAAGAAAGCCGCGGTGCCCATGTGCGCCGGGATCATCCGGTGCGGGACGACGCCCGGTGGCTCGCGCACACCGTGGCGTCCTTCCGGCCCGACGGCCCGGCAATGACCTCGAAGCCGGTCGTGGTCACCAAATGGAAGCCGGAAGGGAGACGATACTGATGCAAGCGACATTCAAGGTCTCTCGATACGATCCGGAAGCGGGCGGTAAGCCGACCTTGCAGCCGTACACGCTCGAGCTTCCCGAGGACGCGACGGTCCTGGACGGCCTGTTCAAGATCCGGGAAGAACTGGACGGCTCCCTCGCCTTCAGAGCGTCGTGCAATCGTGGATTTTGTGGCGAGTGCACCCTCCGGATCAGTCGCGGTGGGCGGCTGGCGTGCATGACCCGCGTGGCTACCGCCAGGACGAAGGACGGCGAGGTCACGGTGGAGCCGATTCGCTATGTGCGCGTGCTCAAGGACCTCGTCTGTGACATGGACCGGTCCCTCTGGCAGAAGATCAAGGCGGTGGAACCCTGGCTCCAGCCGGCCGCCCGCCCGCCCGAGCGCGAGTACATCGTCGCCGACGCGCAGCTTCGACCCGTCCGGAATGCGATGAAGTGCTACCACTGCGGGCTCTGTGACGAAGGGTGCAGCGTGATCCCGTTCGACAACACTTTCCTGGGGCCCGCGGCGCTCACCAAGGCGTACCGGTTCCTCGCCGATCCCCGCGATGGCGCGCGCGCTCATCGCTTGCGGGGTCTCGGCGAACCGCGGGGAATGTGGGATTGCGTTCACTGCTACGAGGCGGATGAGCACTGCCCCCGGGGAATCGATCCGACCCACCGGATCCTTGACCTCCGGGAGATGGCAATCGGCATGGGAATCAAGTCGGGCGCCACCAATCCTCAAGTGGCACGTCATTACGAGAGCTTCGCCGCCTCGGTCAAGAAGAGCGGATGGCTCGATGAGGGCCGGTTGGCGCTGGAAACCTGGGGGGTGCGACGTATCTTCGGCCTCCTCCCGGTCGCCTGGCGGGCGCTCCAGCGCGGCAAGCTACCGATTCCCTATCGACACCCCAAGCGGGCAGGCGCGGAGCGGATCGGCCGAATCTTCGAGAAGGTCGAGAGGAGAAAGCCATGAGGGTCGCCTTCTATCCCGGGTGCGTGTCGCGGGGCGGCTGCCCCGAGCTCTATCCCTCCGCCGTCAAGGTGGCGGCGCAGTTGGGTCTCGAGCTCGAAGAACTGACCGACGTGGGGTGCAACGGCGCCGGCGTACTGAGCCGCGAGGTCTCGGACCCCATCAACGCGCGGACGTTCGCCAAGGCCGAGCAGCGGGGACTGTCGACGGTGATGACGATCTGCAGCACCTGCACCGGGGTGATGGGCCAGGCCAGCATCAGGCTGCGAGAGGATCCTCAGTATCGTGAGCGGCTCAATCGGGAGTTCCTGGCCGACGAGGGCCTCGAGTACCGCGGGACGGTCACGGTGAAGCATCTGCTCTGGATCATTCACGAGGACTACGGGCTGGAGCGGCTCAAGACGGCCGTCAGCCGGCCGCTTCGCGGCCTGAAGGTCTCACCGTTCTACGGATGCTACATCCGCCGGCCGGACGCGATCATCGAGGGCAAGCCGCAACGCAAGCAATACCTGGAACGGGTCATCGAGGCAGTGGGCGCCGAGGTCGTGGATTTCGGCGGCAAGGGACGGTGCTGCGGGTTCCCGATCCTCGCGGCCAACGAGACCAACTCAATGGCGATGGTCGCCGCGCACACCGGCGAGGCGAAGGGCAAGGGCGCCGACTGCATGGTCACGCCCTGTCCGCTCTGCCATCTCAACCTCGACGGCGGCCAGCCCAGGGCCGAGGCCCAGAAGGGGGAGCCGATCGACTTGCCGATCCTGCATCTCCCCCAGCTTATCGGGTTGAGTCTCGGCTTCAACCCTGACGAGCTTCACCTGAAGCGACACATCGTCCGGCCTCGGACCGTGGAAGAGAAGGTCCAGCTCCTGACCTGAGCCATGGACAATCCGGCGGGTTCGCTCGTCGCGGAATTTCCTCGAGAACGAACTGGGCTGCTGCCGGCCTTGCAGGCGGTGCAGGAGATCGAGGGTTGGCTGAGTTCGGAGGCTCTGGCCGCCGTGGCGGAGCACTTTCGCCTTCCCGTGAGCGAGGCGTCTGCGATCGCGACCGACTACGAGGTGTTCCGGCTTGTCAAGCCTGGGAGCCACCTGGTGCGGGTCTGTACTGGTCTGAGTTGCCGTCTGACCGGCGGCGCGGATCACCTTCGCACTCTTGAGAACCGACTGGGCATCGCGCGTGGGCAGACGACGTCTGACGACCGGCTCACGCTGGAGGAGGCCGATTGCCTCTCGATGTGCTCGCTGGCGCCAGTGCTCGAGGTGGACGGCACCTGCCACGGCCGGGTCGCCTCGGCCGCCGTCGAGCGTCTGCCGATGTGGTTTGGCACACGACGGCCCTTCGCAGTGAATGCCGACGCCTCCGACTTCCCCCAGGTCCATCCTGTCGGCCGGACGGCTCGAGAGCGCCTCGCTGATCTTCGTTCTCGAGCCGAGGCCCGGGCCCGCAAACGGCCCGAGTTCCGATTTCTGGTCCAGGGCGGCTCGTGCGGCGAGGCCCTCGGGGCTGGGGAGGTGGTCAAGGCGCTTCGCTTGTTGACGGCCATGCGAGGGCTCGCCGCAGAAGTTCTTGACGGCGCCTGCCACGGGATGTGCTCGGCCGGAATCGTGGTGGAGGTCCAGCGCTCGGGCTGGCCGCGCTTGACCTTCACCGGTCTCACGAAGGACGCAGTCCCCGATTGGCTTTCTGCCCTGGTTGGCGGCGAGGCGCCGTTGACGCGCTTCGACGGCGTGTGCTGGAACGACGAGGGTTGGCGAGGCCTTCCCGCAGTATCGCGTCATCCGTTCTTCGCGGCGCAGCGCCGCGTCATCATGGAACGATGCGGCCACCTCCATCCCGTCAGCCTCGATGACGCCATCCTCAGCGGCGGCTACGCTGCACTCGCGCGCGTCTTGGACGATCAAACCCCCGAGGACGTCATCGAGCGGGTGAAAGCGTGCGGACCAGAAGCGCTGGCCGCCGCCACGGAATGGGAGGTCTGCCGGAACGCGTTGGCGACAACACCGAGCTACTTCGTAGTGAACGGAGAGGAGGGACGCTGCGGACGCTTCACGGATCGCCACCTCATGGAGGGAGACCCACAACGCGTCCTCGAGGGGTTGCTGATCGCTGCCTATGGGGCGGGAACGAACCGGGCCATCATCCACATCAACGGAACTGCGCGTTTCTCTTTCGACCGGCTGGCTCGGGCCCTGGCCAAGGCGCAAGCAGCGGGCTTGATCGGCGACCGGATTCTCGGCTCCGCGTTTTCCTTCCACGTGGAGCTCAGGCGGGGGCCTCGGGGGTTCGTGGGGGGAGAGGAACAGATGCTCCTCCGGTCCATCGAGGGCCAGCGAGCGTCGCCGGAGACGACACCTCTTCCGCCTCCCGAAGTGGGGCTGTGGGGAAAGCCCACCGTGATCAGCACCATCGCGACCCTCGCTGCGCTTCCGCCCGTGATCTCCGACGATAGTGGCCGGACACGGATCCTCAGCGTATCGGGCCCGGTGAGCCGCCCAGGGATCGTGGAGGTCGAGGCTGGCACCACGCTCCGACAGCTTCTCTTCGAGGTGGCGGACGGGCTTCGAGACCGACGGCCCTGCGAGGGCGTCCTGGTCGCAGGGCCGTCGGACGTCCTGCTGAGTCCTGGGTCGTTCGACGCCACGGTGGAGTCTCTGGACGCCTTTTCGGCCGGAGCCGGTGGCCTCATCGCGATCCCGGCCGGCGAGGCCCCGGGCTACCTTCGCCCCAGGGGGTTGACTCGCGATCGCTGACCTGCTGCCATAAGTCGTCACTTGCCTTTGAGGCTGGGACACGTCTCCGCTGAAAGTCGTCGACAATCTGCTGATGAGGCGTTAGCCCTCGCGGCCTGATTCGGTTCCCCTCGGGTCGTCCACTCTAGCCGTCTCGCTTGCGCCGCAGGAGGTTGCCGGTCTCCCGCGCAACCGTGATCAGCAGATGTCCCATCTTCGGGTG
>QHSR01000259.1:8549-52053 GCA_003221635.1 Candidatus Rokuibacteriota bacterium | reverse complement strand
CTGCTCGGTCATTACGCCTCCTATTCCTCAGTCGCGGAATCGCCTCGAGCCGCTTAGGCGACGGTGTGTGACGAGGCGATGCTCGCCGCATTTGCAACAGATCCCGGGCCCGCGTCGGAACTCATCCGTCTCAGCGAGCACCGAAGTCACGTTTCGCGCTATCGTGCGATTCTTGCCCGCCCCGAGCCTGAGTTCCTTCGCAATGCACTTGTCGCAATACGCGCAGTAGCGGCGATGATCCCGGAGGAACTGCGCCACGCGCTGCGACACTGTCGTGGTGCTCATGGCTGGTCCTCCAGGCGCCTCAGCGCGGCGTGATGGTGCGCACTAGCGGCGAGGGGTCGCCGCACTGTGTGGGTGGATCTGGGAAGGCGGTCGGACGAAGACCTACGTCCTTCAGTGCGCGGCAAAGCTCACGAGCACGTACCGTTCTCATTTCTTGAAAAGAAGTTCAAGCCCATCGACGCATGCTCGGGCTACAGCGTAGCCAGCCTTTGTTTGCCCGGGCATCTTATCCCAGCCACCTTTTTCAATGACTTCAGCTCTCTGCCAGCTACTTACTGCCTCGAGTTCTTTGAGTTTCGCTTCATGGTTCGGTTGCTTCATAAATTGGGCGACGCAGATCGCTGCCTGACTCGCCAAGACCGCCTCTTTGGTCATCGTTTGGGTAGTGCCGGAGGTTGTCCAGCCACCCCACGCAAAGCCGATGATCATCGCGATGACTGCGCCACAAATCAGGCCCCAAACTCCATACTTCATCTTCGCTGCCGTCTCTGGCTTCATTGACAAAACCTCCTGAACCGGGGTTCCCGATATGGAGCCATTCCAGCTCTCGTGGCGGCGTCCACCGAGCGGACCGTCCCGTCAGTCAGCTCGTTCACGCTTCCCGACACGTTGCCGGCGGTGCTTCTGGCAAACCCTGGGCTTGTATGCCCGGTGCTTCCCGGGTAGGTCACACCGACCGTGTCGTCGACAGACACCACCGCCGAGTCGCCTCCCGCTGCCCATTCCCGCCGATCGCTGTTACGGTCCTCTCGGTATCACGCTGGTACTCGAGGCCCGCTTCGCGCTTACGCCCGAGTCTTCTCAGAATCCATTCCGTCGCATGCACGTGCGATATTTCGCCTGATACGCGGCGTCCGTGATCCCAGCTGTCGCCATCCCAATAAGCTGGGGATCCGAGGACTCCATGCTGATCGGCCCGACCCACGTGGTCCACGTCGCGGCGCTGTCCGTCCGGGCTGACTCCACGCGCACGTAGTCCTTGGTCGTCGGAGTGGCGGTGCCCGCCTTCATGGCGGCTTGCGCCGCCGTATTGCAGGCGGCGAAATCGGCCTCCGTCGCCGTCTGGGCATACACGCCGACCGCTGCCGCGACAAGGCTCGCCACGATGGCGCCAACAAGAGCACGCGTCACTTTGCGCACGGAGCACCTCCTGAGAACAGTCACCGCCCGACGACCACCGACTTCACGAACAGCCCGGCTGACCGAACGCTCGCGCCTGGCCGTCTAGACTTATATTAATTATAATTGACATATATTTTATATTATGATATCGAGATCAAGTCAAGCGAGAATCGCGACGGGGAGGCGCAGGCCAACGCTCCCCGCCCCCGGAGAAGGAGGACGGATCATGGAGTTCGGAATGTTCGTCTCGTGGGTGGTCGTGGGGTTGCTTGCTGGCTGGCTGGCCGGGTTCGTGATGGAGGGTGGAGGATACGGGTTGGTTGGGGATATGGTGCTCGGTCTGGCCGGGAGCGTCGTGGGGGGCTCGATCTTCCGGGCCCTGGGCGTCTCCGCGGGCGGGGGGCTCTTCCCGACGGTGTTCGTCGCCTTCGTCGGGGCGGTCATTGTGCTCGTGGCCCAGCGGAAGGTCTGGGCGCACGCCTAGGAACGTGAACCTCACATCCCGGGTGACCAGGTCGAGCCTCGACCTGGTCACGCTGCATGGCCCGGGCGAAATTCACCGCAGGAGGAGGAGCGTATGAAGATTCGTCCGTTGCACGATCGGCTTCTGGTGGAGCGGCTCGAGGAGAAAGAGGTCAAGAAGGGCGGGATCATTATCCCGGACACGGCCAAGGAGAAGCCCCAAGAGGCCAAGGTGATCGCCGTCGGCAACGGCAAGGTCACCGACGAGGGCAAGAAGATCCCGCTCGACGTGAAGACCGGGGACAAGATCCTGTTCGGGAAGTACTCCGGCTCCGAGGTGAAGTCCTCGCCATTCTCGAGTAAGGAGGGACGCGACCATGCCGAAGCAGCTGATATTCGAAGAGGACGCTCGGGCGGCGCTGCTCAGGGGCGTCAACATCATGGCGGCGGCCGTGAAGGCGACACTGGGCCCGAAGGGCCGCAACGTCGTCATCGACAAGAGGTTCGGCAGCCCCACGATCACCAAGGACGGCGTCGCCGTCGCCAAGGAGATCGAGCTGAAGGACCCCTACGAGGATATGGGCGCCCAGATGCTGAAGGAGGTCGCCTCCAAGACTTCCGACATCGCGGGTGATGGGACGACGACCGCAACGGTCCTGGCCCAGGCGATCTTCCGCGAGGGGCTCCGCAACGTGACCGCGGGCGCCAATCCCATGGGGCTCAAGCGCGGCATCGAGGCGGCGGTCGAGGCGGTGACCGCGGAGCTGAAGAAGGTCTCGAAGTCCACGAAGGACAAAAAGGAGATCGCCCAGGTCGCGACGATCGCCTCGAACAACGACAAGACGATCGGCAACCTGATCGCCGAGGCGATGGAGAAGGTCGGCAAGGACGGCGTCATCACGGTCGAGGAGTCGAAGTCGGCGGACACGGTGCTGGACGTGGTCGAGGGCATGCAGTTCGACCGCGGCTACCTCTCGCCCTACTTCGTCAGCGACGCCGAGCGCATGGAGGTCGTGCTGGAAGACGCGTATGTGCTCATCCACGAGAAGAAGATCAGCGTGATGAAGGACATGCTGCCGCTACTCGAGCAGGTGGCCCGCGCCGGCAAGCCCCTTCTCATCATCGCCGAGGAAGTCGAGGGCGAGGCGCTGGCCACGCTCGTGGTCAACAAGCTGCGCGGCACGCTCTCGGCCTGCGCCGTGAAGGCGCCGGGCTTCGGCGACCGCCGTAAAGCCATGCTCGAGGACATCGCCGTGCTGACCGGCGGCAAAGCTATCACCGAGGACCTGGGGATCAAGCTCGAGAGCATCAAGCTCAACGACCTGGGACGCGCCAAGAAGGTGGTCGTGGACAAGGACAACACGACGATCGTCGAGGGCTCCGGCAAGTCGAAGGAGATCGAGGGCCGCATCAAGCAGATCCGGGCCCAGATCGAGGAGACGACCTCGGACTACGACCGCGAGAAGCTGCAGGAGCGGCTGGCGAAGCTGGCCGGCGGGGTGGCGGTCGTCAAGGTCGGGGCGGCGACCGAGACGGCGATGAAGGAGAAGAAAGCGCGCGTTGAGGATGCGCTGAACGCGACCCGGGCGGCCGTCGAGGAGGGCATCGTGCCGGGCGGCGGCGTGGCGCTCTTGCGGGCCGCGAAGGCGATCGACGGCATCAAGCTCACGGGTGACGAGAAAGTCGGCGCCATGATCGTCAAGCGGGCGCTCGAGGAGCCCATCCGCCAGATCGTCGAGAACGCCGGCCTCGAGGGCAGCGTGATCGTCGAGAAGGTGAAGAGTGAGTCGGCGCCCGCCCGTGGCTACGACGCGGAGAGCATGGAGTACGTCGACATGATTCAGGCGGGGATCATCGACCCGACCAAGGTCGAGCGCGTGGCGTTGCAGAACGCGGCGTCGGTCGCGTCGCTGCTGCTCACCACCGAGGCGCTGATCACCGACTTGCCCGAGGAGAAGCCGGCCGCGGCGCCGCCGATGCCTCACGGGGACTTCTAGACTGTTGCAGCCCGCGCGATGCGCGGGCGCCGGCCCGGGTCCCAATGGCCCGGGCCGGTTCTTTTCTAGCTGATCTCGCGTCGTCCCTCGAGCGCCTTCGAGAGCGTCACCTGGTCGGCGTATTCGAGGTCGCCGCCGACGGGCAGCCCGCGCGCGATTCGCGTGATGCGCACGCCGAGCGGCCGCAGCAGCTTCGCCAGGTAGAGCGCCGTCGCTTCACCCTCCACGTTGGGATTGGTCGCCAGGATGACCTCGTCGGGCGCGCGCCCCTCGAGCCGGACGAGCAACTCGCGGACTTTCAGGTCGTCGGGACCGATGCCGTCGAGCGGCGAGAGCGCGCCCAGGAGCACGTGATAGCGGCCACGATATTCGCCCGTGCGCTCCATCGCGAGGAGGTCGTTCGGCTCCTCGACGACGCAGAGGAGGCGCCCGTCGCGCGCGGGGTCCGCACAGATGCGGCAGGGGTCCTGGTCGGTCACGTTGAAGCAGCTCCCGCAGTAGACGATCCGGTCCTTCAGGGCGACGAGCGACTCGGACAGCTCGCGGACTTCGGCCATGGGGCGCTTGAGCAGAAAGAACGTCATCCGCTGGGCCGTCTTGGGGCCGATGCCGGGCAGGCGCTGGAGGGCTTCGATCAGGCGGGCGACGGGCTCGGGGTAGTACGCCAACGAGGCCCCGCGCTACATGCCAAGACCGGGGATCTTGAGACCGCCGGTCAGCTTGCCGAGCTCCTGCTGGACGAGCTCGCGCGATTTCCTGAGCGCCTCGTTGCACGCGGCCAGCACCAGATCCTCGAGCATCTGAACGTCGTCCTTGTTGACGACCTCGGGATCGATCTTGACCGCGGTGATCTCCTGCTTGCCGTTCGCCTCGACCGTCACCATGCCACCGCCCGCGGTGGCTTCGACCTTCCTCTTCCCGACCTCTTCCTGCAGGGCCGCCATCTGCGCCTGCAGCTTCTGGGCTTCCTTCATGATGTTGCCGAACCCCTTCACTGGCCTTCTCCTTCCGGTAGGCGCGGCCGCACCGCGACCACCTCGCCCTGAAACTCGGCGATCGCTGCCTGCACCGCGGGGTGTGTCGCGACGGCGCCAGTGGTCTCGCCACCCGACACCACGTTGACGCGCTCGGCCCCGGCCACACAGCGCCGCACCGCTTGCACGAGCAGCTCGCGGTTCGCGACATCCGCAAGCATCTCACGGTGGAAATGGTTCCCGACCAGAACGATCGTCAGCTCGCGATCGCTCACGCCGCTCGGCCGCGCCTGCGTCAATACCGCCCCGAGCGTCGGCTTCTTCTTCATCACTTCGTCCACGACCCGCTCCCAGGCCGTTGTCAGATCCGTGCCGGCCACGAGAGCCGACGGGGCCGCCGGAACCGTGGGCGGCGCCGGCGTGGATGACGGGACGGGTGCGGATGCCGGCGCCGGCGAAGCCGGGCGCGGCGCGGGCGGCCCACCGGTTGGCGCCGTCACCGGGGGCCGGCGCGGCTCCGCACGGGGCGCCGCAGCCTCCGTTCCCGACAGGAGGCTCGTCTGCGCGGCCGCCGGGGTCGGCGCCGGCGTCGCCAGCGCCTGCTGTCGGAGCTCTCGCTGCGCATCGTCGACGCGCCGCAACACGTCGTCGAGCGTCTGGGGCACCGGTCGCCGGGTGGCCCGCACCGTCGCAATTTCCAGCTCGACACGCGGATGCGGCGACTCGCGCAGGAGCGCGTCGGCCTCGAGAAAAGCGCGGAGCACGTAGAGGATCTCGTCGAGGCTCGCCGCCTCTCCGAGCCGGCGCAGCTCGTTGCCCTCGGTGTGAGTGAGGTCGGCGGGCTTCGCGTTCGGCGCGGCCTTCAGCACGAGCGTGAGGCGCAGCAGCTCGATGACGTCGCGCGTGAACGCCAGGAGATCCTCGCCGTCGCGCGCCGCGCGATCGATCGCCTCGAGCGCCGCCCCGGTGTCGTGCCCGACCACCGCCGCCGCGAAGGCGCGTACCGCCACCGGCGCCGACGCGCCCAGCAGCTTCGCGGTCATCTCCGCCTCGAGCCTGCCGTCGCCGTAGGCGATCGCCGTGTCGAGCAGCGAGAGCGCGTCGCGGAGCGAGCCCTCCGAGGCCCGCACGATGACCGGCAGCGCCGCCGGCTCGAACGCAATCTTCTCCTGGGCCAGGATGTGCTCGAGCGACGTCCGGAGCGTCTCGGGCGCGATCGGACGGAAGTCGAAGCGCTGCACCCGCGAGAGCACGGTCGCCGGAATCTCGCGGGGATCGGTCGTGGCGAGCACAAAGACGATGTGCGGCGGCGGCTCTTCCAGGGTCTTCAGCAACGCGTTGAAGGCGGCCTCGGTCAGCTGGTGGACCTCGTCGATGATGTAGACCTTGTAACGCCCGCGCGCCGGCGCATACTTCACATTCTCGCGGAGCGTCCGGATCTCCTCGATCCCCCGGTTGGACGCCCCGTCGATCTCGATCACGTCCACGAGTATCCCGGCCTGCCCTTCGACGCACACCGGGCACTTGCCGCATGGCTCGGGACCGGACCGCTCGGCACAGAGCAGCGCCCGCGCGAGCAGGCGCGCCGTGGTCGTCTTGCCGATGCCGCGCGGGCCGGCGAAGAGATACGCGTGCGCGATGCGCCCCGAGGCGAGCGCGTTCCTGAGCGTCCGCGTGATCGCGTCCTGGCCGACGACCGCCTCGAACGTCTGCGGGCGCCACTTCCGGGCCAAGACCTGATAGCTCATGGGTTCATGACCGTGCACCCTCCTTCGAACGGCCCGTCCTGCGATCTCTCCCCGGAGCCTGCTCCAGTCAGGTACTCCCACGGCACACGAGAGGGTCGCCTTACCGTTGCTCCCTTCCGGGCCTGGCGGGGTTCGACGATTCCCGTTGCGTGGGGCCCAACCTTCAACGCCGCCCCGTGAAGCTCACTCAACACGATCCGCCCTCGAGAGGGAATTCAACCCCGCTGAAGCGGATTGCGGGTTACAGGGCACCGCTAACTCCCCGTCTAGCACGGCCAAGCCGAACAATTCTGGCGGAGGGGCCGGGATTCGAACCCGGGGCACAGGGGTTACCCGTGCACGGCATTTCCAGTGCCGCACCTTCGGCCGCTCGGTCACCCCTCCATGCATCGAGAAAAATTGGCGGAGGGGAGAGGATTTGAACCCCCGAGGGACCTTCTGGGCCCCTATCCGATTTCGAGTCGGACGCCTTCGACCGGGCTCGGCCACCCCTCCGCACGGTTTGTTCAGTGACTCTACCACGTTACACGTCTGGTCACGGCGCTGCGCTCTCGAGTGCGTTCGCGTCGTCCAAGTTACGTCCAAGTTCTACAGCACTAGGCGCTGCCACTGGTACGACGAGTCGCTCCACGGCCCGCGCCCGGTGATCGGGCCCAGGCCCCCGGCGCGTTACGAGCGCGTGCGGGGGTGTTGATTCATTTCGCTGTCATTCGGCGCGCCGAGCGGCGAGCGCCCAGACTCGCGTGAATGGGCGCCGCGGCCCGACGTAGTACGTCAGCCACTTCTCAAGGTCCACGCGCCCCTGGCGATGCTCCTCATCGGTCTGCGCGTACGGCTCGCCGCGGCGCCAGGCCACGCGGTACTCGTGGGGACCGTCGTTCCCGTCGCTCCACGTCACGATGACGCGTGCGCCTTCGGGCAAGGTTTGGATCTCTCTCGTCGAGAGCGGCGGATAGGTGGGCTCAGGCGCCGTCACTCCAGCAGCTCCGTCACCGCACGCCGAGGCCACGTCATTTCAGCGTACGGGCCGTCGCGGCAAGAGAGGTGATGGCTTCGCGCAGCCCTTGCTTGAGCAATTGATCGTAGGTGAAATCGGGTTGTATCGCATAGATCCAGCTCACGGCGGAGGCCTCCCCGCGGATTGTGTGAGTCCAGATCGGAGGGGTCGACGGCGTTTTGGCTAGCTTCAGGGTGAGAGTCAACTCGTTGGACGTCGTCGAGGCAGGAAAGCCGAAGAGCCAGAGCAAGGGCCCGTAGGCCGAGAGGCCATAGCTGATGATCTTCCCCTCGTATTTCGTGGACGCGATCTCTCCGAGGAGAACGTAGTCGGCATCGGATGCTCTGTTACCCACGAAGGTCTCTCGGAAGATCCTGGCGTTCTCGAGTTCCTGAGCGACCGCTCGCGCAAAGTCGTCCGCTGGCCGGAACTGCCACAGGCCACTGTTCACGTGCCTCTGCACCCCTTCGGGTGTGTGATACGTCGCCCAACCGAAGGGCACGAGCGGGACGAGATAAATCATAATGAAGTTGCTGTTTTCGTTGAGCCGTCTATCCTCAAACGGCAGAACGATCACACTCACGTTCGCGAGCGGGTCAATGGCGCCGCGTGGCTCCGGGGTGTACGACCAGCTCCGGCTACTGGCGCAGCCCGTCAATGCCGCGGCCAACAAAAGTCCGCCCACCAATCGCCTCATGGTCAGCCTCCGTCGAGGTGCGGTCATTCGAGCAGTTTCCCCACCTTCACGCGCAGCGCTTTCGCCAACTTCTCAAGGGTCGCCAGCGAAGGGACCTTCGCCCGCCCCTCGATCTGCGCGACGTAGACGCGATGGACCCCGGCTTTCTTCGCCAGCGCCTCTTGCGTGAGCCCTTGCTCGTCCTGGGCGCGGTGGACGGTGGCGGACCACGCGAGGCAGTCCTTAGCGTACTCCTCGAAGGCGACACGCGACCGCCGCCGTCCTTGAAGGACTGCCAGGAGTGTTTCGACTTCATCATCGAGAGCGCCTTGAAGCTCGAAGTAGCCGAAGCGTAGGCTGGTCCGGCCCATCGCGGACAACTCCGCCAGCCGACGCCGGATCCAGCGCACGACGTCGCGAGAGGACCGAGCAGGATCAGTCGAACCAGGAAACTCTTCGGCCCGCTTCACTTCTCCTTCTCTTCGATCCTTGTCCACTTGATGGAGTAGCGCGCGGGTGATGGTGCTCCCGAGAGTTCGCCGTACCAGACCCGCCCCTGCGTATCCAGACCCATCACACCGACCGCCCCCGCGTTCGCTTGCACCACCACTTGAATCTGGATTAGACCGTCCATGCTATCTGGCCTCCTCGGCGTGATGGCTGTTCCGGAAGTCTACGTTAGCTCGAACGCGAGGTGGTTAACCGGGAATCCGGAGAAGAACGCCGACAGCGCAATGCCGACCAGAAAGCTGAGCCAGGAGGCCCACCAGAATAGCCGCCACCGGATGCTTCGGAATTGAAATCGGCCCCCGTAGAGAGTCATCCCGCCTATCGAGAGGATCACTCCAACCCCGACCGTACCAAGGACGCTCAGGGCCAAGGCGACCCTCGAGCAGGTCATCACTTCTCCTTTGGCCCCCGCGGGTCCAGCATCGGTAAGACCGTGCGGGAGCGCGTCAGCGGATAGGACCTCGGACCGTCTGCACGGCCGATGGCCTCATGGCCTGCAGATGAAGTTCGATGTTTACGAGCGAGTGCGCGATCCGCTTCATGGTGTCGGCGGTGTCCGCGAAGGCTTTGCTCAAGTTCTGGATCGCTGTTTCAGTCTCCGCGTTCATGTGCTCTCCTCCGTCGCGCTCCTGGGATGTCTTCCCCGTCAGACCCTCCAGGCTACGTGCCTCGTCACGCCTACCGCCCGAACACCGGCCGCTCACCGATCAGTCGATGTGTGGCGGGCTGCGCAGGCTCGGGCGTCCTTTGGAATCTTCCAGATCACCGCGGTCGCGTTCTCGACCTTCTTGTACCGCTTTGCCTCGGCCGTCCGCAACCGCACTGCCGCGAAGGGCAACTCCACCGCATTCGACGTCCTCAGGTGCTTCCAGGGTTCGGCGCGGCCGAGCGCCGCTCTCGAGAGCGGACCGCGTGGATCCCACACGCGGCGAAGCCACAAGTCTGATAGCGTTACGTCGACCTGGAGGGCACACTGGTCACAGCTGGCTTCTCGGAGGGATGACATCATGCGCATCGTTGTCCATGGGCAGCAGGCGTTCGGCAAGAGCGTGCTGGAGGCCCTGCTGGAGCGCGGGGAAAACATCGTCGGCGTCTACTGTGCCCCTGAGCCGGCCCAGGGGGGAGGGCGGGTCGATCCCCTGAAGGAGGCCGCGCTCGCCCGCGGCCTCCCGGTCTATCAGCCGCGATCCTTTCGCAACAAGCCCGAGGTATGGGAGGAATTCGCGCGGCTCAAGGCGGATCTCTGCGTGATGGCCTACGTCACGCTCATCGTGCCCGAGGCGGTGCTGAATCAGCCCGCGCGCGGCACCATCCAGTACCATCCCTCTCTGCTCCCTCGCCACCGCGGCCCCAGCTCCATCAACTGGCCGATCATCATGGGCGAGACGCGGACCGGGCTCAGCATCTTCTGGCCCGACCAGGGTCTGGATACCGGGCCGATCCTGCTACAGAAGGAAGTCGAGATTCGGGATAGCGACACCCTGGGCAGCCTCTACTTCGACCGGCTGTATCCGCTCGGGGTCGCGGCGCTGCTCGAGGCCGTGGCTCTGGTGCGCGCCGGCACGGCGCCAAGAATCGTTCAGGACGAGTCCCAGGCGACGTACGAAGGGTGGTGCAAGAGCGAACACGTCAAGATCGACTGGCAGAAGCCCATCCAGACCATCTGGAACCTCATCCGCGGTGCGGATCCACAACCGGGTGCGTGGACTACGCATGAGGGAACGACCGTGCAGCTTCTCGACGCCAAGAAGCTCGTGGGCGCGACGACCGGTCGGCCCGGAGAAGTGATCGCCGTCGATGACGCTGTCTTGACGGTCGCCGCGACCGGCGGCCAGATCCAGGTGACCCGCGTGCGGCCCGAGGGTGGTCAGAAAGTTAGCGCGGGGGCGTTTGCCAAGAGCGCGGGGTTACGCCCGGGCGTGCGGCTGGGAGCGACGTAACCCCTCCTGCCTGGCCGTTTTATATCAACCCGGAGGGCACATGGCGCGACTGCGAGCCTTCCTGATCCTGCATCCTCGCCCGGAGCAGTGGCTGCTCGTGCTCCTTCTCTACGGCGCTCTCGTGGGATGCACGGTCCGTCTCATCCAGCCACACGACGAGGTGATCGACAGGAATGTCTCCAGGTTCCACGAGGAGTTTTTGCGGTTCACGATCGAGCAGGGCCGGACCCGAGGCACGTTTGCGGCGAACCAGGCCTTCTACGACACGTGGCAGCCGAGGCTCACGACTCTGACCGCGAGAGCTCTCGCGGCTAATCCCTCCGGACGCTGCCCGGGCACCGAAACCTTTGGCGGCTTGTTCCCGCAAAGCCTGAGCGCGACCCGGGGCGCAGCGCCGGCGGCTGGCGGGCGCGTCGACGCGGCCTCGGTAGGGGACTGTACGGCACAGCTCCTGAAGCTGCTGGAAGACCAGTTCGAGGACTTCGCGAAGTTCCACAACGCGCAAGGCGCCCTGGGCCTGCCGCCTGAAGCCCGGGCACCTCGTGAGCTCGTCTTGACCTCGGCGCGGGCGGTGCTCTACGTGGAGCTTGCCAAGAAGCAGGGAAAGTAGCCGGGGAGGGCACGCAGGGATGGCGCTCGACGGGAACGCTCTGGTAGCGACGATGACGCAGGCGGCGGCGGGCGCGTTTGGGCAGGGCTGGAAGGATGTGCGGAACTACACGGTTCCCGAGCTGCGCAAGCTCGCCGGAACCTTCGTCGACATCGAACAAGGCTTGACGGCTCGCCCCCCGTACTACACGCGCGAGAGCGCGGACATTATCTTCCGGATGCAGGTGCGGGCCACGCAATCGGTCTTGACCGCCACGACCGCGCTAACCCTGATCGTGGTCGAGCGGGCGATCAATGAGATTCTCGCGGCGGTGCGAACGATGACCAATCAGGCGATCGGATTCGCGCTTCTGTGAGCGGCGCCTTGCCCTCCTGGATCGCCGACCGGCAAGACCGGGCCGACATGAGGTAGCATCTCGACGACATGGCGATGACGGACGGCCCCCGGGGCCTCGCGCGTGGGCTCACCAACTACGGCGACGCCGACTTTGCGCTCTACCTGCGCCGCTCGTTCGCGACGTCGATGGGCTACTCGAAGGCGATGCTGGCGCGGCCGGTGGTCGGCATCGCGCAATCGGCGAGCGGCTTCAACAATTGCCACCGCCACTTCCCGGAGCTGATCGAGGCGGTCAAGCGGGGTGTGCTGGCCGCCGGTGGCCTGCCCCTCGACTTCCCGACGGTCTCACTCGGCGAGGTGTTCCTCACTCCGACGAGCATGATGTTCCGGAACCTCATGGCGATGGACGTCGAGGAGATGATCCGCGCGCAGCCAATGGACGCCGTCGTGCTGGTGGGAGGCTGCGACAAGACGGTGCCGGCCCAGCTCATGGGGGCGGCCTCGGCCGACGTGCCCGCCGTCCAGCTCCTGGCGGGGCCGATGTTGCCGATGGCCTATCGCGGCGAGCTGCTCGGCGCGTGCACGGACTGCCGGCGCTTCTGGGCCAAGTACCGCGCGGGCGGGGTCTCGGCCGAGGAGATCGAGCGCATCGAGGAGAACCTGGCGACGACGGCGGGTACCTGCGCCGTGATGGGCACCGCCAGCACCATGGCCTCGATCGCGGAGACGCTGGGCATGGCGCTGCCGGGGACGGCCGCGATCCCAGCGGTCCACGCCGACCGCCTCCGCGCGGCCGAGGCGAGCGGGCGGCAGGCGGTGGCGCTGGCGGCGACGCGTCTGCGGCCGAGCCAGATCATCACCCGGCACTCGATCGAGAACGCGCTCCGCGTGCTCCTCGCCATCGGCGGCTCCACCAACGCCGTCATTCATCTCACCGCGGTAGCCGGGCGCGTGGGCGTCGAGGTCTCGCTACGGCGTCTCAACGCGCTCTCCGACGAGACGCCCGTGCTGGTGGATCTGAAGCCAACCGGCCAGCACTACATGTCGGACCTGAACGCGGCCGGGGGTCTCGGCGCCGTGCTGCGCGAGCTGTCCCCGCTGCTCCATCTCGACTGCCTCACCGTGACGGGCCAGACGCTCGGCGAGCGGCTCGCCGCCGAGGGCGGCTGGGTCGACCGTGACGTCGTGCGCCCGCTCGCCGATCCCTACCAGAAGGTCGGCGGGCTCGCGGCGCTCTTCGGCAGCCTGGCGCCCGGTGGCGCGATCATCAAGCGGTCGGCCGCCGACCCGGCGCTTTTCGAGCGCGAAGGACGGGCCGTGGTCTTCACCTCGCTCGACGATCTCTCGGCGCGGATCGATGCGCCCGATCTCGACGTGCGGCCCGACGACTTCCTCGTGCTCCAGAACGCCGGACCGAAGAGCGGCTACGCGATGCCCGAAGCCGGCTACCTGCCGATCCCCGCAAAGCTGGCGCGGGCCGGCATCAAGGATATGGTGCGCATCTCCGACGCCCGCATGAGCGGGACGGCGTACGGCACGATCGTCCTGCACGTCTCGCCGGAGGCGGCCGTCGGCGGGCCGCTCGCGCTGGTGCGAAACGGCGACCGCATCCGCTTGAGCGTCACCGATCGACGCCTCGACCTCCGGGTCGAGGACGCGGAGCTCGCGCGGCGGCGCGCGAGCCTTCCGCGGCCGGCGCCGCCTCCCGCCC
Source organism: Candidatus Rokuibacteriota bacterium (assembly GCA_003221635.1). Classification (GTDB taxonomy): domain Bacteria; phylum Methylomirabilota; class Methylomirabilia; order Rokubacteriales; family CSP1-6; genus AR31. The sequence goes on along the minus strand of QHSR01000259.1, from coordinate 38,685 downwards.
GTGGGTACGGGAAGCTCTACATGGATCACGTGCTCCAGGCCGAGCACGGCTGCGACTTCGACTTCCTTCGAAAGGCGTGACGCCCGCCGCACGCGGGAGGGCGATGTCGGCCGGATCAGCGTGGGCGCGACGCCGCCGCGCGCACCTGACGCCAGAGTCGCTCGCGGGTGAGCGGCATCTCCGTCACCTCGACTCCGAGCGGACGGAGCGCGTCCGCCACCGCGTTCGCGATCGCGGCGGGCGCCGGTAAGGTCCCGCCCTCGCCCGCGCCCTTGACGCCCAGCGGGTTGAGCGGCGAGGGCGTCACCACGTGGTGGACCTCGAGCGCTGGCACGTCGGCCGCGCGCGGCAGCGCGTAGTCCATCAGCGTGCCGGTCACGAGCTGCCCGGCCCCGTCGTAGACGATCTCCTCGAGCAGGGCGTTCCCGATGCCGTGGGCGATGCCGCCGTGGATCTGCCCCTCGACCACCAACGGGTTGATCATCGTGCCGCAGTCGTCCACGGCGACGTATTTCAGGATGCGCACCGTGCCGGTCTCCGGGTCGACCTCGACGACCGCGGCGTGCGCGCCGCTCGAGTACGTCGACTGTTGGACGTGGACGTAGCCCGAGGCCTCGAGCCCGGGATCCATCCCGCCGGGCAGCGCGTACCCGGGCCGGGGCGCCGTGGCGATCGCCGCCACGTCACCGAGCGCGAGCCCGCGCCCCGGTGTGCCGCGCACGGTGATGCGGCCGTCCTCGAGCGTGAGATCCTCCGGCGCCGCCTCGAGGTGGTCGGCGGCGACCGCGAGCGCCTTCCGTCGCACCTCGGCGGCGGCGTGCGCGGCCGAGGTGCTCGCGAGCACCCCGACGCGGCTCGCGAAGGTGCCGACTCCGTACGGAATGCCCGCGGTGTCACCCGGGACTACGGTGATCTGCTCGAGCGGCACCGACAGCCCGTCGGCGACGACCTGGGCCAGGGTGGTCTCGTGCGCCTGCCCCTGGCTCGACGTGCCGGAAAACACGAACACCCGACCGACCGGATCGACGCGCACCCGGATGCCCTCGTACGGGCCGAGGCCCGTGTCCTCGACGAAGAGCGCGAATCCGAGGCCGATCGCCCGCCCGGCGGCGCGGGCGCGCTCGCGCTCCGCCGGGAAGCCGGCCGCGCCCACGGCCTCGGCGACGCGCCGCAGGCACTCCGGGTAGTTCCCGCTGTCGTAGCGCCGGGGACTGTTGTCACGGGAGATCAGACCGACATCGTATGGGAACTCGTCGGGCTGGATCAGGTTGCGCGCGCGGAGCTGGACCCGGTCGATCCCGAGGCGCGCGGCCGCGAGATCGAGCATCCGCTCCATCACGAACACCGCCTGGGGCCGGCCCGCGCCGCGCACCGGGGTGACCGGCACGCGGTTGGTGTAGAGCGCGGTGAGCGTCACCTCGTAGTTCGGCACCCGGTACGGGCCGGGCACGCTGACCGAGGTGAGGATCGGCACGATGATGCCCCACGAGACGAAGGCGCCGCAGTCGTGGACGAACGCGTCGCGGATCGCCACGATCCGGCCCTCGCGCGTGAGGCCGAGCTCGACGTCGTGCCACTGGTCGCGCTCCTGGGTGACCGCCAGGAGATGCTCGCGGCGCGTCTCCACGAACTGCACGGGGCGCCCGAGGCCGCGGGCCAGGAACGGCACCAGGATGTCCTCGGCGTAGATGATCGCCTTGGGGCCGAATCCGCCGCCGATGTCCTGGGTGACGACGCGCACGGCGTGCTCGGGAAGCCCGAGGTAGCGCGCGAGCAGCCGGCGCAGGATCTGGGGCGCCTGCGTCGTCGACCACACGGTGACCTGCCCGGGGTCACTGTCCCAGCGGGCCGCGATGGCGCGCGTCTCCATGGCCATCCCGGCGCCGCGGTGCACGTGAAAGCGCTCGCGCAGTACCACCGGGGCCCGCGCGAGCTCGCCGGTTGGGTCGCCCACGCGCTGGGTGAATCGCGAGGCCACGTTGCCGCCGGGATGCACGAGCGGGCCGTCGGACCGCAGCGCGTCGTCGAGCGAGGCCACCGCCGGCAGCGGCTCGTACTCGACGCGGAGCGCGTCGAGCGAATCCTCGGCCTGCGCCGCGCTCTCGGCGACCACGAGGGCTACCGCCTGCCCGGCGTACGAGACGATTGCCTGGGGCAGGATCTCGGGGCAGGCCGGCGCCGCCAGGCTCGAGTGCGGCACGAGCAGCGGCAGCCGCCCGAGCGCCGCGACGTCCGATGGCACGACGACGTGGACGACGCCGGGCCGGCAGCGCGCGGGCGCGGAGTCGATCCGGACGATGCGCGCGTGCGCGTGGGGGCTCCGCTGGACCGCGACGTGGAGCAGGCCCGGGTGCGCCACGTCCGCGACGTAGCGTCCGCGGCCCGTGATCAGCCGCGCGTCCTCGCGACGGCGCACCCGCGCGCCGAACAAGCGCTCGCCCATCGCGGTGAGCTAGCTGCCGAAGCGCGCGACGTACAACGAGTTCACGGGATCGACCCGCTCGAACAGCTTCACATCGGTGAAGCCGGCCTCGTGCAGCATCCGGGTCGCGACCTGGTGGCCCCACGCCGTGCCGAGCCCGGGGCCGCCGCCGGCGAGCGACACGCTCATGCAATGCATCGTGCTCATGGTGTAGAGGTACGGCGCCATCGGGACGCCGACGTTGTCGGCCAGCTCGCTCGAAGCCCAGACATCGAGCATCAGAAACGTGCCGCCCGGAGCCAGCGCGGCGCGGACACGGCGGATCACGCCGGCCGGGTCCGCCTGGTCGTGGATCGCGTCGAACGCGGTGACGAGGTCGAAGGGCACGGGCGTCTCGAGCCTCCTGATGTCCTGGACGACGAACGACGCGTTGGCCAGCCCGCGCGCCGCGGCTCGGGCCTCGGCGATCCCTTCCTCGGAGATGTCGTAGCCGATGAAGGTGCTCTTCGGAAATCGCCGCGCCATCAGGGTGATGCAGTAGCCCGTGCCGCATCCCACGTCGGCGACGCGGATACCGGCTTCGAGGCGCGAGATGAGGCCTTCGGGCTTCGCGAGGTAGGTGCTGAACAGGAGCTCGTCGTACCGGGGCCGGCTTCGCCGGTCCATGAGGCCTGTGAAGTCCGGCTGGTAGGCGCTGTACGGCACGCCATGGCCCGTGCGAAACGCGTCGGCGACGTCCGGGATGACCCGATTCATGAGCGGGAACATCTCCGCCATGCCGGTGAGATTCCTGCTGGAAGAGCCGGTGAGACCGGCGGCGTGCTCGCGGGGCAGCCGATAGGTGTGCTCGCCGGCCGCGTACTCGATAATCCCACCGCAGACCATGGCCGCCAGCCACTCCCGGACGTAGCGCTCGCTGAGGCCGGTCTTCTCGGCGATCTCGACGCTGGTCACCGCGCCCATCGTAGCCATCGCCTCGAAGAGGCCGACGCGCCGGCCCACCTCGATCATGATGGAGACGGCGGCGCCCTCGAGATGGCGGACCATGAGCTGCGTGAACGCCTTCGCCTTCGCTCGGTCGAACTCCGCCGCCGCCATGGCCCGCTCCATCCTTTTATAGGCTCGCCTCGCACGGCGGGGCCCCAGCCCCGCGACGTGCTGCGGCTCGCACTGCTCACACCGCCAGATAGCCGCCGTCGACGACCAGCTCGGTCCCGGTGATGTACGACGCCTCGTCCGAGGCGAGGAACAGCACGGCGTGAGCGACTTCCTCGACGCGTCCCTCTCGCTTCATCGGCACGGCCCTGAGCGACTTTTCACGCCAGGCCGGGTCCGCCGATGCCTTGGAGGTCCGCATCGGCGGCATGATGCCGGGATGCACCGAGTTGACCCGAATGCCGTGCTGCGCGTATTGCACGGCGGCCGACTTGGTCATGATCCGCACCGCGCCCTTCGACGCGTTGTAGCCCATGTGGATGCGGTCCTGGCCCACGAAGCCGGAGATCGACGAGATGTTGACGATGGCGCCGCCGCCGGCCTGGCGCATGGCGGGCACCGCGTGCTTCATGCCCAGGAACACGCCCTTCGCGTTCACGTTCATGAGGGTGTCCCAGGCCGCGGTGCTGGTCGTGTCCGGATCGAACGTGCCGCTGATCCCCGCGTTGTTCACCAGAAGGTCGAGCTTTCCGAAGGCCGTCACGGTCGCCTTGACCGCCGCCTGCCAGTCCGCCTCGCTGCTGACGTCGAGCTTCACGAACAGCGCCTGCCCGCCGGCCGCGGCGATCTTCTCGACCACCTGCCGCGCCTCGAACTCCAGCACGTCCGCAACCATGACCCGCGCGCCTTCCCGCGCGAAAATCACCGCCTCGCTCTGACCCATGCCGCTCGCCCCGCCGGTGATGAGCGCTACCTTTCCCGCCAGTCTCATGTGCTCCTCCTCCTTACATAAGCTCGCTTCGACGCACAACCCGAGGGTGCGGCACGCGGGGACGGGCGCGGTAGGGGTCGAAAAGGACCCGTTCCCTCAACGCGGCGCCGGACGCCGCGCGCCCGGATGGAGCCCAGCCACCGCGGGGAAGCGAACGCGTGCCGCGTGGTCCGTTCGACCCCTACCGCGCCCGTCCCCGCGTGCCGCACCCTCGGCCGGCGCGAGTATCGCAGAGAGCCCCCCACCGTGTACACTGCGGGTCTTCGCCGTCGCGGCAGCCGGACCTATATACCTATATAAGGAGCGATCATGGCGACGTTTGTGCTCGTTCACGGCGCGTATCAGGGGGGCTGGATCTGGAAGCCGGTCGTGGATCGCCTGCGGGCCGCCGGGCACCGCGTCCACGCGCCCACGCTCGACGGCTGTGCCGAGCGCCACCATCTGGTGCGTCCCGGCATCACCGCCGCCGCGCACGCTCAGGAAGTCGCGCAGCTCCTGTTCTACGAGGACCTCGACCGGGTCGTCCTCGTGGGAACGAGCTCCGGCGGCATGGTGATCTGCAAGGCGGCCGAGCTGGCCCGCGACCGCATCGCGCGGCTGGTCTTCGTCGACGCGCTGGCGCTGATGTCGGGAGAGAAGGTCGGCGACATCGTGAAACGCGTGGCCGCCAACGAGACCACCGCGATCACGACCGGACCCGCGCGGGCCGACGCGGAGAAGCGGCTGTTCGCGGACCTCGATCCCGACACGCGCGCCTGGGCCCTGGCCCGCTACACACCGCATCCGGTCGCGGCGCTCGAGGCGCCCGTGGAGCTCGGAAGCTTCTGGAACCAGGCGTGGCCTGCGACCGTCATCCGCTGTCGCCGCGCCACGAACCCACCCGAGACGCACCAGCGCCGCACGGCCGAGCGGCTGCAAGCCGTCTGGCACGAGCTCGACACCGGCCACTATCCGATGCTCAGCCAGCCGGACGAGCTGACGCGGCTACTCCTGGCGCCGCTTTCTTGACAGGGGCATCAGCGCGTTGCAAAGTGCCCCCCGAGGCCAGGTGACATGAACGGCATCCACGACATGGGCGGCATGCACGGCTTCGGGCGCGTCGAGCGCGAGGCAACCGAGCCCGTCTTCCACGCGGCCTGGGAGGGGCGGGTCTTCGGACTCACCCGGGCGTGCAGCGTGCAGCACCTCTTCAACATCGACGAGAGTCGCCACGCCATCGAGCGGATGGCGCCGATCGACTACCTGGCCTCGAGCTACTACGAGCGCTGGCTCGACCGCAACGTGCGGCTGCTCGTCGAGAAGGGCGTGATCACGCACGAGGAGCTGGAGCGCCGCATGGCCCAGCTCGCCGGCGGGTCCGATCCGGCGCCGCCGCACTCCGATCCCAAGCTCCTCGAGGGCATGCTGCGGGCCACGCGGGAGCGCACTCGCTACCGCCAGCCCGGACCGCCGCCGCGCTTCGCGACAGGAGATTGCGTCCTCACGCGCAACGACGCGCCGGTGGGACACACGCGGCTGCCCCGCTACGCGCGCGGCAAGCCCGGCGTCATCGCCCGCGTGCACGGGTCCTTCATCTTTCCGGACACCAACGCTCACGGACAGGGCGAGCAGTCCCACGCGCTCTACAGCGTCCGCTTCGACGCCGGCGAACTGTGGGGCGGGTCGGCCGAGCCGTGCGCGCCGGTCCACATCGACCTCTGGGAGCGCTACCTCGAGCCGGCCGCCCCCGCAAGGAGCACGTCATGAGCGGCGCCCACGACGAACACGGACACCATCACCGCGAGCCGGAGTCCGTTCTCTCGCTCCGGGTCCGCGCCCTCGAGTCGTTGCTCGTCGAGAAGAAGCTCGTCTCGAGCGAGGCCGTCGACCGGATCGTCGGCGCCTACGAGCAGGACATCGGGCCCCACAACGGCGCCAAGGTCGTCGCCCGCGCCTGGGTCGATCCGGCGTACCGCCAGCGCCTCCTCACCGACGGGACCGCGGCCATCGAAGAGCTGGGCTTCGGCGGGGTCGACCTCCAGGTGGTCGAGAACACGCCCGGAGTACACAATCTGGTCGTTTGCACGCTCTGCTCCTGCTATCCGCATGCTCTCATCGGCCTCCCGCCGGTCTGGTACAAGTCGTTCGAGTACCGCTCGCGGGCGGTGCGTGAGCCTCGCGTGGTGCTGCACGAGTTCGGCGTCGACCTGCCCGAGAGCGTGGAGATCCGCATCTGGGACTCGAGCGCGGAGCTCCGCTACCTGGTTCTCCCACAACGTCCCCCCGGGACCGAACGCCTGAGCGAGGCCGAGCTGGCGAACCTGGTCACGCGCGACGCGATGATCGGTGTGGCGCTGGTGCCGCCTCCCACGGCCGCGGCCCGCTGACCCGAGGCCCCGGGCGATGGACCCCGTCCCGAGCCGTGAGATCGCCGACATGACGGGCCAGGCGGCGTTGCCGAGGAAGAACGGCGAGCTGGTCTTCGACGAGGCGTGGCAGGGCCGCATCTTCGGCATGACCGTGGCGATGAGCCACGAGGCGTGCTTCGCGTGGCGCGAGTTCCAGGCCCGGCTCATCGCCGAGATCGCGCACGCGGAGCAGGCGGGCGAGTCCTCGAGCTACTACGAGCGCTGGCTCCAGGCCTTCGAGCATCTGCTCGCCGACAAGGGCCTGCTCGACGCGGGTGCCCTCGCCGACCGCACGCACGACTTCGAGACCGGTCGCCGCGACGACGTCTTCTAGCCGCACGCCTTACCCCGCGAAGGAGAGCGCCATGGCCCTCGATCCCCAGGCCCGGAACGTGATCAACCTCGTCATCAAGTCGGGGCGCCCGGCCTATCACACGCTGTCACCCAAGGACGCCCGCCAGCTGTTCCGCGAGACGCGCCCGGCATCGACCCCGACGCCGCCGGAGATCGGCGCGGTCAGAAACTTGATGGCCGACGGACCCGGCGGGCCGATCCCGCTGCGCGTCTATCGACCGACGGGCGTGGCGGCCGCCACGCCGCTCCCGGCGCTCGTCTACTTTCACGGCGGCGGCTGGGTGATCGGCGACCTCGACACGCACGACGTGCAGTGCCGGCAGCTCACGGCCGAGGCGGGGATCGCGGTCGTCGCCGTCGACTACCGCCTGGCGCCCGAGCACAAGTTCCCCGCAGCCGTGGACGACGCCTGGGCGGCGACGCGCTGGGTCGCCGCGCACGGCCGCGAGCTCGGCGTCGACGCCCAGCACCTGGCCGTCGCCGGCGACAGCGCCGGCGGTAACCTCGCCGCGACCGTCGCGCTGCTGGCGCGAGAGGCCGGCGCGCCGGCCATCGCCCTGCAAGTTCTCGTCTACCCGGTGACCGACGTCGGCGCCGAGTCACAGTCGTATCGCGATTTCAGCGACGGCTACCTCCTGACGCGCGAGAGCATGCGATGGTTCACGAACCACTACTTGACGTCGGCGCGCGACGCCGAGGACTGGCGCGCTTCGCCGCTGCGCGCGCAGTCGCTCGCGAGGCTCCCGCCCGCGCTCGTCGTCACCGCGGGGTTCGATCCGCTGCGCGACGAGGGCGCGGCCTACGCGGCCCGGCTCACGGACGCGGGGGTGCTCGTGGACTACGTCTGCTACGGCGGGATGATCCACGGCTTCATGCCCATGGGCCGGCTCATCGACACCGGGAATCGCGCCATCTCTCACGTGGCGGCCTCCCTGCGCCAGGCGCTGCGCTGAAGGAAGTGCGAGCCCGATAGAAGGAGTGTCGCCATGAACATCGGTGTCTCCGTTCCGCTGCCCGCGTATCACGTCGACGTCGCCTTCATGGCCCGGAAGGCCGAAGAGCTCGGCTTCGAGTCGTTCTGGTGCGCCGAGCATCCGTTCATTCCCGTGCACGCGACGAGTCGCTTTCCGGGCTCGGAGGACGGCGTCATCCCGGAGAGCTACTCGCACTTCGTCGATCCCTTCGTCGCGCTGGCGCGCGCGTCGGGCGCCACGAAGACGATCAAGCTCGGGACCGGGATCGTGCTCGTCCCGGAGCGCCACCCGCTGCTCCTGGCCAAGGAGATCTCGACGCTCGACCTCTTCAGCGGCGGGCGGTTTCTGTTCGGCATCGGGGCGGGCTGGCTCCGGGAAGAGACCCAGATCATGGGCGGCGACTTCGATCACCGCTGGACCCAGACGCGGGAGTCGATCCTGGCCATGAAAGAGCTGTGGACGAAGCCCGCGGCCGAGTTCCACGGCAAGTACTATGACTTCCCGCTCGTGAAGTCGTTCCCCAAGCCCCTGCAGAAGCCGCACCCGCCGGTGCTCCTGGGCGGCGCGGCGAAGAACATCCTGGAGCGCATCGTCGCCTGGGGTGACGGCTGGCTGCCGAACCGCGTCACGCCGGAGAAGCTTCGCGAGGGCCGTGCGACGCTCGATCGGCTGGCGAAGGACGCGGGGCGCGATCCATCGAAGATCACCATCTCCGTCCACGGCCAGCCGGCCGACCGCGACCTCCTGAGACGCTTCCACGACGCGGGCGCCAACCGGGTCATCGTGCGGCCGCCCGTGGTCAAGACCGAGGCGGAGATGGGGACGGAGCTGTCACGCATGGCCGACGCGGTCTTGAAGTAGGCGATCGCGGCGGACCGCCGCATCCTCGACGCTACTCGGGCAACGTGAGGCGGACGACCTCGTCGACCGACGGTGCCTTGTCCAGCCCGGCCACGGCGGCCACGAATCGATCGTAGCGCGGCGCCGAGATCGGTAGGCCCGGCACGAAGCGCCGCAGCACCTCGGCGTCCCGCGCGAAGTCCCACATCAGCTCGCGCCCGTGGTATTCGCCGGTGACGCGCCGGCCGTCCCGCAGCGTGAACGTCAATCGCGGCGCGAAGCACTCGCGGCCGACCTCACCGATGATCTCGACACGCCGCTGGAGCGCGGCCACGCGCGCCCCGAGCTCTGCGCCGCTCGAGGCGCCCGCGTCGCGCGGGTCCTCCACGTTGCGTTCCAGCACGGGATAGTCGCCGGCGATCACCGTGTACGCCAGCATGTAGGCCGTGCGTCCGAACCCGCTGCCGTCGGGGGCCGGGGGGCGAGGGAATCGGGGCGACGGATAGAGCGTCTCCAGGTAGTTCATCTCGAGCGTGATGTGCTCGACCTCGTCGGCCGCGAGCGTGTGTCGGGCCGTCATCTCGCTCGCCAGCCAGACGACCGGCTGATTGAATCCCGGCGTCGGATAGATCTTGAACTTGACGTCGAGGACTTCCCAGCGCCGGCCGAGATCCGCCACGATCTCGTCGAGGTTGGCCCTGGGCGGCCCGGTGAAGGTGTAGGCCAGATCGCCCTTGTTGCTGCCGGTGAACGCGTAGTAGAACCCGCCGTCGCCCTCCAGCGCCGTCGGCGCCCCCTGAAAGCCCTGGGCGGCGAGACTGGCCGCCCACATGCCGCTCCGCGCCGCCTGGGCCTCGGCGAAGTCCGCATCGCGCGCGCCGGTGCGCTGGCCCTCGATGAGGCTCCCCGCAAAGCTCGCGGCCAGCGCAATGGCATTGCCGGTCCCCCGCGCGTCGAGGCCGAGCAGCCTCGCCGTCGTCGCGGCGCAGCCGAGAATGCCGTAGACCGGACTGGCGCGAAAGCCGTGCGCCGGAGTCGACGGAATGAAATCGCGCGCACACCGGCACTGCACCTCGTAGCCGGCGACGAGCGCGGTCAGAAGCTCGCGGCCGGTCTTCCCTGCCCCCTCGGCGGTCGCCAGACCGGCCGGGACGATGAGGACGCCGGGATGCGTGAGCATGTGATACGAGTCGCACTGGTTGTTCACGGCCACCGCCACACCGTTCGCGAAGGCGGCGCCCGCGCGCGTGACGCGCGTACCGTCCGCCCACAGCGTCGCGCCCTGGCCGGCCCCGACCCGCCGCGGGCCGAGACTCTCGTGCTCGATCACGGCGCGCCGCGCCGCCGCCGTGCGCGCGTTGTCCGCGCCGGCCAGCCCGACGGTGACGGCGTGGTTCACGAAGGCCTTCGCCTTGTCGACGACGGCGGGGGGGAGCTCCTCGAAGCGGAGCCGGGCGACGAACTCTCCGAGCTGTACGGCGAGGGGCGTCTTTTCCATGGCTGGAGCATAATACGGCGCATGCGACCTCGAGAGGAGACGATCTCGATCGGCGGTATCGGCGTGCACACCTGGATCGGCGGGCAGGGCGACCCGTTGCTGGTGCTCCACGGCGCCGGCGGCAACCGTGGGTGGACCCGGTGGCTCGCGCAGGTGGCCGAGCGCTTCACGGTGTGGGCGCCCACGCATCCGGGCTTCGGGCGCTCCGGCGACGCCGACTGGATGGACGGCATCGACGACCTCGCCCGGTTCCATCTCTGGTTCATCGACGCCGCCGGGCTCGGCCGGCCGCACCTCCTGGGCCACTCGATCGGCGGGTGGACCGCGGCAGAAATGGCGACGATGAGCCCGGGCTCGATCGCCCGGCTCGTGCTGGTTGCGCCGGTCGGCCTCAAGCCGGAGACGGGCGAGATCCTCGACGTCTTCTACTATTCGCCTCCGCAGCTTCTCACCATGACCGTTCACGACCCGAAGACCGTCCCGGAGTGGGACGAGCTCTACGGCCGGGCGCCCACGCCGGCGGAGATCGAGATCGCGACGCGGAACCGAGAAATGGCGGCGCGCCTGACCTGGAAACCGTACATGCACAATCCCCGGCTAGGGCACTTGCTGCCGCGCGTGGCGAATCCGACGCTGATCGTCTGGGGCCGCGAGGACCGGGTCGTGCCCGTCGAGTGCGGCGAACAGTACCGGCGGCACCTGCCCAACGCCCGGCTCACCGTGCTCGAGCGGTGCGGCCACCTGCCGCCCATCGAGCAACCCGACGCCTTCGCGCGCCTGGTGCTCGACTTCCTCGGAGGAGACACGCGGCGATGAAGCTCTACTACTTCAGCGAGATGCCGCATCACGAGTTCCCTGACGAGGAGGGCGACAAGTATCCTTCGCTCCGACTCGAGTTCCCCAACCGGTTCTTCGATCGGGAGAAGGCCGCCGCGAATTACCAGCGTTATCTCACCGAGTACGAGTTCGCCGACCAGGCGGGCTTTGATGGCCTCATGATCAACGAGCACCACTCGACGCCCTCGTGCGTCAACGTCGGCGTGAACATGACCGCGGCGGTGCTGGCTCGCACGACGCGGCGGGCGAAGATCCTGCTGCTCGGCAACATCCTGCCGATCGAGGACAACCCCGTGCGGATGGCCGAGCAGCTGGCCATGGCGGACCTGATCTCCGGCGGGCGCGTGCTCTCCGGCTTCGTGCGCGGCGTCGGCGTGGAGACCTGGTGGTCCAACACGAACCCCGTCCACAATCGCGAGCGCTTCGAGGAGTGCCACGATCTCATCCTCAAGTGCTGGACCGAGCCGGGGCCGTTTCGCTGGGAAGGCCGCCACTACCATTTCCGTCACGTGAACCCGTGGTGCCTGCCGCTCCAGAAGCCGCATCCGCCGATCTGGATCCCCGGCACCGCGAGCCCGGAGACGGCGGTGTGGGCCGGCCGGCGCGGCTACACCTACGTGCCGTTCCTGGTGCCGTTCGAGATCGCGCGCGAGCTGTTCGAGTACTATCGCCAGGGCGCCGCCGAGGTCGGCCGGACCGTGACCGCCGACAACCTCGGCTTTCTCATCTGCGCCGTCACGGCGGAGACCAAGGCGAAGGCCATCGAGGCCGGACGGCACTTCGTCTGGCGCATGGGGCCGACGCTGCGCGCGCCGACCGAGTACTTCGCGCCGGTGGGGATGCGCTCGCGGGCGGGGACGCAGTTCGCGCTGCGCGCGCGGCCGCGGTCGCTGGCCACGATGAGCTACCAGGAGCTGCTGGACGGTCAGTTCATCGTCGCCGGCACGCCCGACGAGGTGATCGACCGGTTCGCGCGCGTCCAGCGCGAGCTGGGGGTCGGCCACCTCCTCCTGGAGGCTCAGGAGTCGCGCATGGACCACCCGACGACGATGCGCTCGATCGAGCTGATGGGCGCGAAGGTCATCCCGGCGGTGGCGGCGCTGTAGCGGCTCAGCCGCGCTTGCCCTCGAAGAACTCCTTGAGCAGGGCGCCGCACTCGGCGCCGAGCACACCGCCCTGCGCCTCGACGCGATGGTTCAGACGCCCGTCGTCGAGCAGCCGGTGCCGAGACTCGATCGCGCCGGCCTTCGGATCGGGCGCGCCGTACACGACGCGCGCCACGCGCGCTTGAATCAGCGCGCCACAACACATCGCGCACGGCTCGAGCGTTGCGTAGAGCGTCGCGCCGGGCAGCCGGTAGTTGCCGACCTTCTGCGCCGCCGCGCGCAGGGCCAGCACCTCGGCGTGCGCCGTCGGGTCGACGAGTGCGATCGACGCGTTGTGCGCCTGCCCGACGATCACGTCGTCGATCACGACGACCGCGCCCACCGGCACCTCGCGGGCCCCGAGGCCTGCCCGCGCCTCGGCGAGCGCCGCGCGCATGAACCCTTCGGCGTCCACCTTCTTACGGGCTCTGGGTCGCCGGTAGCCGTGGTCCCTCAGACATGTTGGCGATGATGAGGATCGCGATGAGGACCACCACCACGACCGCGGCGCCCGCGATCAGCGAGATCAGCATCGGCTCCAGCGCCTCCGCGGGGGCCGGCTGCACAACCATCACACCCAGCGCCGCCAGCAGCACCACGCAGACACACTTGGTGAACGTCACGCGGTCCTCCCTTCTGTTGGCCCCACGTCTGAGAGTGGAGTGTGGTGCGCCCTGGAGGATTCGATCAGGGGCCACCACCACGTACTCTAATCCCGCGTCGTCTCTAGCTTTCTTGTCCTACCTCGGACGAGGCGTTGTCCCCTTCGTCGTCCCCGCGCGGAGCCTCGGCTTTACTTTGTTCGAGGCGCTTGAGCGGGGAGTGTACCACCGGAGTGAACCACTGGTGAGACGATTGTCTGGCGGGTGTAGACTCGCGGTGCTCGGAAGGTCGTGGAGCTTGAAGCGACGGGAAGAGGGAGGCGTGGTGACGATGGAGAAACGGGCTGAGCAATTCGCAGTCAGCACGAATAACGATGAGATCGTGATCAGCCAAGAACGCTTTGGCGATGACGAAGACGACATCGTCGTCGTCACCCCCGAGCAAATCGATTTGCTCATTCAGTGGATTCAAGAGGCCAGGGCTGAGCTTGTTGCGAAACGTGATGCCCCCAACACGAACGGACATCAGCCGTAGCCGGACTTCGCGACGATGGAGTGTGGGTGGTGCGCCCTAGAGGATTCGAACCTCTGGCCTTCGGATTCGTAGTCCGACGCTCTGTCCACCTGAGCTAAGGGCGCAACGGGCACTTACGATACACTACGCGACGCCCCGGGGCGAGCGGGCTGGTTACGGGCTCGTTCTACAGCGCCTTCCTGCCGCGCTACCAGATGCTCCACAGCGGCGGTTCTGTTTGGACACGAGTGTGTGGGCGAGGTGAAGTCCGTCACCCCGGTCACCTCGTTCAAGGCGACCTCCATGGCACCGCCCACTCTTGTTCTTGACGCCTCTCTCCCCTGCGCCTACACTCGGTGCCGCTTTCTCTACGCGAGACGATTCAACGACAAGCGGGGAGGTACCCACTCATGAGCCGACTCCAATGCTTTCTTTCCGGCGTCGTCATCGGCGTACTGGCCGTTGCCGTCCCGGCCGGCGCCGTGACGTTCACTGTAAACAGCACTGATGATGCGGTGGATGCAAATCCGGGCGACGGCAGCTGTGCGACAGCTCAGGGTGTGTGCACACTTCGGGCCGCCATCCAGGAGGCCAACGCCCTAGCCGGCGCAGACACCATCATTCTCCCGGCCGGCGTTTACACTTTGCAGATTGGTGGCCCGCGCGAGGACGACGGCGCAACAGGGGACCTGGATATCCGAGACCATCTCACGATCGTCGGTGCGGACGCAAGACTCACTATCATTGACGGTAACCAACTAGACCGCGTACTTCACGTGGTCAATGCGAGCGTCGTGCACATCTCGGATGTGACGATCCAAAATGGACGGAGCGACGGCCCGGCGGCCAATGCGAGTGGCGGCGGCATCCTCAACATGGGCACGTTGACACTCACGCGAGTTACGGTTCGCGCGAATTCAACGGCAGGATTTGGGGGTGGTGGTATCGCAAATGGTAGAGAACTGACGCTGAACGGCGTCACCGTCTCCGATAACTTTTCGGCTGGTATCGCAGGTGGCATCTTGAACGGTCTCAATGTCTTCGATACCGGCACCCTGACGGCCACGAACACTACGATCAGCGGCAACGCAGCGAACGATGATACGGGTGGAATTCAGAACCACATATTCAGCGTGGCCAACCTGAACAACGTGACCATTACGAACAATATGTCGGATGCCGACAACGAATCCGGTGGCGCGGTCGGAGGGATCCTCAATTTTCCGGGGGACTTTGGCGGCACCGTCAACCTGAGAAATACAATCATCGCGGGAAACAAGCTCGGGATAAGCGCCCTGCCCTTCTTCCCTTTTCCTGACTGTTTTGGCACCCTGACTTCACAAGGTCACAACCTCATTCACGATGTCAGTGGCTGCGAAATTGTCGGCGACACCACCGGGAACGTGACGGGGCTGGACGCCAACCTAGATGTCCTTAAGGACAATGGGGGGCCTACACTTACCCATGCACTCTTGCCAGGGAGTCCCGCGATCGACGCGGGAGACAACGCGACGTGCGACGCAAAAGACCAGCGCGGGTTGGGTCGGCCGTTCGATGGCGACGGAAACGGCACCGCCATCTGTGACATCGGGGCTTTTGAGCTTGTCCGGTTCTTGCGGGTCTCGATCGATATCAAGCCCGGGAGTCATCCGAACAGCATCAACCTCGGCTCTGCCGGGGTCGTTCCAGTCGCGATTCTCGGCAGTGCGACGTTCGACGCCACTCAGGTGAACCCGGCGACGGTGAGACTGGCGGGCGCAAGCGTCAAGCTCATCGGCCATGGCGACAAGTACTCCTGCAGCACGGAAGACGTGAACGGCGATGGCTTCGTTGATCTCGTCTGCCACGTGGTGACCGCGCAATTCATCGAGCCCGGGGATTCCCTCGCAGTCCTGGAGGCGCAAACGTTCGACGGGCAAGCGATCAGAGGCGAGGACTTCATCAGAATCGTGCCCTGAGGCACGACTACAGGGGGAGTAGCGCGACGCGCCGGCGCGATGTGTCTTGACATGGTACCGGATCGCCCCGATCATCCCGGCGTTCGGTCCCGTCCGAGAGCCCCAAAGGAGGAGACAGATGAAGCTCTATGTCTTGGTCCTCGCCTTGGTCGCTTCGGCCGCTGGTCCCGCACTGGCCGGTGAATGCCCCCTGTTGCAAGCCCAGATCGACAAAGCCGTCGGCAACCGCTACGACGCGAGCGCCGGCAACGCGAAGATTCTCGCGCGCGAGGCCTGGGCGCTGCATTCGGAAGGCAAGCACGCGGAGTCGGTCGCAAAGTTCGACGAGGCCGCGAAGGCTGTCGGGATCACGTTGACGAAAAAGCAGTAGCGGCCCGCCCGGTCGCGCCCGGACGTCGAGCTCCCAGCTGGAGAGCGCGCCGAACTATGTCTGCTTCGTGGTCCGACGCCCTGTCCAGCCGAGAGCGCTGAAGCGAATGGCGGAGAGGCCGGGATTCGAACCCGGGACAGAGGTTTTGCCCCTGTAACCGCTTAGCAGGCGGCTGCCTTCGGCCGACTCGGCCACCTCTCCGGAGATCAAGCCGGCCTAGTATACACTTCGCGGATGAACCCAGCGGGCCGTGAGGCTCCATCGTTCTTCACACGCCGAAGTCGACGACATGCGCGATGCCGCGACCGATTGCTTCCCCGTCACCGAGCTGTTCGGCCAGTTCGCGGGCCGTGAGGACGTCATGCTGATCCCGCGCATCGGCGGCCGCTACGCCGATATCGTCGGCTTCCACGATCCCGCGCTGGAGCCCGTCGTCGAGATCTACTCGGACTGGGACGGTTCGACTGGCTCCTCGAGGACGCGATGAAGCAATGCTACAAGGTCGGCTTCGTCGCGAACTCCGACGGCCACAAAGGCCGTCCGGGCGCGTCCGGGGCCGTCCACGTTCGGGGCCTACGGCGGGCTCACGTGCGTGCTCGCCGAGTCGCTGACCCGCGATGCGGTATTCGACGCGATCACATTGACCCCTCCCCCATGCGCGGCCGGTGCCATCTGTACTGGGTTCGCGTGACCCAGGAGGATGGCGCTCAGGCCTGGACGAGCCCGGTTTACCTCGACGCCTGAAGCACCCTACCCTTCCGGAATCGCTCACCGATTGCCGCATTCCTCCGGCTGGCCGTGCGAGACATGGCCAGTATTTGTCACCATGCGCGAAGCAATTTGTCACTGAGCGGGTGACAGCCCGGCTAAGTCAGCGTTTCCTCGGCTCAGGCCCCCTGGCATTGCCATTGCTCTAGTCGTCTCCGGATGGACATTTGCCATGCTGCGGTTTGCGAGTCAGGTGACCCACGAATGACCAACAGAACCCGGAACCTCTGGCGAAGCGCCTGGACCGACTCGGCCGGATACCAGCTGGCCGAGCTTCTCGTGATAATCGGAGTGATCTCGGTCCTCGCGGCGATTGGCTTTCCGCTGTACTTGAGCTACGCGAGGGCCCAGGAGACCGATGGCGCGGCGCGAACGGTCGTGACTGCGCTCAACGAGGCGCGCCAGTTCGCGATCACGCGCGGCATCTCGTACACCGTCGAGACGCAGACAAACCCGAACAACCGGATGCGGCTCACCTGCGTTGTGGCGGCAGGGTCCCCGTGTACCACGGCTGTTTATGTAGGCCCAGGAACCGACGGCTCAGGATGGAGAACGCTCGAGAACGCGTCCCAGATCGTCCTGGGCCCGTCGATCACGTTCACCTCGCTCGGCGCGCCGCCGGTCGGCACCGGCGCCGTCAGATTCCGCGTCCAGAACTCGACGGCGACAGGATCCCTCGACGTGTGCGTGAGCCCGTCGGGGCGCATCAAGGTCCAGGCCCAGACGGTCGCCTGCCCATGAGGAGCAAGATGAATATGGATCTGAGGATCACGCGGCGCCTCGGCGACGGCCGCGGGTTCACGCTCGTCGAGGTCCTCGTCGCCGCGATGATCCTGGTCGTCGGTCTGCTGGGCCTGGCGACCATGTTCCCGGTGGGCTACCGGCAGATCACCGACGCGGGAAGGATGACCATGGCGGTGACCGGGGCCAGACATATTCTCGAAGACATCGGCGCCGTTCCCTTCGCCAACATCCGCTTCCTGGACAACTTCGACACGACCAGTACGGCCACGCTTCCGGCCGCCGATCCGCAGCAGGCCATCGCCCGACGCTGGCGGTACATGCTGGCTGGAACCGGCGACGGCTTCGCCTTCACTCCCACCGAGGTTACGAATTGGGGGGCGGTGAACACCTTCGGCGCGCGCGCGACGGTTCAAATGAGGCAGGCCGACAACCCGGCGAATCCGTGTCTCTCTGACACCACCGCCACGACGTGCCGGGCTACGGTCACCGTCACGATTCCCAGCACGCCTAACCCGGTCACAGTCACGCTCAGCACCATTCTCGTGAGGATGTTCTGATGCGCTACCCGACAGTCCGCAGCCAAGACGGTTTCACGCTGGTCGAGCTCATGGTCGCCATGAGCATCTTCCTGCTCATCCTCGTGGGGATCTTCCAGGTCTTCGACCCGAGCAGCAGGGCGTACTCGACCAGCGAGCGGAAGCTCGGCGTCCAGCAGAATGCTCGCGTCGCGATGGACGCGATGGCCAGGCAGATCCGGATGGCCGGCTACTTCCCGGAGAACATCGACGCCGACCCCGCGAACGACCTCGCCAACCCGGTTCAGGCCGCCACCCAGTCGGCCCTCTCGGTCGCCGGCGACCTCGATGGGACGGGCGCGAGCAATGCCTTCACCTTCTGCCTCAACGGCTCCGGGTTGTGGCGGGTGAGGGGCGCCATCGGTGCCGCGGGGTCGTACACGTGTCCCAGCGGAGCCCAGGCCGACCTGATGGCCGAGAGCGTCACGGCGCTGAGCTTCGCCTACTTCAGCGCCACCAACACGCCGATCCCAAGTCCGCCGACGGGCCCCTATGCGCTCGACGGCCAGGGAGTGGTCGGTGTCCCGACCTTCGCCAGCACGGTGGAGCGCGGAGCCGTGCGGCGGATCGTCATCGCAGTCACGGCTCGCGAGAACGTGCCGGGCCAGCCGGCTCAGACTTACACCCTGACCTCCGACGTGAGGCTCAGGAATCCCTGAGGGAGGCCCGGATATGCGCGGATCGTGGCGCCAGTGCACGGACGAGCGTGGAATAGCTTCGGTGATGGCCATCTTCATCATGGTGATGATGCTCGTGGCCGGCATCTTCCTGGTCCGCATGTCCAGCACCGAGGGCGATATCGCCTACGGCGGGCTGTCGGCCGAAGGCAGCTTCTTCGCCGCCGACGCGGGGATCAATGTCGGCATCGACAGAGTCGATAAACTTCCACCGGTCGTCGCTGTCGGCGGGCCGTGTGGGACAACGTCGACGCTCGGCGCTTATACGTATGTGCTTGCACCGACACCGGGGACCTTGGCCGATGCGAATTGCTTCCTGAGCACCATCCAGAAGGCGGGCTACTCGATCGGCAGCGGCACGGGGTACAACCCTGGCGGTTTCGTCTTCTATAACTACGCGCTCACGGGGACGGGAACGGGTCCGAGAAGCGCCCAGCGCGCGATCGACGCCCAGGTTTCCTTCGGCCCGGTCGCACAGTGAGGTCAACCATGAACAGCGTGAAGAGACTGAGTGGCTTCGTCCTGATCGCCGCGGCCTTCGCGGTGCTGCCGATCCATCCGGCGGCCTTCGCCGACGACAGCGACATCTTCGGGGCCAACATCCAGCCCAACGTCCTCATCCTGCTGGACAACTCGGGCAGCATGAGCGAAGTGATCGGGTCGTATCCGTACACCGTCTCGAACACGTACAGCGTCATCAGCAAGTGCGGGTCTTCCAAGGACACCGCCTGCTCCACCCCGGTCGTGTACAAGGCCGGCTCGAGCGGCACCTACACCAAGTACAAGGACACCGTCGCCGACGTGAGCAAGTCGGCGGCGCGGACCGCCCTGAACTCGGTCGGGTACTGGTCCGGAAGCATCAGCGGCTCCAACGTGGACCTCTACACCGGCAACTATCTCAACTACCAGCTCGGGTTTTGCACGGGCGTCGACTGCAACGGTGAGGCGAAGATCGACATCGCCAAGCGGGTCCTGAAGAATCTGGTCGACAACGTGACCGGCGTCCGCTTCGGCTTCATGAAGTTCTGGAACAACGACGTTTCGGGCGCGACCTGCAACTCATCCGGGCACTGCGGGGCGTCGATGGTCGCACAGATGGGGACCACCCCCAGCGTGATGAAGGCCGCGGTCGACGCCATCAGCCCGTTCGGCTACACCCCGCTGGGCGAGATGATGAAGGACGCCGGGCTGTATTACGAGGGGAAACAGCTCAAAAACGGGAATACCTACACGACCCCGATCCAGTCCACTGTCGGCCAGTGCCAGCCGAACTTCATCATCCTGATCTCGGACGGTCTGCAGAACGGCTACGTCGACGTGCAGCAGGAGGCGGGCAATCGCTTCGCGAACGATCATTCGACTGTGTTCACGGGAAAGCAGAACGTTATCGTGCACTCCGTTGGCTTCGCCCTCAGCGCGGCCGACAAGGCGGCGGGGGCCAACGACATCCTGAAGAACGCGGCCAAGAACGGCGGCGGCCTTTTCTTCGAGGCGGAGAACTCGGCCCAGTTGGAGCAGGTGCTCCAGGCTCAGATCCGCAGCATCCTCGCCGCCACCTTTACCTTTGCGACTCCAGTCGTTCCGACGACCAGCACGACGGGAAGCACCAAGGCCTATCTGGCGGCCTTCAAGTCCGACCAGTCCAGCCCGTTCTGGCAGGGCTTCCTCAAGGCGTACCAGCGGGACGCCAACGGCCTGGTCCCGGTGAATACCTCGGGGCCTGACATAGGAAAACCGATCAACAGTCCGGTCTGGGAAGCCGGCGCGGTGTTGAACGGCATAGCGCCGGGGAGCCGGACGATCAAGACCGTCACGAGCGTGACTACCGCGGTGAGCGGCAGCTCCACGGTCGGCACCGGGAGCCTCTCGTCGTTCGACAAGAGCAACGGCGCCCTCACGTATACGAAGCTCGGCGTCGTGGACAGCACCGCGCGGGACAAGCTCATCGACTTCCTGCGGGGGATCGACGCCTTCGACGAGGACAATGACACCAACACGACGGAAGACAGGCCGTGGAAGCTCGGCGACATCTTCCATTCGACGCCGGTCCTCGTCACACCGCCGGTGCTCGCGCTGAATGATTCGAGCTACCAGTCGTTCAAGTCGGCCCAAGCCAGCCGGACGAAGGTCCTGATCGCCGGCGCCAACGACGGGATGGTCCACGCGTTCCGTGAGAGCGACGGCGCGGAGCTCTGGGCCTTCATCCCGCCGGACCTGCTCGGCTCCCTGCACTCCCTGACCGCCAAGGCAGGAGAGCATCTCTACTACGCGGACGCGAGCCCGATCGCCGCGGACATCAAGGTCTCGGGCAACTGGAAGACGGTCCTCGTCTTCGGTCTGCGGCGCGGTGGCAGTCACTACTACGCCCTGGACATCACGGACACCACCAACCCCACGTTCATGTGGAGCTTCACCGACACGAGGATGGCGGAGACATGGTCCGAGCCCGCCATTGGCAAGGTGAAGATCGGCGGCGCGGACAAGTTCGTGATGTTCGTCGGGGGCGGGTACGAGACCGGGAATAACAATTCCAAGGGCAAGTTGTTCTTCTCCATCGACCTCTCGAACGGCACGAACCTCTGGGACTACTCCAACACCAGCTCGGACGACCGCCAGTACATGAACTTCAGCCTCGCGGCGAATCCGACCGCCGTCGACCTGGACAACGACGGGTACGTCGATCACGTCTACATCGGCGACGTGGGCGGTCAGGTCTGGAAGTTCGAAGTCAAGGATGCGTCGACCTCCAACTGGAAGGGCAAGCGCCTCTTCGCCGCGGCCCCGAGCCAGGCGAACCCGCCGGTGGGCGGCGAGTACTATCCGGCGCAGGGCATCTATGCCGCTCCGACGCTCGCCTTCGACAATAACCACAACGTGTGGGTCTACGTCGGCACCGGCGACCGGAACCACCCGAACAACACAGCGGCGAACCGCTTCTACGGGATCAAGGACCCGGGCGACATGACCAACGGCTCCACGGCGACCGTGACGGAGAGCATGCTCGTGGACGTGTCCACCTCGGGGGGATCCAACACGCCCGACACGGACGGCTGGTTCTTCCAGCTGGCTGCCAACGAGAAGACGTTCGCGCCGGCCAACGTCTTCAACCAGACCGTACTCTTCTCCGGCTTCACGCCCGCCACCACGGTCACGTGCGACAGCGGCGGCGGGGACGCCCGGCTCTACTCCGTTCAGATGCTGACGGGCTTCGCGGCCATGAACTTCAGCACCGGCCAGGCCCTCAGCTCCACCGATCACACCGTGGCGAAATCGACCACCATCGGCTCGGGCATCGCCTCGATGCCGGTCGTGATCGTGAACCCCCCGGTGGGCTCGGGGTCGGCGTCGGCGTCGGCAATCACGGCCACGACGAACCAGCAGCTCCCGAACAACCCGATCCCATCGCCTGGGTTCTTGAAGCAGGTCCGCTCCTGGCGTGAGCAAGTCCGGTGAGAACATCGCTCATCGCGCTGGCGCTCGGCGCGCTTCTGGTGGGCGTCGCCCAAGGGCAGGACAAGGCTGCTGACCAAAAGCGCGCCGACGCGGCAGCCCAGCAGAACGCGCGGGGGGCGGCGCTGCTGAAGGACGGAAAGCTCGAGGACGCCGTCCTCGAGCTCCAGAAGGCCGCCGAGGCGGTTCCGGCTTCCGCGGTCTTCCAGTCGAACCTGGCCTACGCGTACGACCGCCAGGGACGGATCGACGACGCGCTCGCCGCCTACCGCAAGGTCCTCGAGCTCGATCCCGCGAACGCCATCGCCCGCAACAACCTTGCAAACCTCTACAGCAAGAAGGGGCTCTACGAGGACGCCGTCCGAGAGTTCGAGGATGTTCTCCAGCGCGACCCCGCGAACGCGACGGCCCGAACGAACCTCGAGAACGCAACCCGGAGCAAGGCGATCGCTCAGGAGCGTCAGGACCAGATCGCCGTCGCCCTGAAAGGGGCCGCCGCCACCCCGAACGACCCCCGGGCGGCGTACGAGGCAGCCCG
Organism: Candidatus Rokuibacteriota bacterium; assembly: GCA_003221635.1. GTDB lineage: Bacteria > Methylomirabilota > Methylomirabilia > Rokubacteriales > CSP1-6 > AR31. The sequence goes on along the minus strand of QHSR01000259.1, from coordinate 16,105 downwards.
TGTCTACGCGCGCCTCGGCGACGCGGATAACGCCTTCGTGTGGCTCACCAACGCGCTCGATCTCGGGTATGACCGGATCGAGTACCTGCGGGTCGACCCCTCGCTGACCAGCCTGAAGACGGACCCGCGATTCATGAAACTTCTCGAGGAGCGGCGGCCGCAGCGCTAGCGTTTCGGGGGAAAGGCGCTCGCCATCTGGCGGGCCGCCGAGGCCATCGCGGCGCGCATCGCGTCGATCAAGCCCTGGCGCTGGGCAGTCACGAACCAGCGCCCGGGGTCCGACTCGCCGAACTCCACGTACGTCGCCAGCTCTTCGTCACTCAGCGAGCGATAGGTATAGAGCCACCGCACCAGGGCCGCGCGGGTCAAGGCCTCTTGCTGGCCCCGCAGCTTGTGCTCGACCGCATCGGTTTCGCGGCCAGTGGGCCGCTGCGAGGTCGATTGAACGGGTTCGAGCGACCGCGCGACCGCCTGAGAGGCGACGACGGCCATCTCGACCTGCAGCTCGGCGCTGCGCACGGCCGCTTCGTGTCGCTGGACGAGCGCAACGCGAGCCGGCTTTGGGATGTCTCCCTGCAGGCCCAAGGCGAAGCGCTCGAGGTCCTGCTTCGCCCCCGGCTCGCTGGCGGCGAGCTCCAGAGCGGCGATCTTCCTGAAGAGCGGTGACCGGAGCTGGGTCATGACGAGGCTCATGCGCTGCGCGTCGTAGTTCGACCTGAAGGCGCCACGGACGGCACCGTAGAGAACGTCGGGCCGGAACGCGTCGGTGAGGATCCTGACCACGCGCGTCCTGTCCTCGACCTTGAGCGTGGTCTGGCGCGCATCGTACTGCGCGCGGATGTGCGCCGGAATCGTCTCGAGCGCCTTCTTGGTCCCCGAAATCTCCAGCGCCTCGGCGATGAGGACGTCGCGCTCACCATCCCCGGGCCGGACCTGGGGAGGCTGGTCCGAGTAGGTGACGACGCCCTGATCGTTGACCCACCGGTAGGTCTTGGCGTCGGCGAGCGTGCCCGCCGTCAGCGCGATCAGTCCGACAAGTAGTGGAATCGCCCGGATCATGGCTACCCTCCTCAGTCAATGGTCGCGCCTCGGCCAGCGGGGCCCCAGCCCCGCAACAGCCTGCGGCGCGCACCACCTCGAGATGTCAGTACTTCACCCGGCCAAAGAGCCGGCCTGCCGCGGCACCGTATTCGGCTTCTATCCGCTTGCTGTGAGCGACGACGACCTCCCAGATGCGTCTCAGCTCGGCGACGGGATCGGCGTGGTCGTCCACGCGGAGATTGTGGTACATGCGCGGCTCGCGTGCCGCTGCCACGAGGAGCGCCGCCGACTGCTTGCCGCGCTTGTCGCCGCCGGCCGTCTGCCCCGCCTCGAGCGCAAGCAGGAGTCGCTCCGAGAGGTCCCGCCGCGCGTCGTCACTGGCGCGGAAGGTGCGGGCCATCTCCCCGATGACGTCCGGGCCGGCCAGCATGTTGCCCGCGACCGTGAACGCATCGCCTTGCGCGTGACCGCACCATGGGACGCAGCTCGCCCCCGTGTGGCAGAACGCGCGCTCGGCGTCCAGACCATGCACCTGGCGGATCTCGCGATCGCCGTCCTTGCGGAGAAGGGCGCTCAGTGCGACGTCGACCGGCACGCCCTGGGCGAGGAGGGCGAGGCCCTGGCGCCCGAGCTCGGTGTGCACCCGCGCCTGCGTGGCGATCGCCCCGCGCGCCGAGACCCACGGCACGAGGCTCCCGACGTTGGGCCGCGCCGTGGCGACGGCGACCCCGAACGCGCCCGTCTCCCGGTCCCGTGCCGTGATCGAGAAGGTGTGGAGATCTATCACCTTTTCAAGTTGTACCATGGGGGGCCCGCGAACCAGCCCGATTACCTGCCTACTTGTAGAGCCGCTCGTAGTACGCCTTGTAGTCCATCTTCGCTTTCACCGGCTTCTCGATCTGCGTGTGCTTGAACTTCGCCATGAGCGGCACGGCCTGCGCTTCATCGAGGACTTCCATGAAGATCCCGGACGTGTAGCCCAGCCGGCAGTGCAGGTAGACGACCGCCGCGGACCTCGACGTGACGCGCTGGTGCATGAGCGGGTCCGGCACCGGAGGCCCTTGACGCCAAATCTGTTTGAGCAGATCCTCGGGCCCATCGAGCGACTCGCGTGGCCCCCCAACCCGATCGCCAGCCCAACCCCGGAGCGAGTGAGGAGCTTCACGATGACGGCCGTCGCCTCCCGCAACATCACGTTCGTGAGCCATTCGGACCAGGCGGGCCGCAGCGACGGCGTCCAGGTCATCGTGCAGCGGGGCTATGCGTATATCGGCCAGACCTTCAGCAATGGCTTCACGATCCTGGACGTACGCGATGCGCGCCACCCGAAGTTCGTCGACTTCATCGCCTGCCCGCCCAACACGCGCACCGTGCATCTGCAGATCCATGAGGACTTGTTGCTGGCGACGAACATGCCGAGCGTCTGGACGATGCAGGAGTTCCAGAACCAGCAGGATTATTTCGGCGCGTCACCGGCCGACAAGCTGAAGGCGCGCGCGGGCAGCTTCACCGCCGGCATCCGCGTGTTCGACATCTCCAGACCGGACAAGCCGAGGGAGATCGGGTTCATGCCGGTCGAGGGCATCGGGCCGCACCGGATCTGGTACACGGGGGGCCGTTACGCCTACGCGTCCATCCACTTCGCCGAGTTCACCGACCACGTCTTCGCGGTCGTCGACGTGTCCGACCCGAGGAAGCCCGAGGTCGTCGGCCGCTGGTGGATCCCGGGCATGTGGCGGGCCGGGGCCGAGACGCCGACCTGGCGCAGCGGGCGACGCTATGCGCTCCATCACGCCCTCGTGGCCGGCACGCTCGCCTATGGCGCCTGGCGCGACGGCGGCCTCACCGTGCTCGACGTGGCCGATCCGACCAAACCTCGGTTGGTCGCGCACCGAAACTGGGACCCGCCCTTCGGCGGCGGCACACATTCGCCGCTGCCGCTGCCCGATCGCAACCTGCTCGTCGTCGCCGACGAAGCCACCGGCCCCAACTGCAGCCAGGGGCTGCGCTACGTCTGGGTGTTCGACGTTCGCGAGCCGAGCAATCCCGTCAGCATCTCCACCTGTCCGACGCCCTCCGAGGCGGATTACTGCGCCAAGGGCGGAAATTTCGGCCCACACAACCTGCACGAGAACCGGCCGGGCTCGTTCCAGAGCTCGCGCCTGATCTTCGCCACGTACTACAACGCCGGCGTGCGCGTCTTCGACATCGAGAACCCGTTTCAGCCGCGCGAAGTCGGATTCTACGTGCCGCCCAACCCCGAGCGGATGATCGATCCGCGCCCGGGCCGGCCGCAGGTCATTCAATGCGCGGACTGCTACGTCGACCCCAACGGGCTCATGTATCTGACCGATTCGAACGCCGGCCTCAACATCCTGCAATTCGAGGGGCCTTGATCTTCTCGGCCTCAGGAGGCCAACCATGCGACGGCGCCGAATCCTGATCGCCCTCGGAGTGATCCTGGTCGCGGCGGGGGGGACGGCGCCGCCGGGCTCGGCACAGACCGTGGTGAAGCTGGCGATCGTGGCTGAGATCACCGGGGGCGGCGCGCCCTCGGGGAACATGTGGCGCGACGGCGTCATCCTAGCGGTGGAGGACATCAACAAGAAGGGCGGAATCCAGGGGCGGCGCCTGGAGTCCTTCGTCATGGACACGCAGACGGATCCGCCGACCTCCGTCGCGGTGGTCCGCCGCGCGATCAACGAGCGCCCGTTCGCCATCATGGGGACGGTGTACAGCTCGAGCACCGTGGCGAACATGGAGCTCGCCCGGCAGGCCGGGATCCCGCAGATCAGCGGCTCCGAGTCGGTGATGGTCGTCCAGAAGGGAAACCCCAATATCTTTCTGACGTCCTTCAGCCAGCAGGTCGGGTTCGCCAAGCTGGTTCGCTGGATCGTGGAGGATCTCAAGGCGGAGAAGATCGCGCTGATCTACGTCAACAACGCCTTCGGTCGTGGCGGCCGCGAGATGTTCCTGAAGTTCCTCAAGGATCGCGGCAAGTCCGTCGTGGCCGATATCTCCACCGAGGCGCAGCAGGCCGATTTCACCGCCGAGCTGACCCAGGTGCGCGCCACCGGGGCCACGCATCTCATGATCTACAGCCACGAGGAGGAGGACGCGCGCATCATGATCCAGATGCGCAAGATGGGGCTCAACCTCGAGCCCGTCGGGGACAACCTGTGCGCGCAGACCACCATCGACGCAGGCGGCGAGGCCATGAACGGCGCCCGCTGTCACGTGCCGATGACGGCGCTGTCGCCGGTGCCCAGCATGCTGGACATGGGCCGGCGATTTCAGGAACGGTTCGGGCGGGTGCCCGACCACAACGGATTCAAGGGGTATATCGGCGCTCATCTCCTGAAGGCCGCCGTCGATCGGGTGGGCGCGTTCGACCAGGCCAAGGTCCGCGACTGCCTCCACAACAATCTGTTCACCGCGGCCGAGGAGCCCGGGCTCCTCATGGACACGTACGTCGACGAGAAGGGGGACGCCGACCGGGGCAGCTTCATCGTGGAGGTGAAGGGCAAGAAGTCGGAGGTGGTGAAGGTCCTGCCCCTGCTGGGGGGACCGTATACCAAGCGGGCCTGCCGCTAGGTCTGCCCACAGCTCCGCCATAGCCGCCCCCACCAGCCGTTCGGTGCAAGTTGTCCTTGACGGGGACCGGCGGTCAATGCCTGGGCCGGGACCGAGGCCGACGGGACCACCCTCTCCTGCGTTGCGGGATTCCCTGGGGTCAGCATCAATTGTTCACCTGATTGCTCCCTTCGTCCCGGGGCCTACGCTGTGGCGAGCCTAATCTAGGCCGTCCATTGAAAAAGACGTCCTGTGGAAAGGGGAAATCAGCGTATGAGGAAACGGTGGCACGTGACAGCCACGGCGATCGCCGTGGTGATCGGGCTCCTTGCCTTCCCCCGGGGGTCCGGGCTCGCCCAGCTCCTGGGTTTGCCGCCCATCCAGATTGGCCGGACCGTCGAGATCGACCCGATTCTCCAGCAAGTCCTTCATACCGCCGGGCCAGACGAGCCTGTCGAGGCTGTCCTGACTTTCAGCCGGTATCCGAGCACGACCGTTCTCTCGCTGGTGGCGGCCACGGGCGTTCACGTCCTCCGGTTCAGGGTGCTCCCGATGATCGGCGTGCGGGGCACCTCGGCGCAGATTCTCAGCCTGCTCGCCCTGCCCGGCCTCACCTCCATCTACTTCAACAGCCAGCTCTGGTACTTCCTCAACGAGAGTGTCCCCCTCATCGGGGCCGATCGAGTCTGGACCGAGCTCGGTGTGACGGGCAGAGGTGTGGGCATCGCTGTCATCGACAGCGGCATTGACGGGACGCACCCGGACCTGCCTTTCGGCCAGAAAGTCATCCAGAACGTGAAGGTGGGGCCCGACCTCTTCGGGACGGGCCCGATTTTCGTGGAAAACCTTGCCAACACCGACACGACGAGCGGCCATGGAACCCACGTGGCCTCGACCGCCGCCGGAACCGGTGCCGCGCTCGCGGGGAAGTATCGCGGCGTCGCGATCGGCGCAAACCTGGTGGGCCTGGGAGCCGGCGAGACCCTGTTCGTGCTCACGGCGCTCGAGTCCTTCGACTGGGTGCTGGCGCAACGGGGCCAGTACGGGATCAGGGTCATCTCGAACAGCTGGGGAACGACTGGCTCGTTCTCCCCGGACGATCCGATCAACGTGGCCAGCAAGACGGCCCACGACGCGGGACTGGTCGTCGTATTCGCCGCAGGGAACTCGGGGCCCGGCAACAACACCCTGAACCCGTACTGTGTCGCGTCGTGGGTGATCTGCGTCGCGGCCGGACTCAAGGACGGCAAGACGCTGGCCGATTTTTCCTCCCGCGGAATCCCTGGCGATCCGGTCTATCGCCCGACGATCACGGCGCCCGGTGCGGACGTCGTCGCGGCCCGCGCCACCACGGGCGTCGTCATCAACACATTCTTCATCATCGACGCGATCGACATCGGCACGGATGCGGTTTATTACGCGGCCGCGAGCGGGACCAGCATGGCCACTCCACACGTGTCGGGCACCGTCGCCCTGATGCTCGAGGCGAATCCGGCGCTGACCCCCGATCAGGTCAAATCCCTGCTCCAGGGGAGCGCGACGCCGCTGCCGGGCTACGACGTGTATCAGGTCGGCGCCGGGTACTTGAACTCGTACCAAGCGGTCGTGGATGCTCTCTTATGATCCGGATGGAGCGCTCCCCGACGCAATGTCTGTCGTCCGTCAGGGCCGTTCCTACGCAGCCACCACGTGACACCCCGGTGTCGAAGGCCGACAGAAACTGACGAGCTGAAGCAAGAACCGCGGCGTTCATCTTCACAATGAGTTGTGCTCACGATGGTTGCGCGGGCTCTGTCGCCCGATGTTGCTACGCGTGGGGAGGAGCGATCTCGGTCGTCGCGGTCGCGTATGTCGCGATCTCGATCGAGTTGTCATCGGGATCCCGGAGATAGATCGAGTCGATCGGCCCTTCGGCGCCGCTGCGTTTCACCGGGCCCTCGATCAGCGGGACGCCACGCGTCGCGAGGTGCGCGATCCACTCGGCGAGCGGAGCGCTCGTGACGAAGCAGAGATGACTCGCGCCGGCCGTCGGGCGGTCCGACGGGAGCCCGCGGGCGGGCTCCAGGTTGATCTTCTGCCGGCCGACGCGGAGCGCGGTGCGGCCCCGGCCGAACGTCTCCACCTCGATGCCCAGAACGTGGCGATAGAACGCGCACGTCGCGTCCATGTCGCGGACGACCAGCACCAGGTGGTCCAGCCGGTCGACGGAGAGTGTCGGCATGGTGCAGATTCTATACTCGCCGTGCCCGGCGTGTCACTTGATGTCTCGCCGCCCGCTCGCCTTGACACCCGAGGCGAGGCGGCGCACTGTCGTCATATCCCGAGAAGGAGGAGCCCATGGCCATAACGCTCTCGCATGGTGGGCCCACGATCTATCGTTCTGCCGAACCCTCCAGGCAGGTGCTGGTCGGCACCATCGAGGGGGTGGTGTGCCTGGAGCGCGATTCCGGTGGCGGCGGGTGGCACGTCGCCCATCGGGCGTTGACCGACAAGCACGTCCACGCCCTTCTGATCGAACCGGAAAGCGGCACGATCTTCGCGGGGATGAAGCACGGCTCGATGTTCGCCAGCTCGGATGGCGGCCGCACCTGGGATCGTCGAGACAAGGGACTCACCGAGCAGAACGTGTACAGCCTCGCGTGTGCCCGCCTGGCCGACGGCGTCCGCGTCTTCGCCGGGACGGAGCCTGCGCACCTGTTCTACAGCGACGACCTCGGGTGCGGCTGGACCGAGCTTCCGGCGCTACGATCGGTGGACACGTCGCGCTGGAGCTTCCCCGCCCCGCCCGGCGTCGCCCACACCAAGCACATCAACTTTCATCCGCTGGACCCTCAGACCCTCTTCATCGGGGTGGAGCAGGGCGGCCTCCTGAAGAGTACCGACGCCGGAAAAACGTTTCAGGTGGTCCCGGGAATGGATGACGACGTCCACCGCACGGTGAT
>QHSR01000259.1:0-8429 GCA_003221635.1 Candidatus Rokuibacteriota bacterium | reverse complement strand
CCCGGGTCCTGGCGCAAGAGTCATTTCGCCGGCTCCCGAGTCTCCAAGAGCATCGACGGGGGAAAGACCTGGCAGGTACTGCGCCAGGGGTTGCCCGACCGGCTCCGGCCCGCGTTCGAGGCGATGTGCCTCGAGGACTGGGGGGATTCTTTCGCCATCTTCGCCGCGACGGCCACGGGCGAGGTGTGGTGCAGCGACGATGGCGGCGAGCATTGGCGGGAAGCGGTCAGCGGCCTGGCGCCCATCTCCAAGGGCGATCACTACGCCGCGTTCGTCACGGCCTGAACGACACCCGGTCGCACTGTTGTCTTGCCGCCCCGACACTTCGTCGGGGCGGCTCAGCACCCCCCTCGACCACTGGATGATCTCGTCGGCCCGCACGAGCAACGACTGCGGAATCGTCAGGGCCGAGACGCCTTGGCCGTTTTTCTAACTATTGCTTCGACAGGGGCGTCAGGCTCGCGCAGTCCGCGGGATTCCCAGTCGAACACTGCGAGGTCCTGTTTTCGCGGGCTTTGATCGGCGCCTCGGACAGGAGGGCGGAACTCACTGCCTCCTCAGGTACTATGGGATGTCTGAACTTTCTATTGCTTGGAGACGAACCCATGAGTCTATCTGTCCTCCAGGAAATTGCCGACTGGAAGCTCGAGGGAAAGTCCGAGGATAATCGTCGGTACTTCTTCCACGTTTCGGAAGTCGAGTCTATCGAAAATGGTTCGCGCTCCTATGTCATCGGTCGCAAGGGCACCGGCAAGACCGCGATCTCCGAATACCTGCACAAGCGGCAGGAGACCAAGACCTTCGCCCAGAAGCTCACCTTCAAGAACTTTCCGTTCAACGAGCTCTACGATCTACAGAACGCGGGGTTCAGCCCCCCCAATCAGTTCATCACGTTGTGGAAGTATGTGATCTACTCCTGCGTCGCGCGAATGATGTCGCGCAATGAAGCGACCAGCGCCAAGATTCGACCCGCGCTCGCCCAACTCTATCCGGACGACCCGGCCCAGGCCCTCGCCTCAACCATTCGCCGCTGGACCTCGACCACGTTCGCGCTCAACGTGCTCGGCACGGGCGTGACTCTCGCACGCACGCCACGCGACACCCAGAATACTGTCCCGTGGATCACTCGCGTCGAGATCCTCGAGGGGCTCATTCAGCAACACCTGGACGATTCTACCTATCTCATCATCTTTGATGAGCTCGACGAGGACTACAATGTGACGGTTTCCAGCCGGTACGACCAGTACACGGCGCTCGTCACCAGTCTCTTCAAGGCGGTCCAGGATATCCGTTCGCTGTTCTCGGCCCGGCATCGACGCGTCCTTCCCGTCATATTCCTGCGCGACGACATCTACGATCGTTTACAAGATCCGGACAAGACGAAGTGGATCGATCTCAAGATCGATCTGGACTGGCCGGAGCCGAAGATCAAAAATCTCTTGGCCTTCCGAATTGCGCGGGCGCTGGGAAGAGAGGAAGCCGCGCTGGAGTTCTCTCGGGCGTGGGACGCGGTCTTCGCGCAGGGATCGATCATCGTGACGCCATCTGGAAAGTCGCTGCAAACGTTCGACTACATCACGCGAAGCACCTATCTCCGACCCCGCGACTACATCAGATACCTCCAATTGTGCGCCAATGAAGCCCTATCCCGGTCGCTGGCCCGAGTGCCCTTCACGGCGGTCGAACAGGTCAACGAGGCGTTTTCTCACTATATGAAAAGCGAGATCCAGGATGAGCTTCATGGGATTCTTCCCGAGATCCAGCAGCTCCTGGATGTCATTTCCCAGGTGAGGAAGCCGTTCTTTCGAGTGGCTGAGTTCGATCAAATCTACCAAGCCGGCCTCGAGAAGAGATTGCTGGAGCCACGGCGAGATTCGGAATCGGTCTTGAGGACTCTCTTCCACTTCAGTGTCATCGGAAACGTCGCGTCCAGCCAAGAGATGTTCTTCCGTTATCTAAAGAAGGAAGCTCAGTTCAACCCCGGAGAGAACGTGTGCGTGCATCGAGGGCTGCTCAAGGCTCTTCAGATCGTTGCGTGAGGCTCTCTCGACAGTGAACTGGATCATTGGATGAGCTCGTCCGCCCGCACCAGTAGCGATTGCGGGATCGTCAGCCCCAGCGCCTTGGCGGTCTTGAGATTGATGACGAGTTCGAACTTCGATGCCTGCTCGACCGGGAGATCGCTGGGGCGCGCTCCCCTGAGAATCTTGTCCACATACGTCGCCGCACGACGGAACAAATCAGTGAAGCTCGCTCCGTAGGACATCAGGCCGCCCGCCACCACGACCTCTCTGAGCCCGTACATGACGGGTCGCCGCTGCTCGGCGGCGAGCTGCACGAGGTAGCTCGCCTCGCGAACGAACATTGGATCGGCCAACACGATGGCGGCCTCCGAACGGCGCTTCACCATCGTTGCAAAGGCCTCGCGAATCTCCCCAGGCGTCCTCGCCTCCAAGACATCGCTGTGGAGCTTCAGCACGCGCAACCTCGGCGATTTCCTTCGTACGCGGTGCGTGAGAAGGGTTGGTGGGGTTCACGAGAACGGCTACCCGTACAAGCCCCGGCACCGCCTCTTTCCGCAGCTCCACTTGCTTTCCCGCCAACTCGGTCCCGACGAAGCTCAGCCCGGTCACGTTTCCTCCCGGCCGCGCAAGGCTCGTCACCAGACCCGTGGCCACAGGATCTCCAGGAACCGTCATGACAATGGACACCGTCGTGGTGGCCTGCCTCGCGGCGAGCGCCGTCAGGGTGCTCGAGACGACGATGACGTCGACCCTAAGACGGACCAACTCCTCTACGACCGCGCGGGACGCTTCCTTTCTCGCAGTTCAGCGTAGCGCCGCTCGATGACGAGATTCTGGTGCTCCGTCCACCCTTGCTCTCGCAAGCCGCCGACGAACGCCCTCCAGAACGACTCGGTCAGCGGCGTGCTGGGTGCGTTCGAAATGTAACCAATCCGCGCAACCTTCCCCGCCGGCTGCGCCTCAACTGCGAGCGGCGTCGCGAGCATACTCAGCAAGAAGCCGCCCAGGAGCGTGCGGCGGTCGACCGGCGCGGGAGTAGAACTGCTCATCCTTTAGGCTCGATCGCCTGGCGCGGAGGCTAGGGCAGGACGCGGGCCTGGTCAAGCACGGCACGCCGCCAGGTGAAATTCCTTGACAGGCCTGTGCCCCGCGCTTAGCTAGCTAGGGCGGTAACGGGCGAATGACTCCCGCCCGCGCGCCGAGATCCTCTACGTTGGGGGTGCCTTATGACGCGACGGCCCATCGTCCTTGCGCTGCTCCTCTCCCTCCTCGCGATCGGACACGCCGCCGCGAGCGACCTGCCGACGACGAAGCCCGAGCAGGTCGGGCTGTCGTCCGAGCGGCTCGGGCGCATCGGGCAGGTACTCCGCGCCGACGTTGAGCGCGGCCGGATTCCGGGCGCCGTCGTCGTCGTTGCCCGCAAAGGTCGCGTTGCGTCGCTGCAGGCGGTCGGATTTCGTGACAAGGCGGCGGGCACGCCGATGACTCCCGACTCGATCTTTCGGATCGCGTCCATGACCAAGCCGATTGTCACGGTGGCGGCGCTCTCGCTGTACGAGGAGGGCCGGCTGCTGCCGTCCGATCCCGTGTCGAAATATATTCCCGCGTTCAAGAACCAAGCGGTCGGCCTGGAGCGGGCTCCCGCCGAGCGCGAGATGACGATCCAGGACCTGATGCGGCACACCTCCGGGCTCACGTACGGCAACCGGGGCCAAACGGAGATTCACAAGATGTACCCGGAGTCTTCCAGCGTGTCCTCACTGACGCTGACAATGGACGAGTTGATCGAGCGGCTCAGCCGAGCGCCCCTCCTCTACCAGCCGGGCACGCGCTGGGAGTACGGCTTGTCGACCGACGTCCTGGGCCGCGTGGTCGAGATTGTCTCTGGCCAGTCGCTCGGGGAGGTCCTCGCGGAGCGCGTCTATCGGCCGCTGAAGATGACGGACACGACGTTCCTTGTGCCCGCGGACAAGCGCGCGCGCATTGCGCAGGGGCTGCCCGCACATCCCGACACGGGGGTCGAGTTCAAGCTCGCCGATCCCTCCGTGCCAAGGAAGTTCGACTGCGGCGGCGGGTGCGCCGTATCAACGGCGGGCGATTACGCGCGCTTCGCCCAGATGCTCCTCAACCGCGGCACCCTCGACGGCGCGCGCGTGCTGAGCCCACGGACCGTCGAATTCATGACGGCAGATCACCTCGGAGCGATCTCCCGCGGCACCGGCTCGACTGGGTGGCCAGGCTACACCTGGGGGCTCGGCGTCGCGGTCCGCCAGGACAAAGGGATCGCGCCGATCCCGGGCTCTCCGGGAGATTTCTACTGGCCGGGCGCCTACGCGACCTACTGGTGGGCCGACCCGAAGGAGGAGCTGGTGGTCGTCTTCATGACGCAATCGCCGCTGGGGCGTCACTACCAGCACCTGGTGCGTGGCCTCGTGTACCAGGCGATCGCGCACTAGCGAGCCGGGTTCTGGCACAATTCTGACACAGCAACTTCAGTCGACCACGTAATCGGCCCGGATCAGCACCGACTGAGGGATCGTGATTCCCAATGCCTTCGCGGTCTTCAAATTGATGACCAGCTCAAATTTCGTGGGCTGCTCAATGGGTAGGCCGGCAGGCTTGGCGCCCTTCACGATCTTGTCGACATACGCGGCAGCGCGCCTGAACGAATCAGGTATGTTCGGCCCATAGGACATCAGACCGCCGGCGTCGACGAATTGCCGGAAGGCATATATCGCGGGCAGCCGAGTCCGGGCCACGGACTCCACGATGCGAGAGCGGTGGCTCACCAGCATCGAGTCTTCGATTGCCAGGATGCCGTCGGATTGCGCGCCGATGATCGCGTTGAACGCGCCAGCCAGTTCGTCCGGGCCTCGCACGGCGACTCCCTGCCAGCGGACCCCGAGGACCCGGGACGCAGTCTCGACCTCTCTAAGCATGAGGGCATTGCCAGGGTTGGCCGGATTCCAAAGCACGGCTGCCCGCGCCAGCCGCGGTACGACTTCTCTAAGTAACTCAAGTCGCTTTGCGGTCAGCTCCGGAGACAGGATGGCCAGCCCCGTGAGATTGCCTCCCGGCTGGGCGAGGCTCGCCGCAATGCCGAGGGCCACTGGATCCATTACGGTGGCCATGCTGATGGGGACCGCATCCGTTGCCCGTTTGAGGGTGAGGATCGCTTCGCTGCCTGAGGTAACCAGCACATCCGGCCGAGTATTCAGAAGCGCGGCAGCGAGATCCGGCAAAAGATCGTGCCTACCTTCTGCCCACCGGATCTCTAGCAGCATATTCTGGCCCTCGACGTAGCCCAGGTCGCGCAGCCCTTCCCGAAGCGCCTGGATATACGTACCACCTGCTCCATTGCGCGGTGGCAACATCAGCACACCGATGCGGGCCTTCTTCTCGGTCTGCGCATCGACGGCGATCGGTGCGGCAAGCACACTCAGCACTAGGCCGCCCAGGAATGCGCGACGCTCGATCGGCGGGAGGTCGGGACTGCTCATACCTTTAGGCTCTATCGCCTGGCGAGGAGGGTAGGTCCGGGCCCGGGTCCTGGTCAAGAGTGCTGCCAGGGGAAGCAGACTGAAGGAATCAGGCCGAGTCTAGGCTCTCCCTATCCCGCCTTGGAGAACTCGGCCGCGTGTGGAGCGCGAAGGAGCCGGCCGTCAGATCGCCTTGTCGGCCTTGAGACGCTCCAGATCCGCTGGCCCGAGTGAGAGCCACTCCTTGTAGACCTCGGCGTTGTGCTGGCCCAGCAGCGGCGCCGGCCGCACCTGCGTGGGCGACTTCGAAAGCTGCACCGGGTTCGCCGGCATGGTGAACGAGCCCCAGCCCGGATGCTCGATGGTGGTCACCATGCCGCGCGCGATCAGGTGCGGGTCGGTCAGGATCTCCTGCGGCACCAGCACGGCGCCCGTGGGCACTCCGGCCTTGCCGAGCTCGGCCATGACCTCGTGCTTCGTGCGCGTCATCGTCCAGGCCTCGACGAGGGCGTTGACCTGGTCCTTGTGGGCGCTGCGCCACTTCGGATCCGACCACTCCGGGTGGCCGATCAGGTCCGCGCGTCCGACCGTCTTGAGCAAGGCGTCCCACATGTGCGGTCGCACGGGCTGGCAGTAGATGTAGGCGTAGTCGTCGCGGCCGCCCGGCTTGCAGCGATAGATGCCCGAGGGCGATGTGTTCGCGATCTCGTTGCCACGTCGCGGCTCGAAGTCGCCGGCCGCGTACGCGAGCCGCATGGCGATGCGGGAGAGGTTGACGACGGCGTCCTGCATGGAGAGCTCGACGCGCTGGCCCTGACCCGTCGCTTGCCGCTGCCACAGGGCGGCCATCACGCCGAGCGCCGCGTGCATGCCGGTGCCCGAGTCGCCGATGGTCGGGCCGGGCTTGAGCGGCGGCGAGCCCGGGAAGCCGGTCAGCGCCATCGCGCCGCCCGTGGCCTGCGCGATCATGTCGAAGCTCTTGTACTCGCTGTAGGGACCGTAGTTGCCGAAGCCCTTCACGGAGAGATAGACCAGGCGCGGGTTCAGGGCGGAGAGCGTGTCGTAGCTGAGGCCCATCTTCTCCATCCCGCCGGGCGCCTGGTTCTCGGCCACCACGTCGGCCTTTTTGACCATGTCGAGGAACATGGCCTTGCCCTGCGGGTGCTTGAGGTTGAGCGTGACGCTCTTTTTGTTGGCGTTGAGCAGGAGGAAGTAGCTCGAGTCGACACCGGGCTTCTCGGCGCGACCGTAGCGCCCGGGCTCTCCCTTGCCGGGCTCCTCGACCTTGATGACCTCGGCGCCGAGCCACGCCAGCATCTGGGTGCACGACGTGCCGGCCTCGAACTGGGTGAGGTCCAGGATGCGGATGCCGTTCAGCGCTGTGCTCATGGTCTTCCTCCCGTACCGGATCATACCGCGGGGACGTGCCGTCGAGCGCTTCGTATACTCTACGGCCGTCAATCCTGGGTGCTGGGTGTTGACTAGGCCCTCCCATTGACCGTGCAATCGACGAGTGCTGGCGACGTGCGACGACGACCTCGAGCAGCTCGAGCGGTTGGCGACCGACATCATCGGGAGATTCGAGCGCCCGCGGTAATTGCCGCTCGGCCGGCGTCGAGACTCCGCCGGCTAGTTGCGGTGGCGGAGCTTCGGGTCCAGGGCGTCCCGAAGCGAATCGCCGAAGAGGTTGAAGCCGAACACCGCGAGGCTGATCGCGATGCCGGGGAAGATCGCCAGCCACGCCGCCCTCTCGGCATACGAAAGCGCGCTCCCGGAGAGCATCAACCCCCACGATGGCGTTGGCTCGGCGGTACCGAGCCCCAGGAAACTCAGCGAGGCTTCCACGAGGATGGCGTTCCCGAACTGGGCCGTCAGCATGATCAGGTACGGCGCCATGACGTTGGGAATGATGTGGCGCAGGATCACCCACGGGTGCGAGCTACCGACGGCGCGGGCCGCTTCGACATACATGTTCTCTTTGATGCTCAACGCATTGGAACGGACGATGCGCGCGGTGCGGGGAATGATGGGGATGGCGATGGCCATCACCACGTTGGGAACCGATCGGCCCAAGACAGTGACGATCGCCAGCGCGAGGATCAGCAAAGGGAACGCGAGCAGCACATCGATGACGCGCTGCAGGTACAGGTCCACTCGGCCACCGAGATACGCGCTGATCACGCCGAGCATGGCTCCAGCGGTCGCCCCGATGAAGGCGGCGGTCAGGCCGATGAACAGCGCGACACGCGCGCCGTAGACGATGCGGGTGAACAAATCTCGGCCGAACTCGTCGGTGCCGAACCAGTGGTTCACGCTGGGGGCGGTGAACTGTACGCGCTGGTCCACCGTGTAGGGATCATAGCGGGTGAGGACGTCGGCAAAGATGGCGGTGAGCACCATCAAC
Organism: Candidatus Rokuibacteriota bacterium; assembly: GCA_003221635.1. Taxonomy (GTDB): domain Bacteria; phylum Methylomirabilota; class Methylomirabilia; order Rokubacteriales; family CSP1-6; genus AR31. The sequence goes on along the minus strand of QHSR01000259.1, from coordinate 522 downwards.
AGAATGATGGCTCCACCGGCGGCCCCCAGCGGCTTCGTGACGATGAACTTGCGGACCGCGGGCCAGGCGTGCGTGACAGCCCAGCTCCTCCCCACCGTCACGGCCTTCAGGTGTGGGGTTGTGAGGGGTACCTCATGCGTTACGGCCATCTCGACCTCCTTAGCGCTGGCTGGCCTTGGCGGTGCGGTAGCTGATCCTGGGGTCCAGCCAGGCATAGAACAGATCGACGATCAGATTGACGAAGACGATGATGAACGCGGTCAGCAACACCATCGTCTGCACGACCGGAATATCGCGACGCAAGATGGCATCGACGATGAAGCGGCCCAGCCCGTTGAGCGTAAAAACGGTCTCCGTGACCACCAGCCCGCCCATCAGGAAGGCGAGCTCCGCGCCGATGATGGTGATCACCGGCAGCATGGCGTTTTTCAGAGTATGTTTGACGACCACGAGGAACTCGCGCAAGCCCTTCGCCCAGGCCGTGCGAATGTAGTCCTCCCGCATGATCTCCAGCACCGCCGA
>QHSR01000258.1:31591-49824 GCA_003221635.1 Candidatus Rokuibacteriota bacterium | reverse complement strand
CTCCTGGTGCTTCCGCACGGAGCGTGACACGGCACGCGAGCGGGGCAAGTACGCGGCGGTCGAGCCGCTCCGCTACACCGAGCGCGAGATCGACGCGATCGCGGCCGCCTACGAGACGGAAGAGGTTCGGGGTCGGACACCGCGATACTGGAACGCTGCACTCCATTGACGCCTCCGGGAATCGCCCAGATCCGCCGTTCCACGCCGGCTCCGGACGCGTCGTGGGCCTGCACCAGCAGACGCGCCGGCTCGGCGTGCCCCGCGCGTTGGCCCGTGATGCAGCCGCTGAGCTTACGGGTGCCGCCGGGCGGGGAGTCCACCGTCCATTCGAGCTTGAACCGCTGCTCCCATCCGGACATCAGAGTCGTCACCGACGTCGGGGTCCCGAGGAAGCTGACGCTCGCATAGACGGCGGCCTCAGCCGACCACTCGCAAGCGCCTCGATCTGATCCCCCGTTACTTGTGCGCGCGGCCGAATTCGAGTATGCGGTCGCGCACGCGCTCCGGGGTCTGCTCTGGCGGCATCACGGTCCAGAACTCGGGCTGCGGCAACAGCTCGCGCAGGTAGTGCGCCCCGGACGTGGCGTGGGCCGGATCGTCGCCCGGGATGATCAGCGCCGGCACCTTCATCGCCATCAACTCCTCGGGCTCCGCGCCCGGCGGCATGTCGCGATCGAAGAGGGCGCGCGCACTCGCGGCGACGAGACCGAGATAACGGTCCAGATCCTGCTCCTGGAACTCGTCGGCGAATTGCTGGTCGCGCACGATCACCGAGGCCCAGGGTCCGGCCTCGGGGTCCTGCCAGAACGACTTGCCCGCGTGGGCTCGCTTGACGACGCCGGCCAGCCCGTTTTCGCGGGCGAACCGCATGTGCCGCGCGAGCCGGTCCCCGCCGTTCAGCTTCCAGCGGTAGCCGCCGACGGGCCAGTGCAGGATCAGCGCCTGGGTGGCTTCGGGAAAGCGGGCGGCGAACGCCGTCGCGACGGAGCAACCCATGCACCCACCGAGCACGAACGCCTTCCTGATCCCGAGGTGGTCCAGAAGGTGCTTGGCCTGTTCGGCGAAGAGCAGCCACGAGAGCCGTTCGACCCTCCCGCCGGAGGCTCCCGACTCCCGACGGTCGTAGGCGATCACCGTGAATTCGCGCGTGAGGGTGTCGAGCGGTTGCATGCCCTTCCAGACTCCGGCCGTGGCCCACTTCTCCATCGTCGCGTCGAAGCCGCCCGGCGCCAGCATGAGCAGGGCAGGTCCGGAGCCGCGCGTGACGTAGCTCACTTCCGCGCGGGGACCCCGCGGTGCCTCAGGAGTCGAAATGGTGGAGGGAGCCTAATCCCGGCGAGCCGGAGCGTCAACCCGTACATCTCGGTTTCTGACCCAGCAGGGTCTGTCTCGGGTCTTGACCGGGCTCGCCTCCGGAGGCATAGTCTCCCGCGAAGGTAGCCTATGAAGTCCCGTCGAGCCCCCATTCGTAGGTAAGCGTCACGCTTCGTGACGAGGGAGGAAGACCGATGGCGCGCCCGGCGAAGCGGCACACCCGTCGAGAGTTCCTGAAGACGTCGGCCGCGCTCGCGGCCGGCGCCACGGCCACGCTTTCCTTCGCGGCGCCCGCCGTGGCCCAGCGGCCGAAGCTCGTCTACTGGTGCTACCAGTTCCTGAAATCGAGCGACGATGCGCGGGCGAACTTTGCTCAGGAGTGGGCGAAGAAGAACAACGTCGATCTCCAGATCTCGATGGTGCCGCTCAAGGAGTTCCTGCCGAAGATCACGGCCGCCATCGAGGCCAAGGCCACGCCGGACATCATCGAGACCAACGCGGTCGAGCTGCGGGCCCGCGGGCAGCTGCTCGACGTCACCGACGTCTACAAGAAGCTCGAGAAGACGTACGGCGGATGGGTCGGCAACGCGCCCAAGATCATGCTGGAGCCCGACGGACGGGTCCACCACATCATGTTCGGCTTCCAGGGTTTCATGCTGATGACGCGGGATGACCTGGTGCGTGCGGCCGGTCTCACGCCGCCGCCGGCCACGTGGGTCGACCTGCTGGCGTACGCCAAGAAGGCCCAGAAGCCGCCGCGAGTCTTCGGGCTTGGGATCCCCGTCAGCAACCAGACGGACTCCCAGGTCTGGGAAGACATGATGAAGAGCTACGGGGCGCGGCTGGCCGACGACAAGGGCCGGCGAATCGTCCTGGGCGACCACAAGAAGGAAGTGTGGGAGTTCCTCGACTTCTTCACGGAGGTGTGGAAGGCCGGTGTGCTCCCGCCCGGCGTCACGACGTGGGACAACACCATGAACAACTCCACCTTCCAGTCCGGCAAGGCCGTCTTCATCCTGAATCCGATCACCCTGTCGCTGTGGCTGGAGGAAAACAATCCCGAGCTCCTGGCCAAGACGGGCCACTACACGTATCCCCGAGGGCCGAAGGGGCTCATCCAGCCCGTCACGTTCGGGTCGCGCGCGATCATGAAGTACACCAAGGTCCCGGATCTGGCGAAGCAGTTCCTGTGGGACTCGATGGAGCCGGGCAAGATGGACCGCGAGCACAGCGTCAGCCAGTGGGGTCCGGTGCTGAAGGCGTACCTCGGGTTCGACGTCTGGAAGAAGAAGCCGTTCATGAAGGGCCTGATCGACCTGTCGGTGCGCGGCGAGCCCCAGGGCTGGCCGGACGTCTTCAACGACGCCTGGCGCGAGCAGTTCACGAACACGACCATCTCGAGGATGCTCCAGCGGATCGTCGTCGACAGCTGGTCGCGCGACAAAGCCTTCGTCGAGACGCTCGACGTCCTCAACAGGATCTACTCGAAGTACGCGTGAGAGCGGCGTAGTCGTGGCCATCCGGCACCGATCCGTCACGGTCGCTCTTCCCGCCCCGGCGAGGCCCGCCCGGTGGCCGTCCGTGCGAACGCGCGAGTCGCTCGGCGGCATCGGGCTCCTCGCGCCGACCGTGCTGATCCTGGTCGGGCTCGTGCTGTATCCGTTCTTCTACGCCATCTGGCTGGCCTTCTCCGACAAGACCGTGGGGTCCCCCGGTCAGTTCGTCGGCCTCAGGAACTTCATCTACGTCCTCGGCTGGCCGCAGTTCAGCACCGCGGTCGTGAACACCGTCGTCTTCACGGTGTCCGCCGTGGCCATCAAGTTCGTGCTCGGCATGGCCGTGGCCCTCGTGCTCAACCAGCAGATCCGGGCTCGCAACGTCTTCCGCGCCTTCCTGCTGCTGCCCTGGGCGATGCCGGCGTTCGTCGTGTACCTGGTGTGGCGCTGGCTCTACGATCCGCTGAGCGGTCTGATCAACTACGCCCTGATCGACCTCGGGCTCATCACGAATCCGATCGCCTTCCTCTCCGACCGCAACACGGCCATGCTCTCGGTCATCATCGCCCACGTCTGGCGGAACTTTCCCTTCTACGCGATCTCCTTCCTCGCCGGGATGCAGACGATCTCGCAGGAGCTCTACGATGCCGCGCAGGTCGACGGCGCCTCCCGGGTGCAGCAGTTCCGGCACGTCACGCTGCCGGGGCTCTACCACATCATCGGGGTGGTGGTGCTGCTGACGACGATCTGGACCGCCAACGCGTTCGAGCCGGTTTACCTGCTGACGGGCGGCGGCCCGTCGGACGCGACGATGGTCTACACGATGCTCGTGTACGTGATGGGCATGATGAACCTCCGCCTCGGCGAGGCGGCGGCGGTCTCCACCCTCTTCCTTCCGCTGCTGATCGGTCTCGTGCTGGCGGTGACCGTGCTGCTGCAGCGCAAGGCCAACGCCTGAGGAAGCGACACCATGCGTGAAACGCTCTCGATACGGGTCACCACCTACGCGCTGCTGGCTCTCTTCGTCGTCATGGTGGCGGTGCCCCTCTTCTGGATGGTGGCGACCTCGCTCAAGACGAACAAGGATCTCTACGAGGACTTCACCTACCTGCCGAAGCGACCCACGCTCCAGCACTTCGTCCGCGTCATCCAGCGCGAAGATCTCCTCACCAACATCTGGAACAGCTTCGCGGTGGCGTCGACGACGACCGCCGTCACGGTGGTCGTGAGCGCGTTTGCCGCCTTCAGCATCGTCCGGTACAAGTACCGCGGGCGGGAGTGGATCGGCCGCTTCATCCTGTTCAAGTACGTGCTGCCGACCGCGATGCTGTTCGTTCCGCTGTACGCGATCGTGGTCGCGCTGGGGCTCGGCAACACGCTGAAGTCGCTCATGCTGACCTATCTCTCGTTCACGGTGCCCTTCTGCACCTGGATGCTGATGGGCTATTTCCGGAGCATCCCGCCCGAGCTCGAAGAGCACGCGATGGTCGACGGCTGCACCAAGATCGGGGCGCTGTTCCGTATCCTCCTGCCGTTGTCGGCGCCGGGCATCGTCGCGTCCGCCATCTTCTCGTTCACGCTGGCCTGGAACGAGTTCCTCCTGGCCCTGGTCTTCACCACGGACCACACCACGATGACGATCCCGATCAAGCTCTCGATGATGGTGGTGGGTGACCAGTACATCTGGGGTCAGCTCATGGCCGGGGCCGTCCTCGCGACCGTCCCCATCGTCTTTCTCTACTTCCTCGGCCAGCGCTTCGTCGTCCAGGGACTGGCCGCCGGCTCGGTCAAGGGCTGAGCGTCAGGGCCAGCCGTCGACGGCCGGCCCCTGACGAAACCTCACTTCGCCTTGAGCTTCAGGTCCTCGTATGGCGCCGAGTACAGGTGGCCGACGATGAGGCCCAGGCCCGAGTCCGCCACGCGAGGCCCGTAGCCGTTGAGCAGCGCGGGCTCGACGAGCGGCGCGAACAGGACCCGCTCGTGCACGAGCTGCTGGATCGATTTCAAGATCGCCGTACGCCGCTTCGGATCGAGCTCGCCGGCCTGCTCCTGATAGAGGCCATCGATGTCCGGGGAGCCGCCGTAGGACCGGGACCCGGTCGAGACCACGAACGCCTCGATGCGGGTGGCGGCGTTGCCGGCGGCCGCGCTGCCGACGCGGGCGAGAGGTCTGAGCTTCTTTTCCAGGTCGCTCTTCTGGAAGCTCGCCCGTTCCAGGCCTCGGAGCTTCGCGCGGATCCCCACCGCCTGCAGGAAATTGGCGGCGGCCTCGGTGATCGGCACGTACACCATGTCGCTGAAGACCTCGCCGGCGTCGAACCCCCGGGGGTAGCCGGCCTCGGCCAGGAGCTGCCTGGCGCGAGCCGGATCGTAGGGGTAGGGCGGCGGCATCCAGGCGAACTCGAAATCCTGGGGAATGATGCTCGAGCTGATCTTGCCGAAGCCGAGATACTCCGCCTCGTTGATGGCCTTCCGATCGATCGCCAGGTTGGCGGCCAGCCGCACCCGGCGATCCGCCCACGGCGACTTCGGATCCCACTGATCCGGCATGGCGATCCATTCCGTGAAGGTCCCGAGGGTCGGCTTGAGGGTGAGCCCCGGCGTGCGCCGGAGCTCTTCGCCGAGCGCGCCGCGGATCGAGTACACGATGTCCGCCTCGCCCCGCTTGAGCATCGCCAGGCGCGTGGACTCGTCGGGGACCGACTTGAAGACCAGGCGCTTCACGCTCGGGGTCTTGCGCCAGTACGCCTCGGAAGCCTCGAGCACGAGCTCGATGCCCGGATTGAAGGAGACGAACTTGTAGGGACCGGCGCCGACCGGCGCCTTCTTGAAGCCGTCGTCGCCCACCCGCTCGACGTACTTCTTGGGCATGACCCAGGCGGCGCCCGTCGCGGGCGTGGCGTAGAAGGTCATGAAGTCGGCCCACGGCCTCTTGAGACGGAAGCGCACGCGATGCGGGTCGACCGCCTCGACCGCGGCCACGTGCGCCTTGAACGTCGCGGAGGCGACGCCCTTGTACCGTTCGAAGGAGAATTTCACGTCCTCGGCGCTCAGCGCGTCGCCGTTGTGGAACTTCACGCCCCTGCGGAGCACGAAGTCGTACGTCAGCCCGTCCTTGGAGACAGTCCAGGACTCAGCCAGGCTCGGCGCCATCGCTTGGCCGGGCATGGGCTTCACCAGCCCGTCGTGCAGGGCGTAGATGATCATGAAGGGTGTGCTGATGCCGGTCGTCTCCGCCGGGTCGAACCACGCCGGCGCGAGTGAGGCGTGAACCGCCCACGTCATCGTACCTTCCGGAGCGGCGGCGGCCGGTGCCGGAGCGCCGCTCAGCACCAGCGAGACCGCGAGCGTCGCGAGCCAACGTGACAGAGCTGTCATCAAAGTTCCCTTCACTGATCGATCGCTAACCGGTGTCGCGCGACAGCTGAGCCGCCGCGAGCCCGGCCAGGGCGCACGCTTCGTCCTTGTCCGACACGTCTCCGGAGATCCCGACGGCGCCGATCACGGTGCCGCCGGCGTCGCGGATCGGCACGCCGCCGGCCGCCGGGACGACCGGCCCGCCGACATCGCGTTCAGCGCGGAGAAGAAGGCCTGCTGCTGGGGCTGCTCGGCCAGGTCGCGCTCCTCTATAGCCGCGCCTCGGCCGGCGGGGCCCCAGCCCCGCGACGGCCTGCAGCGCGCACCACCACCCGAAATGAGCCGCGCTACATTGTATGCCGATCGGCCGCGCCGCCGCGGCTCGGCCCGCACCCCCGTGCTACCATCGCGACGTCTCCGAATCGACGATGCCGGTCGCGACACCCCTGAATAAAAGGAGCTGAGAATGAGGCGTTCCATTGGAATCGCCGCCGGGCTGCTGTCGTTCGCCCTCCTGGCGAGCCCGGCCGCCGCGCAGGGCAAATCGGAGCTCACCGTCGCCCTGTCGAGCTTCTCCACGGAGGTGCTCGATCCCGTCCTGGGTGGCCACGTGGTCAAGTACTACATGTCGCTCATGTTCGACTACCTCGTCGGTGTGACGCCCGACGGGCAGCTGTCGAAGGACGCCGGGCTCGCGACGCGCTGGGAGCCGTCGGCCGACCACCGGCGCTGGACGTTCTACCTGCGCAAGGGCGCCCGATTCCACACCGGCGAAGAGGTGACGTCCGAGGACGTCAAGTTCAGCCTCCAGCGCGCCATCGGCAAGCGCTCGACCACCGGGTACGCGGGGCCGCTCCGCACGCTCATCGGCGACATCGAGACGCCGGCGTCCGACCGGCTCGTGATCGTCACCAAGGAGCCGACGCTGATCATCCCGACGTATCTGTCGCGCTCGCTCTCCACCGAGGGCATGATCCTGCCCAAGAAGTACATCGACGCCAACGGCGACGACGTGTTCGCGCAGAAGCCGGTGGGCAGCGGGCCGTACCGGTTCGTGGAGCAGGTGACGGGCTCGCACATCAAGCTGGCCGCCGTCGACAACCACTGGCGCATCGGCGTCCCGCGCTACAAGACCGTCACCTTCAAGCTCGTCCCCGAGGAGACGACGCGGATCGCGCTCTTGCGTCGCGGCGAGGTCGACATCACCGACGTGAGCCGCGAGCGGGTCAAGGAGCTCGAGCGCGAATCGTTCCCGATCCATTTCCGGCGCGACGAAGCCGTCCTGACGATGTGGTGGATCCTGCCGCGCGACGGCCAGCCGACCAAGGACAAGCGCGTGCGCGAGGCGCTCAACCTCGCCGTCGACCGCAACGAGATCGCGCAGTCCATCTTCGCTGGTCACGCCGATCCCGCGTACGTCCCCCTGGGGCTCTCCTGGTCGTATCGCGACATCGGGTTCAAGGTGACGCCCGAGATGCCGTATCCGTACGATCCGGCGCGAGCCAGGAAGCTCCTGGCCGACGCCGGCTTCGCCGGGGGCTTCCCGCTCACGGTGCACGCCTACCAGCTGCCCGGCCTGCCCGAGGGGAAGGCGTTCGCCGAGGCGATGGCCGGGTACTGGCAGAAGCTCGGTATCCAGCCCAAGCTGATCCCGGTCGACTATCCGGCGTTCCGGAAGACCTGGTTCGATCGGACCGTGCCGGGCGCGATGGGCTACTACAACGTCGCCAACCGCGACTGGATCGGCACCTACGCGTTCCTCGAGAAGCAGGCCTACACGAAGTCGAAGGCGAGCGACACGGTGAACGACCCGGAGATCGACGGCATGATCGAGCAGGTCATGCGGCAGACCGACAAGGAGAAGATCGCGACGCTGATGAGGAACGTCTACACGCGCTTGCGCGGCGAGCACTACGGCGTGCCGGTGGTCTACCTGCACTCGCCGTACGCCGCGTCGAAGACGCTCGGCAGGTGGAATCCGGGCACGGTGATGTACGACTTCTTCATCGACGAGCTCGCCTCGTCCAAGCGCTGAGCGCGCGTGGCGCGATTCGTATTCACGCGCCTCGTCCAGTCGCTGGCGGCCCTGGCCATCCTCTCCGTCGTCGTGTTCATTCTGGCCAGGGCCACCGGCGACCCGCTCCATCTGATCCTGCCGATGTCGGCCAGTGAGGAGGACTATGCCAACGCCCGCCGGTACCTCGGCCTGGACCGGCCGTACGTGGAGCAGTACCTCTCCTTCGTCGGCCGCGCCCTCACGGGCGACTTCGGGACCTCGCTGCGCGCGCGGCGCCCCGTCGGCGAGCTGATCGCGCAGCGGCTGCCCAACTCGCTCCGCCTGGGGGCGTTCGCGATGACCGTGAGTCTGCTCCTGGCCTTTCCGCTGGGTGTGCTGGCGGCGGTCTGGAAGGGGACCGGGATCGATCGCGCCGCGCAGGTGATCGCCGTGCTCGGACAGTCGCTGCCGACCTTCTGGGTGGCCATCGTGCTGATCGAGGTCGTGGCGGGACGGCTGCAGTGGCTGCCCGCGGGCGGCATCGCCGGATTCGCCAGCTACATCTTGCCCGGCATCACGCTCGGCTGGTTCGTGGTCGCCGGGATGATGCGTCTCCTGCGCTCGGGCATGCTCGAGGTGCTGGACTCCGAGTACGTCAAGCTGGCGCGCGTGAAAGGGGTGGTCGAGTCCCGCGTGGTCTGGGTCCACGCGCTGAAGAACGCGCTCATCCCCGTCGTCACGTTCGCGGGCATCTATTTCTCGATCCTGGTCACGACCGCCATCGTGGTGGAGACGGTGTTTGCCTGGCCGGGGCTCGGCCGGCTCGCCTACGAGGCCATCTCCTCGCGCGACTTCCCGGTGATCCAGGCCGTGGTGCTGACGACCGCCGCGATCGTCGCGGTGGTGAATCTCTCGGTGGACTGCGTCTACGCGTTCATCGACCCGCGCATTCGCTATGGCCGCTGAGTTTCCCTCGAAGGGGGCCTCGACGGCCCCCTCCGAGCCTCCCCCAGGACAGGATTGCGCCGGCGAAGCCGGCGCTCGAACAGAGGGCTACCATGGCCGCTGAGCACGCCCGGGGCGCGGTCGCGGGATCGCTACCGGTGCTGCCGGCAAGGTCGCGGGGGGGCTGGCGCGGCCGGAGGCTGCCGGTGTTTCCGCTGACCATCATCGCCGTGTTCGTCCTGGCCGCGCTCTTCGCCAATGTCCTGAGCCCCGCCGACCCAGGCGAGCAGTCGCTCCGACAGCGATTTACGCCACCGGTATGGGACGAGCGCGGCACCTGGAAGCACGTCCTGGGCACGGACCGGCTCGGCCGGGATCTGTTGTCGCGGATCATCTGGGGCGCCCGCGTCTCGCTGACGGCCGGCGTCCTCACCGTGCTCCTCGCCAGCGCCTTCGGCGCCGGCGTGGGGTTGGTCGCCGGCTACCACGGTGGACGCGTGGACAGCGTGCTCATGCGGATCACCGACGCCACGATGTCGTTCCCCGTGATCCTGCTCGCACTGATCCTCGCCGTCACGGTGGGACCGAGCTTCGTCAACGTGGTGGTCGCCATCGCCGTGATTCTCTGGGCGCGCTACGCGCGGGTGATCCGGGGTCAGGTCCTCACGCTGATGGAACTCGACTTCATCACCCAGGCGCGCATCGCCGGCGCCTCGGCGCGGCGGATCATCCTCCGCCATCTGTTCCCCAACACGCTCAACACGCTGGTGGTCCTGATCACGCTCCAGGTGGGCTACGTCATCATCGTGGAGGCCTCCCTCTCGTTCCTGGGCGCGGGCATTCCGCCGCCCACGCCCGCGTGGGGCTCGATGATCGCCGAGGGGCGCGACTTCGTCACGAGTGCCTGGTGGGTGTCGTTCATTCCCGGGCTCGCCATCCTCCTCGTCGTGCTCGCCTTCAACCTGCTCGGCGACTGGTTGCGCGACACCCTCGACCCGAAGCTTCGCCAGCTCTGAGCGCGCGGCCAGCGTCCGTGGCGCGGTCGATCGTCATCGTCGGCGGAGGTCTGATCGGGCTCAGCGCGGCGTTTCATCTGCGCCGCGCCGACCCCGGGACTCGCGTCACGGTGCTCGAGCGCCTCCGGGTCGGCGCCGCGGCGTCCGGCGCCAGCGCGGCGGGCGTCCGGGTCATGGGACGCGACCCGGCCGAGCGGGCGCTCGCGCTCGAGAGCTGTCCCGTTCCCGGTATCGACGGCCTGCTCGTCGCTGCCAGCTTCTCCGGCCACGGATTCGCGCTGGTCCCGGTCGTGGGCGACGTCCTTGCGCGGCTCGCTCTCGGCGTCGATCCCCTCCGCCATCTCTGGAGCGGGCTCGGCGCCGGCCGCGTCCTGCCATGACCGCGCCGGTCATCGAGGTCCGTGACCTCCGGACGCATCTCGTCACGCGCTGGGGCACGATCAAGGCGGTGGACGGCGTCTCGTTCGCGGTGGCCGAGGGCGAGACGCTCGGCCTCGTCGGCGAGTCGGGGTCCGGGAAGAGCATGACGTGTCTCTCGATCCTGCGACTGGTGCCCCGTCCCGCGGCTCGCATTCTGGGAGGCCAGGTGCTCCTGGACGGTGAGGATCTCCTGAAGAAGAGCGAGCGCGAGATGCAGCGGGTCCGCGGCAGGCGAGTCGCGATGATCCTGCAGGACCCGATGAGCAGCCTGAATCCGGTCTTCTCCGTCGGGATGCAGATCCGCGAGCCGCTCGCCAGCTACCACGGGCTCTCGGGCCGCGCGCTGCGGGACCGCGCGGTTACGCTGCTGGGCTCCGTGGGGATCTCCTCGCCGGCGGCGCGGCTCCGGGCCTTCCCGCATCAGCTCTCGGGAGGAATGCGCCAGCGCGTCGTCGGCGCCATGGCCATCTCCGCGCCGCCCCGGCTGCTGCTCGCCGACGAGCCGACCACGAGCCTCGACCTCACCATCCAGGCGCAGTATCTGCGCCTGCTCAAGGAGCTCCAGGCGCGCCACCGTCTCGCCATGATCTTCGTCACGCACAACCTCGGCATCGTCGCGAAGATGTGCGACCGTGTGGCCGTGATGTACGCGGGCCGCATCGTGGAGGCCGGCGCGGTCGAGACGATCTTCCACGCGCCGCGGCACCCGTATACGCGGGCGCTGCTCGAGTCGGTGCCGCGGCTCGGCGAGTCGACGGAATGGCTGACGGCCATCGAAGGTCAGCCGCCCGATCTCGCGGCGCTTGCGCCGGGCTGCGCGTTCGCGCCGCGCTGCCCGCGGGCGATGGAGCGGTGTCGCGGCGAGGAGCCCCCGGAATTCACACCGGCGCCCGGTCACTCGAGCCGGTGCTGGCTCGACGCGCCGGCATGAGCCAGGCACCGCTGCTCGAGGTACTGTCGCTCACCAAGCACTTCCCCGTGCGACGGGGCATCTTCGGCCGGCCGGCCGGGCTCGTGCGCGCCGTGGACTCCATCTCGTTCGCGATCGAGGCGGGCAAGACGCTCGGTCTCGTCGGCGAGTCCGGGTGCGGCAAGACGACGACGTCGCGGATGATCCTCCACGTCGAGGCGCCGACGAGCGGCGCCATCCGCTTCGAGGGCGCGCCGCTGGTGGGGCTCGATCGCGCCGGCCTGCGCCGGTATCGGCGATCCGTGCAGGCCGTGTTCCAGGATCCGTACGCGTCGCTCGATCCCCGGATGCGGGTGGGCGCGATCGTCGGCGAGCCGCTGGTCATCAACGAGCGCCCGGCGACCCCGGCGCTCCGGACGCGGGTGCTCGAGCTTCTCGAGCTGGTCGGGCTTCCCGAGCGGGCCGCCGAGCTGTTCCCGCACGAGTTCTCGGGCGGCCAGCGCCAGCGCATCGCGATCGCCCGGGCGCTCGCGCTCTCGCCGAAGCTCGTCGTGCTCGACGAGCCGGTCTCGGCGCTCGACGTGTCGATCCGCGCCCAGATCCTGAACCTCCTGCGCGGTCTCCAGCGACGGCTCGGCGTCGCTTACCTGTTCATCGCGCACGACCTCGCGGCGGTGGCGCACATGAGCCACACGATCGCGGTCATGTACCTGGGCAAGATCGTCGAGCTGGGCGCGGCCGCCGACATCGCCCGGGGCCCGAGGCACCCGTACACCCAGGCGCTGTTCTCGGCGGCGCTGCCGCTCGACGCGAGCGAGCGCCCGGAGGAGATCATCTTGAGCGGGGAGATTCCGAGCCCGCTCGATCCACCGCCGGGCTGCCGATTCCACACGCGGTGCCCGCACGTGATGGCGCGGTGCCGCCGCGACGAGCCGCCGCTGGCACCGGAGAGCGGTCGACTCGTCGCCTGCCATCTCTATCCGGCCTCGGCGGCATGAGAGGCCGGGTCTTCTACGGCTGGTGGATCGTCGGTGCCGGCCGCGCGCCTTGACAGGCCGAGCGGGGCGTGATTTCCTCCGGGGCACCATGCGCATGCTGGGCCTCACCATGAAGCGTAAGCAATGGGAGCCCGTCGCCTTCGCCTCGCCCTCGCTCCTGCTGATCGCCCTCGTTATCGTGTTTCCGCTCGCGTACTCCTTTTACCTGTCGTTCCAGAACTTCGACCTCTCCGTCGGCCCCGACTACGAGTTCGTCGGCGGGAAGAACTACGGCGAGGCGATTTTCCGAGACCCGCGGTTCCTCGGCTCTGTCTGGAACACGGCGGTGATCATCGCCCCGTCGCTCGTGCTCGAGCTCCTGCTCGGGCTCGGGATCGCGATGCTGCTCAGTCGGGTGCTCCATGGCCGGCCCATCATCACCGCGCTGCTCGCCATCCCCGCCATGGTCTCGCCGGTGATGGCGGCGATGGCGTGGCGGATGATGTACGGGGTCAAGTACGGGGCCATCAACAACCTGGGGCGCCAGCTCGGGATCCTCGACGTCTACTTCGACTGGTTCTCGTCGCCCTTCGTCTCGATCCTGGCCGTCGTGCTGGTCGACGTCTGGCACAACACCCCCTTCATGATGCTGGTGCTGCTGGCCGGCCTGCAGTCGATCCCCACGGAACTCTACGAAGCGGCCAGGGCCGACGGCGCCAGCGCCTGGCAGCGCTTCTGGTCGATCACGCTGCCGCTGCTCAAGTTCACGATGGCGGTGGGCGTGATGATCCGGCTCATCGATCTGACCAAGCTGTTCGGGCTGATCTTCGTGCTGACCTTTGGCGGGCCCGGCGGCAGCACGGAGACGGTCGCGTTCACGACGTACCTGATGGGCTTCAAGGACTTCCGCATGAGCTACGCGGCGGCGCTCTCCTACGTGATCGTCGGCGGCGTGCTGGTCCTGACGCTGGTCTTCTTCTGGATGCAGCGGGTCCGGGAGGCGCGGGCGGCCTGATGGCGATCGCCCTCGCGCGGAGTGTCGTCGTGACCCAGCGCGCGAAGCGCCACCGCCTGTGGCGCCGCGTCGGCCACGGCCTGACCTACCTCGGGCTCGCCGTCGCGCTGGTCTTTTTCCTCGGCCCCTTTTTCTGGATCGTGACCACGTCGCTCAAGGGCAATGAGGACTTCTTCGCGTTCCCGCCGGTGTGGATCCCCCTCGAGCCGTCGCTCAAGCACTATGCCGCGCTGTTCACGCGGTCGAGCGGGGCGCGGTACTTCACCAATAGCATGGTGCTCTCGACGCTCAGCATGGTCGCGGCGCTGGTCGTCAGCCTGCCGACGGCCTACTCGATCGCCCGTTGGCGCTTCGGCGGCGGGCTCCTGTCCATCTTCCTGCTCGCGCTGCGGATGCTGCCCGCCATCGCGCTCATCATCCCGATCTACATCGTCTACAAGCTTCTCGGGGTCACCAACAACTACCTGGCCCTGATCGTCATCTACACCGTGCTCTACCTCCCGTTCGCGGTGTGGCTGCTCGTCGGCTTCCTCCGCGATTTCCCCGTGGAGATCGAGGAGGCGGCGATGATCGACGGCTGCTCGCGGCTCCGGGCCCTGGTCCAGGTGGTCGTTCCGATCATCGCGCCGGGGATGGCGGTGGTGGCCCTGTTCGCATTCATCGCGACGTGGAACGAGTTCCTCTTCGCGATCGTGCTCACCGGCATCGAGACCAAGACCATGATGGTGCTGGTGACCTCGTTCACGTCAGGCGGCACCGACATGTTCTACGGCGAGGCGTCGGCCTCAGTCGTGCTCGGCGTGCTGCCCGCCTTCGCGGTCGCCTTCATGCTCCAGCGCTATCTGGTCAAGGGCCTGGCGCTCGGCGGGACGAGGGGCTAAGCACACGATGACAAGGGGGATTCCCATGAGACGGTTCTGGTCCGCGACTGCGGTCGCGCTCCTGCTCGGTGGCCTCATCACGCTCGGCTGGCTCACGCTGCCGGACCGCGTCCCGGCGGCGCGACCCTACGAGGGCCAGACGATCCGCGCGGTGGTGAACGCCGAGTTCGTGAAATATTCGCTCACCCTGGTCGAGCAGGATCTCTACGACAAGCTCGGCGTCAAGATCGAGACCGAGGTCATCCCGGCCGACGCCTTTGTGGCCAAAACCCTTCTCGAGTTCAACAGCGGCGGGAGCCCGTGGGACCTCGTCATGTTCGGGCCCTCGAACATGCCGGACTACGGCCGGCACTTCGAGCCGCTCGAGCCGTGGGTCGAGAAGCTGAAGCTCGACTTCGCGATGGACGACATCGTCCCGGTGTTCGCCAAGGTGATGCTGCGCTATCAGGGCAAGCTGGTCAGCATGCCGTACGACGGCGACATCCACATCATGTACTGGAACAAGGTCGCCTTCGAGCGGCCGGACAACCGGGCGAAGTTCAAGGCCAAGTACAAGTACGACCTGCAGCCGCCCAAGACCTGGAAGCAGTGGGACGACGCCGCCGAGTTCTTCCACGGGTGGGGCTGGGACGGCAGCCAGGCGAAGCTCTTCGGCGCCGGCGCCTCGTACAAGCCGAGCGGGAGCGGCTTCTCCTACTACTGGTGGCGTCAGCGATTCTTCGCGTACGGGGGTAACTACTTCGATGCGAACATGAAGCCGCTCATCAACAGTGCGGCCGGGGTGCGCGCGCTCGAGGAGATGGTGCGGACGATGCCGTACTACCCGCCAGGCGTGCTCCTGTTCGAGTCGGAGGAGCCCAAGACGATGCTGATCAAGGGCGAGGTGCCGCTACTTCACTCGTGGACGAGCACTGGCAAGCGGGTCGGGAATCCCGGCGAGTCGCTAATCGTGGGCAAGGCCGGATTCGGCATCGTCCCGGGCGCCGAGATCGACGGCAAGGTCGTTCACCGGCCCGCCATCACGCCCGGCCGCGGCATGGCCGTTTCGAAGTACTCGAAGAAGAAGGAAGTCACGATGAAGGTCCTGGAGTTCATCTCGCTCCCGGATCAAAGCCTGAAGATCGTGATGGACGCCAAGACGATCATGGACCCCTGGCGCGTGAGCCATCTGCGCTCGGAGAAGTTCCGCAAGCTGTTTCCGGACGCCGACAAGTATCTCGACGCCATCGAGCAGAGCTTCCCCTATCTGGTGCCCGACCCGGTCATTCCGGCCGCCGATGAGTACCAGCGCAAGCTCGCGTTCGAGATCACCGAGGCGCTGGCCAAGCGCAAGTATCCGAAGGACGCCCTCGACAGCGCCGCCAGGGAATGGGACAAGGTCACCGAGCGGCGCGGGCCCGAGAAGCAGAAGGCCGCCTGGGGCGAGAAGCTCGCCGAGATGAAGTCGCTCGGCATCGAATACAGGGCCGACTGGGCCGCCAAGGCCAAGTAGCCCACGAGCGCGCGAAGTTCGTCCCTCACGCGAACTTCGCGCGCTCCTCTCGCCGGTAGGCCCTGACGGCGAGCGCGAGGAAGACGGCGGTATAGCCCGCGAGCCAGAGAAGGCTCGTGCCGAGTGTCTCCGACCCGGCGCCGAGGGCGCTCCACGCCAACTGCGCGTAGTGATAGGTGGGCAGGAAGGGCGCGATCGCCTGCACGAAGGGGGGCAGCTGGCCGACCGGCACGAAGAAGCCGGAGGCGAAGGCGAGCGGCAAGTAGATCAGGTTGGCGACGGCCGGCGCGGCATGGGGCCCCGAGAGGTAACCGATCGCGAACCCGAGGGCGATGAAGGGCAGTGAGCCCGCGAGGAGCCGCGCGATGACCATCGCCCACACCGCCCCCGGTTGATGGATGCCCCCGACGGTCGCCCCGAAGCCGATCAGTAACATCAGTGCCAGGAGCGCGAACACGAGCGCGGTCAGGACCTTGGCCAGCATGAACACGAGCGGCGGCAGCGGGCTCGCTCGCATCAGGCGATCGATCTTCATGGCGCGCTCGTTGGCGACGCCGATCCCGAACCCGTAGATCATGACGTTGCCGACGGCATAGGCGCCGAACGATGCCAGGAGGTACGCGCCGATGCTCACGCCGTCGGCGCGGCGCAGGTGCGCCACTGGCAGGCCGAAGAAGGTGAAGAAGACGATCGGCAACGCCAGATTGGTGACGCTGAAGGCGGGCACCCGCCAGCGCATCAGAAGCTCGCTCCGGGTTTGCATCAAGAGCATCCGCAATAGCCGTTTGGCCGCCGGGTACCTCATGGGCGGGTCGTCAGGCTGAGAAACGCCTCCTCGAGGTCGGCGCCCGTCACCTCGAGGTCGCGGACCGCCACTCCGCGCTCGAACAAGGCCTTCAAGACGAGCTCGGGCTCGTGGCTGAGCAGGCGGACACGATGATCCGCGAGCTCGAGGTTCTGCACCGGAAGCCCGCGGAAGGTCGCGTCGCTCACGGGCGCGCCCGTGTTGAAGCTGATGCGCTTGCTCGGGATCCGCGATTTGATCTCGCGCGGCGTCGCGTCAGCGATGACCATTCCGCGGTCGATCACGACAATACGCCGCGCCAGCTGGTCCGCCTCCTCGAGATAGTGGGTGGTGAGCACGATCGTCTTGCCCGCGGCGGAGAGCGCGCGGATGCTGTCGAGCACCGCGCGGCGGCCCTCCACGTCCAGGCCGACGGTCGGCTCGTCGAGAAACAACGCCTCGGGATCACCACAGACGGCGAGCGCGAAGTAAAGACGCTGGCGCTCGCCCCCGGAGAGCGTGCCGGCCCGCACGCCCGCCTTGGCGTCGAGCCCGGCCCGCGCGATCGCCGTCGCCGCCGGCAGCGGCGACGGGTAGTACGACCGGAACAGGTCCACGAGCTCCCTGACCGTCAGCACGCCCGTCGTGCCCGACTCCTGGAGCATCACGCCGCAACGGCTTCGCGCGCGCTGGTCCGTGGGGTCGAAGCCGAAGAGGCGCGCCTCGCCGCCGGTCGGGCGCCGCAGGCCGAGCATCAGGCTGATCGACGTGGTCTTTCCCGCCCCGTTGGGGCCGAGCAGCGCCACCAGCTCGCCCGTGCCGATCGCGAGATCCACCCCTCTCAGCGCCTCGACCTGGCCGAAGCGCTTGCGGGCCGCCCGAAGCTCCACCACCGGCGTCATGGCCTCACATTATCAACGCAGCCGCAAACCGCTTGGAGCCGGTCGTGGGTTGTGGGGTGTGGCGGGAGGGGTCGCTCGACTCGCGAACGCGTGCCGCGTGGTCGAGCGACCCCTCCCGCCACACCCCACAACCCACGACCGGCCGCCGAGCCAGTTTCGCGGCGAGCTCGGTTCCTGTATCTTTGCTGGCATCCAACTATCAAAGGAGCCCGGCCCAATGAAAGACCTCAGCATCTGGATGAACGGCAAGCTCGTGCCCCAGGCCCAGGCGGTCCTGCCCGTCAACAGCGCTGCGGTGTTCTACGCGACCAACGTGTTCGAGGGGCTCCGCGCCTACTGGAACGCCGCCGACGATGAGCTCTACTGCTTCCGCCTGTCCGAGCACTTCTCGCGCTTCCGGGAATCGATGAAGATGATGCGGTTCACGATTCCCTATAGCGACGTCGACCTCGACGAGGCCGTGCGCCAGGTCCTTTCCGGAAACGGGATCCGGGAGGACGTGCACATGCACATGGTGGCGTACGTGACCGGCACCGGGCTCGACGCCACGACGCCGACCGGGCTCTACATCAACCCGCGCCGGCGGCCGCGTGTCGAAGAGGGCGTGGGACTCAAGTGCTGCGTGAGCTCCTGGGCCCGCACCTCGGACAACGCCATTCCCATCCGGCTCAAGTGCGGCGCCAACTACCAGAACGGCCGGCTGGCGACGCACTTGAGCCGGATGGGAA
>QHSR01000258.1:9474-31447 GCA_003221635.1 Candidatus Rokuibacteriota bacterium | reverse complement strand
TCACCGCCGACATTCTCGAGAGCATCACGCGGACGACGCTGATGGACGCGATCTGCCCCGAGCTCCTGGGCATGGGCGTCGTCGAGCGCGAAATCGATCGCACCGAGCTCTACGTGGCCGACGAGGCGTTTCTGTGCGGCAGCGGCTACGAGATCACCCCGATCGTCTCCATCGACCGGTTCCCGCTGGGCGACGGCAAGGTTGGTCCGATCACCAACCGCCTGCTGCGGGCGTACATGGACATCGTGCGGGGCGTCGACAAGCGGTTCCCGGAGTGGCGGACACCGACCTATCGCACCGTGAGGGTTTGATCCGGCCGGGTGGAAGTGCGCGCTGCAGGCCGTCGCGGGGCTGGGGCCCCGCCGGCCGAGGCGCGACTGTGAACGAATGAACTTTTCGGGCTTTCGGCTGCCGGACGAGCTGCTCGTCCTGCGTGACCAGATTCGACGGGTCATCCGCGACGAGATCATCCCGCTCGAGCAGCGCATCGATCCCGACGCGCCCGAGCTTCCGGAGGAGGACTACCAGCGGATCGCGGCCAAGACGAAGGCGTCGGGGCTCTGGGCCCTCGGCGCCCCCGAGGAGTACGGGGGCGGCGGCCTCGACACGTTCGCGATGTGCGTTGCGCTCGAGGAGATGTCGCAGCACCGGATGGGGCTCTACAACCCGGGCTGCGGCGTCTTCGGGCGCTACCCGCCCCCCGCGATCTGGGCGGGGAGCAAGGAGCAGATCAACAAGTACGCGGTGCCGACCATCCGCGATGGCCTGAAGACGTTCTTCGCCATCACGGAGCCCTCGGGGGGCTCCGACCCGGCTGGGGCCATACAAACGCGCGCCGAGAAGCGTGGCGACCGCTGGGTGCTGAACGGTCGGAAGGTCTTCATCTCGCGCGCCCACGACGCGCCGTGGGGCATCGTGTGGGCGCGGACCGATCGGGCGAAGGGGCGGGGCGGCATCTCGTGCTTCATCCTGGAACGAGGCACGCCGGGCTTCAGCGCGCGCAACATCCGCACGATCCGTACGTCGGCGGTGCCGAACGACGTGGTCTTCGAGGACTGCGAGCTTCCCGCCGAGAGCCTGATCGGCGCCGAGGGCCAGGGCCTCGACCTGGCCTTCGATCTCCTCGTGAAAAACCGCTTTCCCTACTCGGCGTGCAACCTGGGCGTGGCCGTCGCCGCGCATCGCATGGCCGTCGCCCACGCCAAGCAGCGCTCGACCTTCGGCGCGCCGCTGAGCCAGCGCCAGGCCATCCAGTGGATGCTCGCGGACGCCGAGGTCGAGATCCGCGCGTGCCGCTGGCTCATCTGGGAGGGCGCGTGGAAGGCGGATCGCGGCGAGGACGCGCGCGTCGAGGCGTCGATCGCCAAGCTCTACTCGAGCGAGGTGCTCGGGCGCGTCGTGGACGCCGCGGTCCAGATCCACGGGGGCTATGGGGTATCCAAGGAGTTCCCGCTCGAGCGTTGGTACCGTGAGGCGCGCGTGCGGCGCATCGGCGAAGGCCCGTCCGAAGTCCACCGGATGGTGATCGCGCGCTCGCTGTTCCGCTGACCCCGAGGACACTCACATGGCCGACGAGATCCTGTGCGCGGTCGCCGACGGCGTCGCGACCATCACGCTCAACCGTCCGGAGCGTCGTAATGCGCTCAACAC
Organism: Candidatus Rokuibacteriota bacterium; assembly: GCA_003221635.1. Classification (GTDB taxonomy): domain Bacteria; phylum Methylomirabilota; class Methylomirabilia; order Rokubacteriales; family CSP1-6; genus AR31. Next base: position 29,797 of record QHSR01000258.1, on the reverse strand, counting down.
CGCCCTGCTCGACGAGCTGCGGCTGCGCTTCGACGAGCTGGAGCGCGACGCGCGAGTCCGGGTCGTCGTGATCCGCGGCGCGGGCACCGCGTTCTGCTCCGGTCGGGACCTCGAGGAGATGAGTCGGCGACAGCGCGACGCGCTCGAACCGGAGGCGGACGTCATCCGCGTGTTTCAGCAGATCGAGGCCTCGAGCCGGCCAACGATCGCGATGGTGCACGGCGCCGCATACGCGGGCGGGTGCGAGCTGGCGCTCCACTGCGACTTTCGCGTCGCCGCCGACGTCGCGCGCTTCGCGATGCCGCTGGCGCGGCTGGGGCTGGTCGTGCCGTTCCCGCTCGGCCAGAAGCTGGTCGAGATCATCGGCCCGGCGTTCACCCGGCAGATTCTCTTGACCGGCCAGCCCGTCGACGCCCGCCGCGCCTACGAGATGGGGATGGTGCACACGGTCGTCCCGGCCGCGGAGCTCGAGCGGGCGACCTATGACCTGGCGCGGACCATCGCCGGAAACGCGCCGCTCTCGCTCGCGGGGATGAAGGCGACGATCCGCCGATCGGCCGCGCTTCGCGACCGCCTCGAGCACGGCGACCTCGACGAGCTGGCCCGGCGCGCCCGCGCCAGCGCCGACGCCCGGGAGGGCGTACGGGCGATGCTGGACAAGCGCAAGCCCATCTTCCGCGGGGAGTGACGCGCGCAGGGGGTTTCGCGTGGGAACCCGATCGCCCTACCGGATCCGCCCGCCGAGCTCACCGGCCGCCGAAGCGGCGCGCGAGGGCGGAGGAGCGGGCCAGCCGTACCTGGGCGGCTGTGAGCTCGGCCGCCGGATTGAGCGCACCGGAGTACATGAGGTTGCGCATCCAGGCCGCAATCTCGCGCTCTTGGCCGGGCCCCGACCTTCGTGCGCCGTCGACGTGAGGCAGCGCAAGGAGGTGGCCAAGCTCGTGGGCGAACATCCGGGACGTGGCGCCGAGATCTGCGCCGTAGGTGATCAGGCAAACGCGAGTCTGCTGTCGAGCCTGTCCCCCCAGTTCCGCCCGAGACACCCGATCAACCAGGAGCGCCCGGATCCCATTGCCCGCGCCATGCGCCGCCGCGAGGTAGTGATACCCCGCGTCGTCGATAGTATCGGCCTGCGCCCCCGACGGCATCTCCTCGACGACCCGCTCGCAGGTTCCGAGGCGGAATTCGATGTCCGCGCGCGCGTGCAGGAGGTCGCTGGCGCCCTGCAGGACCGAGCGCGCATAGGCGTCTGTCCAGCGCTGGGTCAGCTCGCGGCCGCTGCTCCGGAGAGTCACGATGGTGAGGTCCGCGGGGATCTGGATAGGCATGGAGGCTAAGCCTCGGGCGCAGGATCAGCGGTGGATACGCAGAGCGCATCGCTGTGAATCTGGAGCCGCATCGTGACACGTCTCACGCGCGGTCGACGAGGACAAAGACGCACCCTGTGTCCGAATACACGTCATCGTCGACCGTGCCGGCGCCGGCGACACTCGCCCATCCCGGGCCCATCCGCCGTCCCGCCTGAACAAGCTGGCCCTCGAGAATGAACAGGAACTCTGGGCGCTCGTGAGAGTGAGCTGGAAGCCGAGCCCCGGGCTCGAACCGCACGAGTTGCATCTCCCAGCCGTCCGTGACGGCGATGTCCTTCACGAAAACCCCGGACGCCATTGTCGATGGCCGCCAGGGCAGGTCCTCGACGTTCACGGACTGGAAGGAGCCGCGCTCAGGCGCTCTCATCGCACAGAGCCTCCTTGACAGGAGGGTGGCCGGCAGGAAGCCGAGACCGTCGAGACGGCCGCTAGCTCGTCGATCGCCGGGAGCGCACGGCCCGCGCGAGCTCGGCGAGCACCGGGATCGTCATCTCCCAGCCCATGCAGGCGTCGGTGATGCTCTGGCCATAGCGCAGCGCGGCTGGGTCGCGCAGCTCCTGGCGGCCGTCGACGAGAAAGCTCTCCATCATGACGCCGAAGATCGCAGCCTCGCCGTGCGCGATCTGCTCGGCGATGTCGTGCGCGGCGAGCGGCTGACGGCGATAGTCCTTGTCGCTGTTGCCGTGGCTCGTGTCGACCATGAGCCGCGGCGGCAAGCCGGCGTCCACGAGAGCCGCGGTGGTCTTCTGCACGCTCACCGCGTCGTAGTTGGAGCCGCTGGCGCCGCCGCGCAGGATGATGTGGCAATCGGGGTTGCCGCGCGTGGCCACGATCGCGCAGAGCCCCTGCTCGGTCACGCCGAGGAACTGATGCGGGTGCGTGGCGGCGCGTACGGCGTCGATGGCGATCTGGACGCCGCCGTCGGTCCCGTTCTTGAAGCCGACGGGCATCGAGAGACCCGAGGCGAGCTCGCGGTGCACCTGACTCTCGGTGGTGCGCGCGCCGATCGCGCCCCAGGAGACGAGGTCCGAGGTGAACTGAGGCGAGATCGGGTCCAGGAACTCGCAGCCCGCCGGCAGCCCGAGCTCGGCGAGGTCCAGCAGGACGCGGCGCGCCCGCCGGAGCCCCTCGTTGATGGCGAAGCTGCCGTCGAGGAGCGGGTCGTTGATGAGCCCCTTCCAGCCGACCGTGGTCCGTGGCTTCTCGAAGTAGACGCGCATCACGATGCAGAGGTCCCGCGCGTGCTCGTCGGCCAGGCCCTTGAGGCGCCGCGCGTAGTCGAGCGCCGCGACCGGGTCGTGGATGGAGCAGGGGCCGACGATGACGACCAGCCGGTCGTCCTCCCCCCGGAGGACGCGGCCGATCTCCCGGCGCGTACGCGTCACGGTCTCGGAACCCCGGTCGCTCAGCGGCTGCTCCTCGAGCAGGATCAGGGGCGGCAGGAGCGGCCGGAAGCTCTCGATGCGCAGGTCGCGAGTACGTTCCGACATGGAGCGCAATGTACACGCGAAGGGGTCCCTGTTCAACGCCCATGCTACCCTTCGATCCGCAATGAACCGTCTCGACGTTCTCGAGCGCATCCAGAGGAGGGTGCTGTGGCTCAGCACGTACATGGTGCATCACGCCAACACCCTGCGCCCGAACCCAGACGGCGTGAAAGTCGGTGGCCACCAGGCGTCGTCGTCGTCGGTCGTCAGCCTTCTGACCGCGCTCTACTTCGCCGCGCTCCAGCGCGACGATCTGGTGGCGGTCAAGGCGCACGCCTCGCCCGCGTTCTACGCGATCCAGTACCTGCGCGGACGTCTCCCCGCGGGGGCGCTGCGCGAGCTTCGCAGCTTCGGCGGGCTCCAGGCCTACCCGAGCCGCCGAAAGAACGCCGAGGTCGTCGACCTCTCGACGGGCTCGATGGGGCTCGGCGCCGTGCAGGCGACGTTCGGGGCGCTGGCGTCTCGGTACATCGTCGACCACTTCAGTGGCCGAGCGGGCGGGCGGGTGATCGTCATGGTGGGCGACGCCGAGCTCGACGAGGGCAACGTCGGAGAAGCGCTGGCCGAGGAAGCGGTCGGGCGGCTCGCGAACGTGCTCTGGATCGTGGACGTGAACCGCCAGTCTCTCGATCGCATCGTTCCCGACGGGCGCCTGCGCCAGACGCGCGCCATGTTCGAAGCGGGCGGCTGGCATGTCATCGAGCTGCGCTGGGGCCGAAGGCTTCAGACTCTCTTCGCAACGCCCGGCGGTGACGGACTCCGCCGGCGGCTCGACGCGATGACGAACGGCGAATACCAGCGGCTTCTCCGGCTTCCCCTCGGGGGGGTGCGGAAGGCGCTCGTGACCGACCACGAAGGCCGGGTCGACCAGCCGCTCGATCGCCTCCTCTCGGACACCGGCGATGCGGCGCTCGGAGAGCTCGTCGCCGATCGCGGGGGCCACGACCTCCGGCTCATCCTCGAGGCCTGCGACGAAGCCGGCCGGGTCCGCGATCGGCCAGCGGTCATCTTCGCCCATACGATCAAGGGCTGGGGGCTCCCGATCGCGGGCGATCCGCTCAACCACACGATGCTCCTCACCCAGAGCCAGGTCGACGCGCTCCGTGGGGCACTGGGGATCGGCGACGGCGAAGAGTGGGACGGGTTCGCTCCGGGAAGCCAGGAGGCCGAGCTCGTGCGCGGGCTCCCTCCGCTCTTCACGCCCCCCGCGCCGAGCGCCTCGAGGGAGGAGGTTCCCTCGCAGCTCGACGAGACTTACCCGGCCGAATGCTCGACTCAGGAAGCGTTCGGCCGTGTGCTCGGCGCGCTGAGCCGGCTGCCCGCCGCCGATCGAATCGTGACGGTGTCGGCGGATGTCGCGGTGACCACGCACCTCGCGGGGTGGATCAACCGCAAGGGTGTCTATTTCCCCGAACCGAAATCGAACGCGTTCGCCGACGTGCCGCAGGCGGTGCAGTGGAAGGAATCGCCGGCGGGCCAGCACATCGAGCTTGGCATCGCCGAGCACAACCTGTTCTTGCTGCTGGGCGCTCTCGGTCTCTCGCGCGAGCTCTACGGTGAGCCCCTTCTTCCGATCGGCACCCTCTATGACCCCTTCGTCACTCGTGGGCTCGACGCCCTGTATCACGCCCTGTACTCAGGCTCCCGCTTCATCGTGGCCGCGACGCCGTCGGGTGTCAGCCTGTCGCCCGAGGGCGGCGCCCATCAGTCGGTAATCACCCCGGGGATCGGCATCGCCTTGCCGGGGATCGTCTACTGGGACCCCGCGTTCGCCCTGGAAGTCGAGTGGATCTTGCTCGAAGGGCTCCGGGGCCTCGCTGACGGGCAGGGTGAGGCGGTCTATCTCAGGCTCTCGACGCGGCCGCTGGATCAGTCGCTCGCGCCTCGCCCAAGCGCGGCGTACCGGGCCGGCGTTCTTCGCGGCGCCTACCGGCTCGTGGACGCGCGCGGCGAGCCCGGCTGGGATCCTGACGCGAATGCGGTGAGCGTCTTCGCCGCGGGAGTCACGGTTCCCGAAGCGGTCCACGCCGGTCGCGCGCTGCGCGAGCGCGGGGTGCTCGCGAGCGTCTTCGTCGTCACGAGCCCCGACCGCCTCTACCGGGATGTAAGAGAGCCGCGCCCCTATCTCGAGGAGCTCGTGAGCCCTGAAGAGGAGGGCGTGCCAATCGTCTCGGTGCTCGACGGTCACTCGCACGCGCTCGCCTTCCTGGGGGCGGCGCTCGGCGCCTCCCAGCTGGCGCTCGGCGTGGACGACTTCGGCCAGTCCGGGACGCGCGCCGATCTCTATCGCCACTACGGCATCGACGCTCCTGCCATCACGCGCGCGGCACAGGTTCTCCTCGGCGGCGGCTGAGCCGTCCGGCCCGGTTAGTAGGTATAATCCGCTCTACCGATGTCGACGCTGACGGCTTCCGGCAAAGGCGAGATCCGACGGGTGCTCGAGGCGATCGTCGGGCCCGGCGGGGTGCTGTCGGACCCGGACGAGCTGATGGTGTACGAGTCCGATGGGCTCACGTTGTTCCGCGCCCTCGCCGACTTCGTCGTCTTTCCCACGTCGGCCGAGCATGTCTCGGCGATCGTGAAGGTCGCCAACCGCGAGAATCTCCCGTTCGTTGCCCGAGGCGCGGGCACGGGGCTGTCGGGTGGGTGCCTCCCGACCGAGGGTGGCATCGTGATCTCGCTCATGCGGATGAACCGCGTGCTCGAGGTCGACTATGACAACCAGATCGCCGTCGTCGAGCCCGGGCTCGTGAATCTGCACCTCTCGTGGAAGGTCGGCCCGCGTGGCTATTACTATGCGCCCGACCCCTCGAGCCAGCAGGCGTGCACGATCGGCGGCAACATCGCCAACAATTCCGGTGGCCCGCATACCCTGAAGTACGGCGTCACCACCAACCACGTCCTGGGCCTCGAAGTCGTCATGCCCGACGGCGAGATCGTGTGGCTGGGCGGCAAGACGCGCGAGGCGTGCGGCTACGACCTCGCCGGCGTCTTCGTGGGCTCCGAGGGCACCTTCGGGATCGCCACCAAGGTCGCCGTCCGCATCCTCAAGAAGCCACAAGCGGTCAAGACGGTGCTGGCGGCCTTCGACGAGATCGACCGGGCGTCGGCGGCCGTGTCGGCGATCATCGCGCGTGGGCTCGTGCCCGCCGCGATCGAGATGATCGACCACCTGACGATCCAGGCGGTGGAGGACGCGTTCAACTGCGGCTACCCGCGCGACGCCGACGCGGTGCTCCTCATCGAGCTCGACGGGCTTGCCGTCGGCCTCGAGGCCCAGGCCGAGCGCATCGTCGCGGCGTGCCGGGAGGCGGGTGCGCGCGAGATCCACACGGCGAAGAACGAGGCCGAGCGCCAGCTCCTCTGGAAGGGGCGCAAGTCCGCCTTCGGCGCGTACGGCCGCGTGTCGCCCGCCTACATGGTGATGGACGGCGTCATCCCGCGTACGAAGCTCCCGTACGTGCTGCGCCGCGTGAACGAGATCGTGGCCGCCGCCGGCCTGCGCGTCGGCAACGTGTTCCACGCCGGCGACGGCAACCTGCATCCCAACCTCCTCTACGATCCGCGCAAGCCGGGCGACGAGGCGCGCGTGGTGGCGGCCGGCGCCGAGATCATGAAGGTCTGCGCGGAAGTCGGCGGATCGATCTCTGGCGAGCATGGCATCGGCCTCGAGAAATCGGACTTCATGCCGTTCATCTTCTCCGCTGCCGATCTCTCGCTGATGCATCGCCTGAAGAACGCCTTCAACCCTACCGGGCTGTGCAACCCGGGGAAGATCTTTCCGACCAAGAAGTCCTGTGTCGAGGTCGGGCCCGTCGCCTATCGGCCGCACGCGATCGAGGAAAAGGGCCTCGCCCAGCGCTTCTAGCGCGGGTGGTTGACGCCGCGTGCCGCCCGCGCTGCTCGAAAAGCTTCGCGCCACCGTCGGTCCCGCGAACGTCCTCACCGGGATCGAGCTCACGCCGTACGTCGTCGAAGGTCGCACACCCGAAGCCGCGGTCTTCCCTGGATCGGTTGAAGAGGTCGCCGCGGTGATCGGTCTGGCCGCCGAGACCGCCCGGCCGGTCACGCCCTGGGGAGGCGGCACCGCCGCGAGCGCCGGCATACCGACCGCACGCACCGGGCTGGTCCTGGGGCTGCGTCGGCTGGGCCGGCTCCTGGAGCACGAGCCCGGAGATTTGACGGCGACCGTCGAGGCCGGAATGACCGTGGAGACGTTCCAGACGGCGCTCCGCAGCCGCGGCCAGTGGATGTCGCTCGATCCCGCCGACGCCCACCTCGCGACCGTCGGTGGCGTGCTCGCGACGAATGCGTCCGGGCCGCGGCGGCACCTCTACGGTACGGCCCGCGATCTCCTGATCGGTGTCACGGTCGTCACGGCCGACGGTGCCGTCGTGCGGGGCGGCGGCAAGGTCGTGAAGAACGTCGCCGGCTACGATCTGCCAAAACTCTTCGTCGGCTCGTACGGCACGCTGGGCGTGATCGTCGAGGCGACCGTGAAGCTCCGACCGCTGCCCGACCACGAGCGGCTCGTGTGCATCCGGTTCGAGCGCCTCAAGGATGCGGGCGCCGCCGTGAGATCCGTGATGGCCAGCGACCTGATCCCGAACGCCATCGAGCTCCTCGACGCCACCGCGAGCACCGCGATCTCCGTGACCGGCGCTGCGCTCGTCGTGGGCTTCGACGGGCTCAGGGAGCAGGTGGACTGGCAATGCGCGGAGCTCGCGCGTCTGGCCGGAGCATGCGGCGGACACGAGGCGCAACCCCTCCAGGCCGACACATGGTCCAGCCTCGGGACGGCAGCGCGCGCGACGTCTCCCGTCACGGCCGCGGTGATGACGTTCGCGGTGTTGCCGAGCCAGGTCGCCGAGATGATGGAGCAGGGCGCGGGCGTGGCCCGCGCGCGCGGGCTCAACACCGCGTGGGCGGCTCACGCGGGGATCGGCGTCGTGCGCGCGATGGTCGCCGCGGACGTCGTACCGACGGAGCCCGCCGCGATCGCGGTGGTGCTGGCCGAGTGGCGTGAGATGGCCCGCGGTGGCGGCGGCCACGCGACCCTCGAGTGGGCGCCGCTCGCGGTGAAATCCCTGGTCCCCGTCTGGGACGATCCCGGCGCCGCCGCGCGCATCATGGAACGCATAAAGGCCCAGCTCGATCCGCAAAACATCCTGAACCCTGGCCGCTTTGTCGCCGGCATCTGAGATGTCTCGTGTTCAATCCGCTAATTCGATCACGGGCCGACAGGTCGCGGGGGCGTGGGGCAGGGGTCGACCGGACCACGCGGCACGCGCTCGCTGCCCCGCGGCGGCTGGGCTCCATCCAGGCGCGCGGAAACCGTCGCCGCATTGCGGGAACGGGTCCTGTCGACCCCTACCCCACGCCCCCGCGACCTGTCGGCCCGCGCTTGGCCGCTGATCTTTGAGATGATTTCAGGCATGGGACATTAGCGGATGGAGACGACGGCACACGAATCGCTCCCGGTTGGCGCTGGGCCATTGACGCTGCATGGGCTATCGGTGGAGGGCGTCAACCAGTGTGTCCACTGCGGCCTGTGCCTCGCGTATTGCCCGACGTTCTCAGAGCTCGGGACGGAGATGGACTCGCCGCGGGGGCGCATCTTCCTCATCAAGTCCCTGGCCGAAGGAAGGATGTCGCTCAGCGACTCGACGGTGCGGCATCTTTCGCTCTGTCTCGACTGCCGCGCGTGCGAGACCGTGTGTCCGGCCGGGGTGCCGTACGGGCGGCTCATCGAAGCGGCCAAGGCCGAGATCGAGCACCGACAGCCGGGCGGGCCGGTGCGCCGGCTCTTCCGCTGGTTGAACTTCGGGCTTCTGCTGGGGCACCCGCGCCTGCTCGCCCTCGCCGCATCGGGGGCGCGCTTCTATCAAGCGAGCGGACTCCAGCGGCTCGCCCGGAGAACGGGTCTCATCCGGCTCTTGCCTGGAACGCTGCCGGCCTGGGACGCGCTCTTGCCGCCGGTCCCGGCGAAGTCCGAGCGCGTGCCGCCGCCAAGCGTCACCCCCGCGGAGGGTCCGCGACGCGCTCGCGTGGCTCTGCTGACCGGGTGCATCCAGTCCGTCATCTTCGGCGCGCACAATCACGCGACCGCGCGCGTGCTCGCGAAGAACGGCTGCGACGTGGTCGTCCCGGGGGGCCAGGGGTGCTGCGGAGCGCTGAACGCCCACGGCGGCGATCACGCCCGGGCCGTCGCGATGGCCCGGACGACGATCGAGACGTTCGAGAGGGCGCGTGCCGATGTCGTCGTCGTGAACACGTCCGGGTGCGGGGCCCACATGAAGGCGTACGGACACCTGCTCGCCGATGACCGGGTGTACGCCGAGCGCGCGGGGCGGTTCGCGGCCTCCGTCCGGGACCTCGCCGAGTTCCTGGCGTCGGAGCCGCTCCGCGGCCCGCTCTCGCCCGTCCCCCTGACGTGCACGTACCATGACCCGTGTCACGTCGTGCACGGGCAGAAGATCAAGAGCGAGCCCCGTCAACTCCTGGCGCAGATTCCCGGGCTCCGGATCGTCGAGCTGAACGAGTCGGACTGGTGCTGCGGGTCGGCTGGAATCTACAACCTCACGCAGCCCGAGATGGCGACGCGTCTGCTGCACCGCAAGGTGGGCCACGTGCTCGCGACGGGAGCCGAGGCAGTCGTGACTGCGAATCCCGGCTGCATTCTCCAGATCCAGGCCGGGCTGGAGGCCCACAACGCGACCGTTCGCGTCATGCATCTCGTCGAGATTCTCGATCGCGCCTACGGCGGGGAGCGTGAGCGCTCCCGAGGGGAGCCTGAGCGCTCCCGGGGGGAGCCAGAACGCTCCCGAGGGGAGCGGTGAGCGCGCCCGACAGCACCCCGCTCGAGCACAAGGCCACCGCGCCCCGCTCAGTCGGCTGCTGGGTGCTGACGATCTCCGACACCAAGACGCCCGAGACGGACACGAGCGGCGCGCTCATCCGGAAGCTCCTGCTCGACGCCGGCCACGAGGTCGTCGGCTCCACGATCGTCCGCGATGAGCCGAAGGACGTTCAGCGCGTGATTCGCGAGGCGTGCGCCACCGACGCGGTGCGTGCGGTGATCGCAACCGGCGGGACCGGAATCACGTCGCGCGACTCGACCTACGAGGCGATCGAGGCGCTGCTCGACAAGCGACTGCCAGGCTTCGGCGAGCTGTTCCGGATGCTGTCGTATCAGGAGGTGGGCGCCGCCGCCATGCTCTCGCGCGCGCAGCTAGGCATCCACGCTCGACGCATCATCGTCTCCTTGCCCGGCTCGCCCAACGCGTGCCGCCTCGCCCTCGAGAAGCTCCTGATTCCGGAGTTGCCACACCTCATCCGCGAAGTCAGCCGGTAGAGGCGACGCCGGGGTGAGCGACGTGGGGCGTATACTCGTCGTACGTCCTTCGGGAGGATTCCGATGACCGGGTCGCGTCGGCGTTCGCTGGTGGCGCTCCTGGCCGTGGTCGGCCTGGCGATCGGGTGCGCCGGTCCGTCGACAAGCGGCGGCGGGAAGCTCTGGCGGGAGAGCTCCGGCGCCAGCGCCGCGCCGGATCTGGCGCGGGTCAACGGTCTCCTCGCCGACCTCGCCGCGCAGCTCCAGCCTGGGCTCGTCCACGTGCGTGTGCAGCGGACTCTGAAGGAAGAGGCGCCCCGCGAGGAACCCGGCGAACCCCGGCGCAGCACCGGCTCGGGCTTCGTCATCGATCCGAGCGGGCTGATCGTCACCAACGCCCACGTGATCGAGGGCGCGAGCGCCATCCAGGTCCGCCTTGCCGACGGCAAGCGCTTCCAGGGCAAAGTCGTCGGACGCGACAACCGCGTCGATCTGGCGCTCCTGAAGATCGAGGGCGCCACGGGCCTCACCGCACTGCCGCTCGGGGACTCGAACCGGCTCCGCGTCGGTGAGTTCGTGCTGGCGCTCGGCAATCCGTTCGGGCTCGACCAGAGCGTGTCGTTTGGAATCGTCAGCCGCAAGGGCGCGCCCTTGACCGTGGCCGCGCCCGGGTTCGACTTCATCCAGACCGACGCGGCGATCAACCCCGGGAACTCGGGGGGGCCGCTCGTGAACGTCGCGGGCGAGGTGGTTGGCGTCAACACCATGGCGGCGCGCAACGGCTCGATCGGATTCGCCATCCCCGCGAACCTCGTCAAGATGCTGCTGCCGCAGCTCGCCACGAAGGGCCGTGTCGACTGGGGCTGGCTCGGCGTCTCCATCTCGGAGGTAACAGAGGACGATCTCGACCGGCTCAAGCTCCGGGAGGCCCGGGGCGTCCTGGTGCGCAGCGTGATTTCGGGCGACCCTGCGGACAAGGGCGGCGTGCGCGCGAACGACGTGATCGTCGGCATCGACGGATCGCGGCTCGAGTCCCCCCGTGACCTTCAGCGGGTCGTCTCGTCCACGCCGGTCGGCAAGAAGGTGCGCGTGGTCCTCATGCGCGAAGGGCAAGAGACCGAGGTCGAAGTGACGATCGGTCTCTACCAGGAGCGCGAGGTCCCCAGTGCGGAGCCGACACGGCGAGAGCCGGGGCCGCCCGACACCCCCAAGGAAGCGCCCAAGTAATCAGGCGCGCGCGCGGGGCTCCGCGAGCGCGGCGAGCGTGGCGCGCGCCCAAGGCTCGTCCAGCGTCGGCGCCGGCGCGTAACGGACCGCGCTGGTGATCCGCATCCCGCCCTCCCAGTCGGCCGGCGCGTCCTCGAGCACCTCCTCGACCGCGAGCAGGAAGTAACCAAGCTCGTACTCGCCGGTATCAGCGACGGGAAGCGGCCCGTCGATCGTCCGCAGCTTCACGTAGACGGTCACGTCCGGCTCGATAGCCAGCAAGGTCGCCGTGCCTCGCTCGCCCAGGTTGCGCGCGCTCCGGGTCCGAGCGCCGATCACGAGGCCGACCGTCCCCGTGTCGTAGGCGCGTAGCTCGAGATACGACAGCAGCATCGGGTGGGGCCGCCCGTCGGGGTCGACGGTGACGAACGACAGCGCGGTCCCCAGGCGCCGGGTGAGGTCGCGCTGAGAGAACCGGTCGACCAGCACGGGCGTGAGCGCTCCTCCGAGAGAGCGAGTCATGTCACCCTTGTGCGCGAAAGCCGCGGAAGTGTCAAGCCACTGACACCTACTGACAACTGTTGTCAAACTGCACGCCTGAGGTTCGTCAAGTCATCAATTCTTCGGATCTCAGCGCTCTTGGTGTTGCCCTTGCAGCTTTCGCACCCGCGAGGGAGGAGCACCGGCGATGCGCTGCACGAATCTGCGGCTCCTGCTGGTCGGAGGAGCCTTGCTGTCGATGGCGGCGTGCGCGACGAGCCGGGTCTGGGCTGACTGGTCGGGGCCGCCGATTCGGGTCGTCGCGGCCGCAAGGACGACTCGCATCGCCTGGCCCCTCCTGGCCGGGCCTCAGGACGGCGCCGTCGCCACGGAGCGTGGCCGCCGGCTCGGCCCGGTGGAGGATGCTCCGCTGCCGGACATCGCCGGCCGCTGGATGGGTACCTGGAGCGGGTACGGTGTGATTGCCCGTCGTACCAGCAAGGCCGAAGCGGAGTTCATTCAGGCCGGCCGGTGGGGGTGGGGCAGGCTCGTACTGGCTGACACCCTCGCGGCCGACGTCCCCGTCATCGTCTCCTATCGAGGCGCGCTCGGCGTCCCCGTGGTGTTCGACGTGTTTCAAACATCGGTTGTCGTGAAGCACGAGGCGGGAGGCGGCCACCTGACCGCGATCTTCAAGATCGACGGAGACCGACTGGTGGGGATGCTGCGCGGGCACGCAACACTTATCGTGCTCGCCCGCCAGCGATAAGCCGGCGACTCGGCCTTCGATTTGGTGACCGCCCGCGCGGTCGACGAGCTACCGGAGAGACCTACCGACGGTGACGCGGATCAGGTCAGCCGCCGGCCTTGGGGGTGACGCCAGCGGCTGCCGCCTCCCGGTGATCGTCGGGCGAAGCCCCACAGGCCGCGCCAGCGCCGTTCCTGTGGATCGCGAGGTCCTTGATCGTCGGCGACGTCCCGCAGAGGGGGCACTTGGGATCGCGGCGCAGCCTGACCTCGCGGAAGCGCATGCCGAGCGCGTCGTAGGTGAGGAGCCGGCCGATCAGCGGCTCGCCGAGGCCGAGCAGCAGCTTCACGGTCTCCGTCGCCTGAATCGTTCCGACCACGCCTGGGAGCACGCCCAGGACACCGGCCTCGCTTCAGGAGGGGACGAGGCCAGGCGGCGGTGGTGTCGGGTAGAGGCAGCGGTAGCAGGGGCCCTGGCCAGGCGCGAACACCGTCGCCATGCCCTCGAACTGGAAGATCGACCCGTGGACGTTGGTCTTGCCGGCGAGGAAGCAAGCGTCGTTCACGAGATAACGCGTCTCGAAGTTGTCCGAGCCGTCGACCACGAGGTCGTAGTCGCGGATCACGTCCATGACGTTGTCGACGGTGATTCGGGTCGGCAAGGGGATCACGTTGACGTCGGGATTGAGCGCCCGGAGCGTCCGGGTGCCCGATTCGACCTTCGGCTTGCCGATGTCGGCCGTCGTGTGGAGCACCTGACGCTGCAGGTTCGTGATATCGACGACGTCGCCGTCCATCAGCCCGAGCGTCCCCACGCCCGCCGCGGCCAGATAGAGGGCGGTCGGCGATCCGAGCCCGCCGGCGCCGATCAGGAGCACCTTCGAGCGCAGAAGCTTCCGCTGCCCCTTGTCGCCGACCTGTGGCAGCAGGAAGTGGCGGCTGTAGCGCTGGATCTGGTCGGCTGTCAGCGGGACCTCACGGACTGTCGGTAACCCGGACTGCACCCACTTCTGGTAGCCGCCCTGGAGGTTGATGACGGTCGAATAACCCAGCTCCTTGAGCGCCTTCGCGGCGAGCATCGAGCGAAGCCCGGTCTGGCAGTAGAGGACGATCGGCGTGGACGGGTCGCTCACCGCCGTCCCCACACGGAACTCGAGGAAGCCGCGGCTGATGTTGGCCGCCGCTTCGAGGTGACCATCCCGGTACTCGTCGGGGTCGCGGACGTCGATGATGGCGAGCTTCTCCCCCGCCGCGAGACGCCGAGCTACCTCGGCCGGCCCCTCTTCGGGGACGACCTGTCTCGCCTCGGCGAGCATGTCTTTCAGCGTCTTCATGGCTTCGATATTACCCCCATTCCCGGTCGGTTCAAGGGTGATCGGCCATCCATGACCCTTCGTCGAGGTCGGACGGCGCTGCTATACTCACAGAATTCCATGACAAATTCCATCAAGGGAATCATCCTCGCGGGGGGATCGGGGTCGCGGCTCTATCCCTTGACCCACGCGGTGAGCAAGCAGCTCGTGCCGATCTACAACAAGCCGATGATCTACTACCCCCTGTCGACATTGATGCTCGCGGGCATCACCAGGGTTCTCGTCATCACGACTCCCATGGATCAGGAGGCGTTCAGGCGACTGCTCGGTGACGGCGGCCACCTCGGTATCGCCATCGAATACGCCGTCCAGCCGCGGCCAGAAGGCCTGGCGCAGGCGTTCATCATCGGCCGGCGCTTCATCGGCGACGACCGGGTCGCGCTGGCGCTCGGCGACAATGTGTTCTACGGCCACGGCCTTCCCGAGTACCTCCAGCACGCCGCCGAGCGTCGGTCGGGGGCGACGGTGTTCGCGTACTGGGTCCGCGATCCCGAGCGCTATGGCGTCATCGAGTTCGGAGCCGACGGCCGCGCGGTCGGGCTCGAAGAAAAGCCCGCCAAGCCGCGCTCGCCGTACGCGGTGACCGGGCTCTATTTCTACGACAACCAGGTCGTCGAGATCTCGGCGGGGCTCAAGCCCTCGGCGCGCGGAGAGCTGGAGATCACCGACGTGAACACGACCTATCTCCGGCGCGGACAGCTCCAGGTCGAGAAGCTCGGGCGCGGAATCGCCTGGCTCGACACGGGCACCCATGAGGCGCTTTTGCAGGCCTCGACCTTTATCCAGACCATCGAGGATCGGCAGGGGCTCATGGTCGCCTGCGTCGAGGAGATCGCGTTCCGGATGGGTTACATCACGGCGGACGACGTGCTCCGCATCGCGCGTCCGATGAAGGATAATTCGTACGGGCAGTATCTGTTGCGTCTCGTCGAGTCCGAGCCGTAAGATCGGGGAGCTCGATGGACCTCACGCCCGCCGCCAAGCGCGCCTTCCGGATCCAGTCCTACGGCCCGGCACCCTCCATCGACGGCGTCGAGATCGTCGAGCTCACGCGATTCTCCGACGACGGGGGAAGCATGACCGAGCTGGCGCGTCTGACGGACGGCCATCCGCAGGCGATCGCCGGCTTCACCCTGCGGCAGATCAACTCCAGCGAGGTCGAGCCCGGGGCGATCAAGGCGTTCCACCTCCATCAACGCCAGACCGATGTCTGGTACGTGCCGCCGACCGACCGGATGCTCCTGGTCTTGATCGACACGCGACAGGGCTCGAAGACCGAAGGCGCGCGCATGCGGCTCACCCTCGGCGCCGGCGCCTCCCGCCTCGTGCGCATTCCGCCAGGGGTCGCGCACGGCGTGCGGAACCTCGCGGCGACGGCCGCCCGGATCATCTATTTCACCGACGTCCATTTCTCGCCCGAGCCTTCGATGTGCGACGAGGGCCGGCTGCCGTGGGACTACGCGGGCGCCGAGATCTGGGAAGTGACGCGCGGGTAGCGACGTGAAGCTGCTGGTCACGGGCGGAAGCGGGTTCATCGGCTCCAACTTCATCCGTCACGTGCTCACGACCCATGCGGACGACCGCGTCGTCAACCTCGACAAGCTGACCTACGCGGGGAATCCCGCCAACCTCGCCGACCTCGAGCGCGATCCGCGCTACGCGTTCGTCCAGGGCGACATCTGCGACGCGGCGATCGTCCGGGAAGCGATCCGCGGGGTCGACGCCGTCGTCAATTTCGCCGCCGAGAGCGTCGTCGCCGATACGTTCATCCCGATTCACTGGGGCCATGGGATCAGGATCGCCAGCATCGAAGAACTCTTTGAGACGTACGGTGCGAAGCGTGGAGTGCTGATCGACGGCAGCGGGGTCGAAGTCGTCGAGCCGAACTTACCGCTGTTCGCCCTGGCCTTCCGGAACGGGATGGGCCACTGGAAGCAAATCACGCACATAACCCGCCATCGCTACACCGGGAGAGTCGTCAGGCTGCGGCAGAAGTGGGGAAGCGTCACTGTGACGCCCAACCATTCCGTGTACAACGCAGACGCGCAGCTGGTGGCCGCGGAGACAAACCCGGAGCTATTGGCGGTACGCAAGATCAATGTGGACCGGAGCCGCCATCGCGACTACATCGAGATTTGTCTTCCGAATATCAAGTCCGTGGACGGGCGCGTGTACACCCGCACCGCGAAGGGTGGCGGCCGGCCGCGAGACGTCTACGTCCAGCAGTCATTGAAGGGCGAGGCGCTGCTTGCGCTGATGCGCTTCCTCGGTGCCTATGTCGCCGAAGGAAACGCGCTCTTCAACAAGGCCAACGGCTCGTGGCAGGTCT
Source organism: Candidatus Rokuibacteriota bacterium (assembly GCA_003221635.1). Taxonomy (GTDB): domain Bacteria; phylum Methylomirabilota; class Methylomirabilia; order Rokubacteriales; family CSP1-6; genus AR31. The sequence continues at coordinate 13,472 of QHSR01000258.1, read as the reverse complement.
GTATCGGGAACACCGATCTCGCGTTTCTCGAGGAACTGCGTAACGACGCCGAGCTATTCACGAACGCCGGTAGCAGTATCACCACTCGCGTGCGCCCGGGGGCGCATCAGCTCACGTTCAGTTCGCGAATCGTCCACCTCCTGGTCACGACACTGTGCGGTGCACACTCGTACCAGAAGCAGGTTCCTGAGGTGCTCTACACCCTGACCGACGAGTTCAAGAACGCTTTCCTGGACAGCTACCTGCGTGGTGACGGCAACGTCCAGGAGTACAAGACTGTAAGCTCGAGTCGGTTCAGCACGAACTCGGCCAAGCTGGCCGCCGGTCTCGGCCTTTTGCTCAGCATGATGGATCTCGACTATTCGCTGTCCTACCGTGACGCCAGGGGCAACCAGCGTCCGGCGTATGCGATGAACCTTGTCTCGACCTACGATGCGCGTGGCGAGTCCCTGTACAGCGAGCATCAGTATGAAGGCTACGTCTATGATCTTAGCGTGGAGGATGCTCACAACTTCGCTGCTGGCGTCGGCAATGTCGTGGTACACAACACGCACGTCGACCGTTCGCTCAATGAGCCCGACGAGTTTCTGCGCACCGACGTCTTCGGCGTGTTCACGCTCCTGGAGGCCGTGAAAGAGCTCAAGATTCCGCGCGTCGTCCACATCAGCACGGACGAGGTGTACGGATCGGTCGAGCGCGGCTCGTCCCGTGAGAGCGATCCCCTTCGACCGTCCAATCCGTATTCGGCGTCGAAGGCCGGCGGGGACCTGCTCGTGCTGGCCTACTGGCACACCCACCGGGTGCCGGCGCTGATCACCCGCTCGTCCAACAACTTCGGGCCCTACCAGTACCCGGAGAAGGTCATCCCGCTCTTCGTGACGAACGCCCTCGATGACACGCCACTGCCGCTCTATGGCGACGGCAAGAACGTACGCGACTGGCTCTACGTCCTCGACAACTGCGCAGGCATCGACCTGGTGCTGCGCAAAGGGGGCGACGGCGAGGTCTACAACATCGGGGGCGGCCACGAGGTCGAGAACATCGTCCTCACGCGGCAGATCCTCCAGCTCACCGGGAAACCCGAGACGCTGATCCAGCCGGTGAAGGACCGGCCCGGCCACGACCGGCGCTACTCGGTCGACTCGAAGAAGGTGCGCCAGCTCGGCTGGACGCCGCGTCACCGGTTCGGGGAGGCGCTCGGGGCGACGGTCGCGTGGTATCGCGAGCACGAGGCGTGGTGGCGGCCGCTCAAGTCCGGGGAGTTCCGCGCGTACTACGAAAAGCAGTACGGCCACCGCTGATCCAAGGAGACGTTCCATGAGGCGAGCCGTGACGCTGGCGCTGGCTCTGCTCCTGCTGCTTCCGCCGCTCACGTTCGGGGCGCCGTCTTCCGGCCAGGAACGGCGGCTCCATCCCGGCGAGGTCTCGGCCCTCCCGTCGTTCGTCAGGCGTGTCGAGCCTGCGGTCGTCTCACTGCGGGTCCGGAGCGTCGACGGCGCCACCTCCTCGGCACGGCTGGGCAGCCGTCGCTTCGGCAGTGGTGTGATCTTCGATCAGCGCGGCTACGTGCTCACGGTGAGCTATCTGCTGCTCGACGCGGTGACGATCGAGGCGCGGGGGCGCGACGGGCGCGCCGTGCCGGCGCGCGTCGTCGGCCTCGACCTCGACGCCGGACTCGGCGTGGTCAAGCTCGCCGGCAACGGACCGTGGCCCGCGGCGACGCTCGGTGATTCGAGCACGGTCGTCCCCGGCGCGCGAACGGGTACCGTCGGCGTCGACGAGGACAACGATCTCGTCCAGGTGTCGGGCGCGGTGCACGCGGTGCGGCGGTTCGCGGCGTACTGGGAGTACATGCTCGATCGCGCGATCATCGTGACCCCGGCGAGCCCGCAGTGGGGCGGTAGCGCCGTCGTGAACGAGCGCGGCGAGGTCGTCGGGATCGCCTCTCTCCGGCTCGGCGACCCTCCCCACGTGAACCTCGCGATCCCCATCGAGAAGTTCGTGCCGGTGAAGGACGAGCTGATCACATCCGGCCGAATCGCGAGCCGGCCGCCACGGCCGTGGCTCGGGCTCTACACCGTGGCGCTGCCCGAGGGTCTCGTGGTCAGCGAGCTGTCGCCGGTCGGGCCGGCGTCGCGGGCCGGGTTCCGTCAGGGCGACCGTATCCTGCGAGTCGACGGCGTGGCCGTCGCCTCGCAAGAGGAGTTCTACGCGCAGCTCTGGTCCCGGCGCGCGGGCGATCTCATCGAGCTGGCCGTCGAACGCGACAGCCAGGTGCGCATCATCGCCGTGACCTCGGTCGACCGCCACCGGCTCTATCCGGTGCGCTAGGCCCGCCCCGACGTTAGACTCTCTGCAATGAAGGGCGCCGAAGATCCCTACCGGGGGCGTGGCCTCATCGCCGACCCCATCCATCAGTACATCCTCTACACGCGTCCGGGCGGGATCCCGGGCGAGGCGACCGAGCAGGACCTGCTCGACACCTCGTGGGTGCAGCGGCTGCGCCGCGTGCCGCAGCTGCAGTCCGCGCGTTGGGTGTACCCGGCGGCGGAGCACAGCCGCTTCCAGCACTCGCTCGGCGCGATGCACCTCGCCGGACGGTTCGCCCAGCAGCTCTATCCCTCGCTGCGCGCGGTGTTCCCCGACGCGCCCTCGGCGGCGCTCATCGAGGAGCTCCTGCGGGCGGCGGGACTGGTCCACGACATCGGCCACGGCCCCTTCGGTCATTTCTTCGACGACAACTTTCTCGTCGACTATGAGCTGACCCACGAGCTGGTCGGCCAGCGGATCATCCGGGAGGAGCTGGCGGAGATCCTCCGGAGCCTCCGACGGAGCCCGACCGCCGCGTTCGACGCCGGGGAGTCGATCGATCCGGAGTGGATCTGCTACCTGATGGGCAAGACCTACACGCAGCCGCTCACATCGCACCCGAAGTGGCTGCCGCACCTGAAGCCGCTCCTCTCCGGTGTCTTCACGGCCGACAACATGGACTACGTGCTGCGTGACGCCTACATGTGCGGCGTCGCGGTCGGGCCGATCGATATCGATCGGATCATCTACTACTCGTTCTTCTCGGAGCGCGGGTTGACGCTCGACCGGGCCGGGCTCCAGGCCTTCACGATGTTCCTGAACGCCCGCTTCTACATGTACACGAACGTCTACTACCATCGGACCACCCGGGGGATCGACCTCCACCTCAAGGAGATCTTCCGGGACACCATGCGGATCGCGTTCCCGTACGACCTGCGCAAGGAGCTCCATCCGTACCTCCACCTGACGGAGTGGACGCTGCTCGAGGACGTCGGGCGGTGGCACGACGCCGAGGACCCGGCCAAGCGGGCGCTGGGTGCCGAGTGGCGCCACGTCCTCGACCGGAAGCTCAAATGGCGGATGTCGAGCGAGGAGGTCCTCGATCAGTTCGAGGCGCGCAAGGGACAGAGCTTCCTCGACATCGAGACGGTGAAAAAGCGCGTGCGCACCTTCCTGCCCGCGGCGCTGCGGGACGTCCCGTTCGAGATCGACATGGCGCTGCAGGACCCGCGGCCCCTGAACCCGCTCAAGATGGGCGATCGGCAGATCTACGTGTACGACTCGTCGACGAAGAGCGTCTCCGAGGAGCCGTTGACCGAGATCCTCAAGTACCTGCCCGGGAAGGTCGCGCAGTGCCGGATCTTCGCGATGACCCACGAGTACGACGCCGAGCTGGCGCGGGCGTTGAGACGCGCGCTGAACGAGGAGCCGTCCGCGATTTCCACCAACGTATGAGGCACGAAGACCGCCGTGGGGGCGGGCCCGGACCTCCGAGTCCGCGTAGTATCATCGGACGGCCATGAGCTGGCGATTCATCACGTTCGCCGCGCTGTTCGTCACCTGTCTGCTGACGGCGAACACGATGGCCACCAAGCTCGTCACGGTCGGGGGCGTCGTCCTGTCCGCCGGCATTGTCATCTTCCCGGTGTCGTACATCGTCGGCGACGTGCTGACGGAGGTGTGGGGCT
>QHSR01000258.1:0-9463 GCA_003221635.1 Candidatus Rokuibacteriota bacterium | reverse complement strand
CCGAGATCCCGGCGGCGCCGTTCTGGAAGGGCCAGAGCGCCTACGAGGAGATCCTCGGGCAGACGCCGCGGATCCTGCTGGCGTCGTTCGTCGCCTACCTGGCGGGCGAGTTCTCCAACTCCTTCGTGCTGGCCAAGATGAAGATCCTGACGCAGGGGCGCTGGCTCTGGACGCGGACGATCGGCTCCACCGTGGTCGGTCAGGCGCTCGACAGCGCGGTGTTCGTCGCGCTCGCCTTTGCCCCTTCGGTGCCGACGGGCGTCCTGATCGGGATCATGGTCGGACAGTGGATCGTCAAGGTCCTTTACGAGGCGGCCGCGACACCGCTCACGTACGCCGCGGTGGCCTGGCTGAAGGCGCGCGAGCGGACCGACGCGTACGACTACGACACCGACTTCAACCCGATCCGGCTCTGACGTGACCGACCGCCTGTTCTGGCCGATCTGGTTTCTCGCGGCCCTCCTGACCGGGCTCGTCGCGGGCTTCATGCTCGGCCACGCCCTGATCCTGGCGCAGTTCCTGGACTGGCTGCTCCTGTCCCGGACACCGGCGCTGAGTCAGGCGTACCCGTCGTTCCGGGACTCGGCCGGGCGGTCGGGGCTGGGCGCCTACTACGCGGTCGCCGGACTGCAGGTGGCGGGAACGAGCGCGTTCCTGCTCGTGTCACTCGTAGCGCGCCGGCACCGGGCCGCGGCGCTGGTGGCGGGCGTGGCGGGAGCCCTCTGGCTCGCCGTCCATTACGCGTCGGGGTTCGGGGCGCTCGAGGCGAGCGTGCTGCGGAGCGCGAGGGGCATCCCGCGCGAGGTCGCCGGGCGGTTCGTCGGCTGGAACACGCCGATTCACTTCCTGCACGCCCTGACGCTGACGGTGGCCCTGGCGGCACTCCTCTCGGTGCCCCTGGCGGCGCTCCGGCGGCGGAGAGGCTAGGTCATGGAGAAGTTCCGGGGCGTCGACTACTACGGGATCGAGGGCCTCCTGTCCGAGGAAGAGCGGATGATCCGCGACGCGGTCCGCGACTGGGTCGAGGCCGAATTCTTGCCCGTCGTCACCGAGCATCATCGCGCCGGCACCTTCCCCGTCTCGCTCATCCCCAGGCTCGGCGAGCTGGGCGTGTTCGGCGCGACGCTCAAGGGGTACGGCTGCGCAGGACTCAACAACGTCGCCTACGGGCTCATCATGCAGGAGCTCGAGCGAGGCGACTCCGGCCTGCGTTCGGCGGCCTCCGTGCAGAGCGGGCTCGTGATGCACCCGATCTACACCTATGGCTCCGAGGCGCAGAAGGAGCAGTGGCTCCCCGCCCTGGCGCGAGGCGAGAAGGTCGGCTGCTTCGGACTCACCGAGCCCGATCACGGCTCGGACCCCGGCTCGATGAAGACGCGGGCCCGCCGCCAGGGCGACGGGTATGTCCTGAATGGGACGAAGCTCTGGATCACCAATGGCTCGATCGCCGACGTCGCCGTGGTGTGGGCGAAAGAGGATGACGGCGAGATCTACGGCTACCTGGTCGAGCGTGGAACCGGGGGATTCTCGACTCTCGATATCCACGGCAAGTTCTCGATGAGGGCCTCGATCACCTCGGAGCTGTCGTTCCAGGACTGCCGAATCCCGCTCGCGAACAAGCTTCCGAACGTCAAGGGGCTCCGCGGCCCGCTGGGCTGTCTCAATCAGGCGCGCTACGGCATCGCCTGGGGCGCGGTGGGCGCGGCGATGGCGTGTTACGACTGGACGCTCCAGTACGCCCAGCAGCGGGTCCAGTTCGGCAAGCCGATCGCGTCGTTCCAGCTCGTCCAGCAGAAGCTCGTCTGGATGATCACGGAGATCACCAAGGCGCAGCTCCTGTGTCTGCAGCTCGGCCGGCTCAAGGACGAGGGCCACGTCCGGGCGCAGCAGGTCTCGATGGCGAAGATGAACAGCGTCCAGATGGCGCTCGACAGCGCACGGCTGGCGCGCGATGTCCTGGGCGCGGCCGGAATCGTGGACGAGCACCCGGTGATCCGTCACATGATGAATCTCGAGACCGTCAACACCTACGAAGGCACGCACGACATCCACACGCTCATCATCGGCCGCGACATCACGGGCCTCGACGCGTTCGGGATGTGAGGATGAGCGCTGGGCGTGATCGACGGCCGCGGAGGGATTCCTCATGCGAGTGCTGATTGCGGATGACGACCAGGACGTCCGGGAGGTGCTCGTCGAGTCCTTCCGCGTGGCGGGCTTCGACGTGCTCGAAGCGAAGAACGGGCTCGAGGCCCTGCTGTACGTCAAGCGGGACCGACCCGACGCCGTGGTGCTCGACCTCATGATGCCGCGCCTCGGCGGGGTCGAGGCGCTCAAGCGGATCCACTCCTTCAATCCTGGCATCAGGGTGCTCGTGGTCACCGGCGCCATCGATCCCGAGCTCCAGCGCCAGGCGACCGCGGCCGGCGCGGCCGGCGTGTTCACCAAGCCCGTGCCGGCGGCGACGCTGGTGGCGGCCTTGACCGGTCCCCCGCCGCCGGTTCCGTCGCCGGCGCCGAGCGCCCCGGCGCCCGTCAAGTCCGTCGGCGCACCGACGGGACGGGTCCTCGTGGTCGACGACAACCCCGAGGTGCGCACGATGCTCGAGGACGTGCTCAACTCGCTCGGGTACGGGACGCGCACGGCGGCCGACGGCGCCGCGGCGGTGCGCGCGGTCCTCACCGAGCCGCCCGACGTGGTGCTGCTCGATGTCTACATGCCCGGGCTCAGTGGGGTCGGCGCGCTGCCGACGATCGTGGCGCTCGCCCCGCATGCCAAGGTCATCATGATCAGCGGCACCGCGAACGAGGATGTCCTGAAGCGCTCGCTCGCCTTCGGCGCCCACGACTACGTCACCAAGCCGTTCGAGATCTCGAGTCTCTCGCGGTCCATCGAGACCGCCCTGGCGATGCGACGGCTCGAGACGGGCCCGGAAGGCGCCAGCTGATCCGCTGAACCCGGCCGGCTCACGCCACGCCAGGCTCAGCCTGGCCATCGCCGCAGTGACGCTCGCGGCCCAGAGCGGTGTCCTCATGTCCTTCGCCGTCCTCTACCTCCCGCTGGTCGCCGAATTCGGCGGCTCACGGGCCGAGGTCGCGGCCGTGCAGTCGGCGTCGCTCCTGCTCGGCGGCGTCACGGGTCCGCTGATCGGGGCGGCGTTCGACCGCTTCGGGCCGCGGCGACTCTTCCAGGGGAGCGCCGTGCTCGCCGCGGCCGCGCTCGTCGTCGCGAGCCGTGTCACCTCGCTGCCGCTGCTGGTCCTGACCTATGGGCTATGGGGCGGGCTCGCGCTCGCCGCGCTCGGTAGTCAGACGAACATGACGGTCGCGGCGCTCTGGTATCCGGCGGCGCGCGGACGGGCGATCGCCGTCGTCGACCTCGGGACGGCCGTCGGCGCTTTCTGCTTTCTCCCGCTCGGTCAGGCGCTCGTGACGGCACTCGGCTGGCGGGCGACGCTTCTCGTGTGGGCGGCGGTCCTCGTGCTCGTCGTCGTACCGCTCAACGCGTTCCAGCGACTGCCCGAGGGGCAACCCGCAGATTCGCCCGAAGGCGCGGCCGTCGGGCACGACGGCGTAGCTGGCCCGCGGCGGGGGACGACGCTCGCCGACGCGCTCGGATCAGCCTCGTTCTGGTGGCTCGCGGCGACCCGCTTCTTCGGCGCGTGCGCCTTCCCGGTCATGAACGTCCACATGGTCGCGTACGCCATCGGCCAGGGGATCGCGCCGGCCACCGCCGCCGCGGCGCTCGGCGCCGTGAGCCTCGTGAGCCTCGCGGGACGCCTGACGACGGGCGTACTGTGCGACCGGATCGGTCGGGCGCCGGCGCTGACGCTCACCTACACCAGCGCCGCGCTCGGCGTCGGCTGTCTCTCGGCGCTCGGGGTCACGGGTGCTTCGTGGTGGCTCGTGCTCTACGTCGCGCTCTACGGCATGGCCCAGGGCTCCTCGGGTATCGTGGCGTCCGCCCGCGCCGCAGACCTCTTCGCGGGGGCGTCGTTCGGCGCGATCTGGGGCTGGCTCACGCTCGCGGTGGGGCCGGGCGAAGCACTCGGCGCGTGGCTCGGCGGGAAAACCTTCGACGTGTGGGGGAGCTATTACCCGGCGTTCGGCTTCGTCGGGCTGACGCTGGCGGCGGGCGTCGTCTCGATGTGGCGCGTGCGCCCGGCGCCGCGGGATCCCGGATCAGCCCGCGTTCGCTGAGCGGGCGGCCGAGGCGACGCGCGCTCGCGGATGGGCGCCCGCGATCGTGCGTCCGTCGCAGAGTGGTGTAACATTGGGAGGCCATGGCTGAACCGAAGCCGGCGGCCTACGGCGCGCCGGCCGCGCAGGCTCTCGTCGCGTCGACCACGGACCGTGTCCGACCCAACGCGAAGCTGATCGCGCTCTTGTCGCTCGGACATTTCGTCGTCGATCTCAACCAGGGATCGCTGCCGGCGGTGCTGCCGTTCCTGAAATCGGCGCATCAACTGTCGTACGCCTCGGCGGCGACGATCGTGCTCGCCGCGAACGTCGCCTCGTCGCTCGTGCAACCGCTCTTCGGCTACTTCGCCGACCAGACCGCCCGGCGCTGGATGCTCCCGGCCTCGGTGTTCCTGACCGGCGTCGGGTTCGCGCTGATGGGGTTGGCGCCCGGATACGCGGCCCTGCTCGCGCTCGTGATCGTGATGGGCCTCGGCGTGGCCGCCTATCACCCGGAGGCGTACAAGACGGCGACGAGCGTCGCCGGGGAGCGCAAGGCGACGGCGCTCTCCTGGTTCTCGCTGGGCGGCAACGTCGGCGTGGCGCTGGGCCCGCCCGTGATCACGGCGCTCGTCGCTGCGCTCGGTCTCGCGGGCAGCCTCGGCATGCTGGCGCCGACCCTCGTCGCTGCGGCGCTGCTGCTCGCCGCGCTGCCCGCGCTCTCGCCGACCGCCGCACCCCGGGCCACCGCCGCGGCCGCAGTCCGCGGCGTCAACATGCCTGGCGCGATGGCGCTGCTGATCCTCGTCGTCACGATCCGCTCGTGGGCGAGTCTCGGCTTCACGACATTCGTGCCGTTCTACTACATCGACGAGCTCGGCGCCGATCCACGGCTCGTCGGGCCGCTCCTCTTCGTCTTCCTCGGCGCCGGCGCGGCCGGCACCGTCGTGGCCGGGCCGCTCGCCGACCGATGGGGCCCGCGCGTGTTCATGAAGTGGGTGCTCCTCGCGGCGCTGCCGTTCGGGATGCTCTTCCTGATGACCCGAGGCGTGCTTGCGTTCGTCATGCTCGGCCTGTTCGGCGCGATCCTGACGTCGAGCTTCTCCGTGTCGATCGTGCTCGGGCAGGCGTACCTGCCGCGCAACTCCGGCACGGCCTCGGGCTTGATCGTGGGCTTCGCGATCGGTGCCGGCGGCCTCGGCGTGACGGCGCTGGGCTGGGTCGCCGACCGCTGCGGATTGTCCCCGGCGCTGTGGATCAGCGCCCTGACGCCGCTGGCGGCGTTCGCCGCCACCCGATTCCTGCCGGCTCCGAGCGTCCCCGAAGCCAGGTGAACGACGGGCTCCCGTTCCAGGACGGTGAGCAGGTCTTGCTCATCGATCAGCGTGGCAAGCGCCACCTGATCTTTCTCCGCAAGTCGGAGACGTTCCACTCCGACCGCGGCTGGGTGCCGCACGACGCGGTCATCGGCCAGCCGGAGGGGAGCTGGGTGCGGAGCTCGATGGGGCTTCGCTACGTGGCGCTACGCCCGACGCTGGCCGAGTACGTCCTGGAGATGCCGCGGGGCGCCCAGGTCATCTACCCGAAGGACCTGGCCATGATCCTCTTCTGGGCCGACATCTACCCGGGATGCCGGGTCCTGGAAGCCGGTACCGGCTCCGGTGCCTTGACGCTGGCTCTCCTGCGGGCCGTGGGCCCCGAGGGCCGGGTCATCACCTACGAGCAACGGGATGAATTCGCGCGCCGCGCGCTGGCCAACATCCACATGCGGCTCGGCGAGGTGGCGAACCTCGCCGTGCGGCTCCGGCCCGTCGAGGACGGCCTCGGCGAGGAGGAGCCGGTCGATCGGGTGTTGCTCGATCTCCCCGAGCCCTGGAAGCTGACGGGTCTCGTCGCGCGAGTGCTGCGGCCGGGTGGGATCTTCCTCTGCTACGTGCCGACAATCGTGCAGTCGCACCAGATCGCCGAAACGCTCAACCGCGAGCGCGACTGGGCGCTCGTCGAGACATTCGAAACGCTCTACCGGCCGTGGAACATCGAAGGCCAGTCGGTGCGGCCGTTCCACCGCATGGTCGCCCACACCGGATTCATCACCGTCGCGCGGCGGGTCGTGCCGGAAGAGAGTGGCGCGCCGGATGCGCGGCTGCGGCGCCTCGCGCCCGAGGACTGAGCGCGATGATCACGCTGATGCGGCGGTACCGGAAATCGCTCCAGATCAGCCTCCTGGCCGTGATCGCGGCATTCGTCGCCTCGCTGTTCGTGTTCGGTGCGACCGGCTCCCGCGACGGCGGCCAGCCGCCGCATGACCGAGTCGCGACGGTCAACGGCGAGACCATCCCGCTGGAGCGCTTTCAACGTCGCTACCAGTCGTACCTCGAGGCGTACGCGCAGATGTACCGCGACCGCTTCTCGGCGGAGATGGCCGAGCGTCTCGGGCTGCCGCAGCAAGTCGTCGGCGACCTCGTCCAGGAGGCTCTGGTCGTGCAGCGCGCTCACGCCGAGGGACTCGTCGTCAGCGACGAGGAGCTGAACGCCCGGATCCACGCGATCCCGGCGTTCCAGGAGAGCGGACGGTTCACGCTCAGGCGCTACCAGGACGCCCTCAAACGGCGCGGGTTCACGCCTGCGAGTTTTGAGGGTGAGATCCGCCGCGAGCTGACGCGCGCGAAGGTGGAGTCGGCCGTCCGGGGCGGCGTCAAGGTGTCGGAGGGCGAGCTCGAGCAGGCATTCCGGCTCCGGCGCGAGGAGGTACGCGCGGCGTGGGCCCTGGTCGAGCTGGCGCCGATCGTCACCGCCACCAGCGCCACCGACGAAGAGCTCGCCGCGTACCTCGCCCAGCACCCTGACGAGTTCCGACAGCCTGACCGCCGGCGCGTGCAGTACGTGACGCTGAGCCGGAAGGATTTCGTGACCGCGCCGACGGACGCGGAGGTCGAGAAGTTCTACGACGCGCACATCAAGGAGTTCGAGAGCCCGCGCCAGGTCCGCGCCGCGCACGTCCTCGTGCGTATCCCCGAAACCGGGGGGAGCGAGGGGGAGGACAAAGCGCGCGCCAAGGTCGCCGATGTCATCCGCCGCGCGAAAGCGGGCGAGGACTTCGGCAAGCTGGCGCAGCAGATCTCGGAGGATTCCGGGACGGCACCGCGCGGGGGCGATCTCGGGCTCGTCGGCGCTGGCGAGGTGGTGCCGCAGTTCGAGCAGGCCCTCTTCGCGTTGAAGAAGGGCGAAGTGTCGTCCGAGCCGGTCCGTACACCCTTCGGCTTTCATGCGATCAAGGTGTTCGAGATTCGGGAGAGCGGGCGCAAGCCCCTGAGGGAGGTCGCACCCCAGATCCGGAGCCGGCTCGGGGACGAAGCCGCGGACCGGGCGGCGAAGGCGAGGGCCGAGCAGGTCCGGCCGGCGCTGCAGACCGCAAAGGACTTCATGGCCGAGGCCAAGCAGCTCGGCCTTCAACCGGTCGAGACGACCATGGCCCGCCTCGACCGCGTGGCGGGGCTCACCGCTCCCGATTCGCTCGAGGAGACGGCGTTCGCGCTCGCCCTGGGCGGCGTCTCGACCCCGGTGCCGACGCCGGCCGGGCTCGTCGTGCTCAAGGTCGTTGAAGCCATTGGCGCCGGCGTGCCGCCGCTCGCCGAGATCAAGGACAAAGTGGCCACGTCGGTGAAGCGCCAGAAGGCGGAGACGGCCGCGCTGGAGCGGGCGAAGCAGCTCGCCGCCGACGCCCAGACCGGCGACCTCGCGGGCGCCGCGAGGAAGGCAGGTGCGGTCACGGGCGAGACGGCGCGCTTCTCGCGCGCGAAGCCGGCCGAGCGGCTGCCGGGTGACGTGATGGTGGCGGCGCTCCAGACGCCCGCCGGCCAGCTCAGCGCCCCGGTCAAGGCCCCGCAGGGCTACTACCTGGTAAAGGTGCTCGAGCGCGTGCAGCCCGACATGGGCGGGCTCGCGCCGGAGCGCGAGAAGATTCTGAAGGAGGTGCTCGCGCAGAAACAGAGCCTCGCGTGGGAGTCCTGGCTCAACGTCGCCCGCGCGAACGCGAAGATCGAGACGAACCTGCCTGCGTCGCGCCGGGGGTAACCTCAGTCGGGTCCTTCAGATCCGCGCTGGCGCGAGGTGAGGACGTTCGACGGCCGAGCCGCATTCTTCAGATCCTAATGGTGTTGTGTCGGACCGTAGCCGTGTACACTAGTGCTGCCCGGTGAATAGTCGGTTCAACTGAACCCACCTCACTGGTAGGCCGCGACCCGAGCTTCTTCCGAGTTCTGGCCGTGCACGGGGCGGAAGTCAGTAAAGGACAATCCCCATGGCTGTCAAGCTCTTCGTGGGTGGCCTCTCTTTCTCGACGTCGAACGAGCGCCTGCGCGAGGCCTTCGCCGGCTTCGGCGAGGTCCAATCGGCGACTGTCGTGACGGATCGCGACACGGGCCGGTCACGCGGCTTCGGCTTCGTCGAGATGGCGACGAATGAGGAGGCGACCGCGGCCGTGTCGCGCCTCAACGGCACCGACCTCGATGGCCGCCAGATCAAGGTCGAGATCGCGAAACCGGCGGGCTCGGGCGGTGGCCAGCGTCGCGGCGGTGGGGGCTTCGGCGGCGGGCGCGGTGGCGGCGGGGGCGGCGGGTGGCGCGACCGTTGAGGCCGTCATGCACGTAATGGCATTCTCGACGCCGAGCCGGCCCGGCTGGCGGTGGCGCATCGTCAACTACGCGGGCGACCTCGTCGAGGAATCGCGTGATGCGTTCGGGACGATCGCGATCGCCGTCGCCGAAGGGACGCGACGGCTCGGGCAGATGGACACGGTAGATCGGTCCGAGCCCCCGCGGCCATACCGCTCCACCTCACACCTGCGTGGCCGATGGCGAGTCTGACCCGGGCGAAGGTCGAGGTCGCGGACAACCAGATCGAAGCCGCCCTGAAGACCCTCAAGAAGGTGATGCTCAAGGGGGGGCTCTTCCAGGAGATGAAGCGGCGGACGTACTACGAGAAGCCCTCGGTCAAGCGCAAGCGGAAGCAGGCCCAGGCCCGCAAGAAGCGGCGGCGGGCGCTCAAGCGGTCGCGCGGCGAGGATGAGGATTAGCTGCCATTGACATCGGGGGGGGAGCGACGCCGCTCCCCCCGAATTTCCCCCACCGGAACCCCTCTCGGTCTAATCAATAGATCGTTGCGCCGGCGAAGCCGGCGCTCGAACAACCCACCGGGAGAGCCGCGAGGCGGCGGCCTCGCGGGTGCGCGAGCTCGTGATAAGTTAAGGGGCCATGTCCGTGCAGCGCACGCCGATGACCCGCCCC
>QHSR01000270.1 GCA_003221635.1 Candidatus Rokuibacteriota bacterium | reverse complement strand
CTTGATCGTCAGCGGGTCGGACCGCTCGAGGGCGTCGAGGCCGCCCTGCGGCATCGAGAACGGGTTGTGGCTGAACTCGATCCGCTTGGTGTCCTCGTTCAGCTCGTACATCGGAAAGTCTGTCACCCAGCAGAACCGGAACGCGTGGCGCTCGACGAGCCCGAGGTCCTCGCCGAGCCGCGCCCGCGCGCGCCCGGCCAGCTTCTCGGCCACCGGCTTCCGGTCGCAGACGAAGAAGAGCGCGTCGCCCTCGCGGGCGCCGGTCGCGGCGACGAGCCGCGCGAGTCGGTCGGCGTCGACGAACTTGGCGATCGGCCCCTTCGCGCCGCCGTCGGCCAGGACGACGTAGCCCAGTCCCGGGGCCCCCTGGTCGCGCGCCCACTGGCCGAGCTTGTCGAAGAAGCTCCGCGGCTGGGCCGACGCGCCGGGGGCCGGGATCGCCCGGACGACGGCGCCGGCGGCGATCGCCGTCGCGAACGCCGCGAAGCTCGAGCCCCGGAAGACGTCGGTGACGTCCGCGATCAGAAGCGGGTTGCGAAGGTCCGGCTTGTCAGTGCCGTACTTCTCCATCGCCTCCGCGAACGGAATGCGCGGGAACGGCGCGGGTGTCACCGCGGCGCCTCCGGAGAACTCCTCGAACACGCCGTGCAGGACCGGCTCGAGTGCCGCGAAGACGTCCTCCTGCGCGACGAACGACATCTCGACGTCGAGCTGGTAGAACTCGCCCGGGGATCGGTCGGCGCGGCCGTCCTCGTCGCGGAAGCAGGGCGCGATCTGGAAGTAGCGATCGAACCCTGCGGTCATCAAGAGCTGCTTGAACTGTTGCGGCGCTTGCGGCAGCGCGTAGAACTTCCCTGGATGCACCCGGCTCGGTACCAGGTAGTCCCGGGCCCCTTCCGGCGAGCTCGAGGTCAGGATCGGCGTCTGGAACTCGGTGAAGCCCGCCTCGATCATTCGCCGGCGGATCGATGCGATGACCCGGCTCCGGAGCACGATGTTCGCGTGGAGCTTCTCGCGCCGGAGGTCGAGGAAGCGGTAGCGCAGGCGCGTCTCCTCGGGGAATTCGGCGTCGCTGTTGACCTGGAGCGGCAGGGGCTCCGCCGCCGACTGCACGGCGAGCTCATCGACCGTCAGCTCGACCTCGCCGGTCGCCAGCCGCGGATTGACCGCGCCCGGCGCGCGCGGTACGACCTTCCCGGTCACCGTGATCACGCTCTCGAGGCGCAGCGCTTCGGCGGTCTTGAACAGTGGGCTCGAGCCGTCGAGCACGCACTGCGTGACTCCGTAGTGGTCCCGGACGTCGAGAAACAACAGGTTGCCGTGATCGCGCTTCCGGTGGAGCCAGCCGGACAATCGAACCGTGCGACCCACGTGCTCGCCCCGCAGCTCGCCGCACGTGTGGGTGCGAAGGCTATGCATCGGCGCCGCCCCCGCTGGCGGCTCGCCGGGCGAGCGGCTTGACGTCCGGCGCTGCCTGGCCGGCGCGAAACACCGCGTACGAGCCGAACCCCTCCCCAACCAGGTCGTCGAGCTGCTTGGCGAGATTCTTCCGTTTCAGCGTCAGCGACACGACCCGATCTCGGCTGCGCAGACGCCCTGCGGCCGCGGCGACCTCGGTCAGCGGGTCGTCCCGGTCGAAGAGGAACGCGACCCGGTCGCGCTCCGATCCGGCGACGCCGCTCCGCTCCTCGAGGATCGACACCACCCGCTCGAACCCGATCGAGAAGCCGCACGCCGGGACGTCGTGCCCGATCAGGCGACCGACCATCCGGTCATACCGGCCGCCTCCGGCGATCGACGAGCCGTAGTCGCCGTACGCCGCCTCGAAGATCGGACCGGTGTAGTAGCCCATGCCGCGAACCAGCGTGGGGTCGAACGCGACAGCGAAGCGACCACCGGCTTCCCGCTCGACGGTGGTCAGGATCGTGCGGAGGCCTTCGATCGCCTCCGCCGTCGCGGGGACACTCTGGGCCAGCCGCTCGAGAGCGGCCGGTGACGGGTCGCCCGGCCACGGGAACAGGGCGAACAGCTTCGCGATCGCGCCCGTGGTGTGACCGGCCTCGCGCAGCTCGCGCTCGACTCCCTCGCGCCCGATCTTGTCCAGCTTGTCGAGCGTGATGAAGAACTCGCCGTGGCGGGCAGAGTCGAAGCCGCAGTGCGTCGCCATCGCCGTCAGGATCCGTCGATCGTTCACGCGGATCCGCGGGCGCTCGAGCTCGAGGCCGATGAGCGCCTCGGAGGTCGCCAGGATCAGCTCGATCTCCGCGATCTCGGAGGCGACGCCGAGGATGTCGATGTCACACTGGGTGAACTGTCGAAAACGTCCCTTCTGGGGTCGCTCGGCGCGCCAGACCGGCCCGATCTGGATCGCCTTGAACGGGTCGGGCAGCGCGGCCCGGTTGTGGGCGTAATAGCGGGTGAGCGGGACCGTCAGATCGAAGCGCAGGCCCAGATCGGCGAGATCGTCCTCACGCTGAGTCGTCGCCGAGTCGAGCTTCGCGCCCCGTTTCAGGACCTTGTAGATCAGCTTCTCGTTCTCGCCGCCGCCGCTCCCGAGGAGAAGTTTCAGGTTCTCCAGCGCCGGCGTCTCGATCCGCCGAAAGCCATAGCGCTTGTAGGTGGCGAGAATCGTGGCCGTCGCGCGATCCCGGAGCTCCACCTCGGAAGGAAGGAGATCCTTCATCCCACGCGGCGGGGCCGTGTCGAGCTTCACGACCACGCCTCGACCGTGCCGAGCGCAGTCGGGAGGACCCTCGGGACCACGGTCTGATTGCGACGGATCATCCGGGTGAGGCGCGACGGAGTCAGGGCAACGAATGGACGCGTGCCGGAGTCACTCCGCGGTCGTCATGATGATCTGGGTTTCGCCCGCCGAGCCGATCATGCCCGCGTAGCGGGCCACCGCAACCACGAGCGCCGGAGTCCCGTCCCCAGTGATAGCGCCGAGCGCTACGATGGTGCCCTCGAAGCCCGAGTTGACCGTCTGGAAGCGGTAGCCGCCCGGCCCCTTGAAGACGACGGCCAGGCGACCCGGAAACTGATTCTGGGGCACGACGACCTCTTCGATCCCGTCGCCGTCCAGGTCCACCGACAGGGGCATCGGCTCAGGGGTGTAGAGATAGGTGCGGCCACCCCGCTCGATCTGCCTCTCCACCCCTAGCTTGGGCAGGCCCCCGCCGACCAGCGACGAGGAGCGAAACGCGTCCTCGACGTCGATCGCGATCCGCAGGCGGCTGTTCTCGTCGATGAAGGCCAGCGCCCGCGTCCCCTTGCCCGAGATGTTGGTGTACGTCGCGCCGGTCGCGCGGAACGAGCTGGGGACCCGAACCCGCCCATCGGCCACCAGCCGGTCGTTTCGAAGCGCCACGCGCGTGGCGTCACCCTTCTTGAAAAAGCCGTTCTCGACGAACGACTGAGCCCAGAGCACTTTCTTGACGCCGTCGCCGCTCACGTCCACCGCCAGCAAGATCTCGTTCACGTCCTCGACGGCCACGACCGGCTTCTTGTCCTTCGTCGCCAGGATCAGGGAGTTGACCTGGATCGCCTGAATCTGGCTGTAGCGGTTCACCACGACGTAGGGAGTGCCGTCGTCGGACAGCTCGGCGAGCTGGACGCTGAAGACGCGCGCCCGTGTGTCACCGCGATACGTCCACTCGGGCTCGAGGACGCGTTCCGGTGTGATCCGATAGAGAAAGACGCGATCGCCGTCCGTGATGACCATCCGCGCAATCTTGTCCTTCGACCCGACGGAGACATCCATGGAGGTGACGTAGAACGGGTACTTCGCGATTTCCTTCAGGGTAATGGACGACTCGCCGCTGGAGTACGCGCCGGCGTCGAGGTCCCCGAACAGCAACCGGGCGAGGAACGACCGCTGCGGGTTCGGCGTCTGGCTTTCACGCTGCTTGCCCGCGGCCGAGAAGTCGCCCTTGGCGGCCGGCTTGATCGTCGGCGGCACGAAGAGCGCCGTGGTCAGGCGAGGGCTCACCGCGGGCGAGCTGAACAATCGGACGTCCATGTACGGTTTGCCCTGGACGCGCGTGAACGCGACGATCAGCAGGTGTTCGACCTTGAAGCGCTCGACGATCGAATCGAGGCCTTTGCCCGCCAGGACGTCTTCACGCTTGATGCCCTGCTGGGCGATCCAGACGCTGATGCCGTCGCCCAGGCCGATCTGAAAGCGGCTGGCCCGGTTGAAGGCTTCGATCACCTCGTGAACCGCAGCCTCCGCCAGCGCCTCCTTCACGCCGCCTTCGACGATCGGCACGAGGCTCAGCTTGATCTTCCCCGCCGAGACCCTGGCCCTGTCGCCAGGCTGCACTTCGGCACCCGCGCTCGCCGTCCCGGTCGAGTAAGCTTCGAGCACCTGCTGGACCACCACGCGCCCGACCGTCTGCTCGGTCCGGCCCAGAATCTCACCCGTCTTTGGATGGCGGAGCTCGCGACCCTGGCGGTACAGGGCTAGCTCGACGCCCGCGATGAGACCATCGCGGCTGCCGAGCGAGAGCGTGATCGTGCTGCCCTGGACCTCGATCACCTCGCCATCGACCTTCGGAAAGAGGGCCAGGACTTGATCGACGAGCACGCCCAGGGATGGGGGCGATGCCGTCTGGGCTCCCGACGTCCCGGTGCCCCCGACGGCGATGAGGACCGCGAGGGAGATGACGCGAGCCGCGTGACGGCTCATGAGGACACTTGCGCCAACATTAGCCCGAGGCTAGCCCAGGGGGTAGGGAGAGTCAAGGAATGGGGGAAAATGAAACGGGGCATGGGCGATCCTGCCACCCATGCCCCGCCTCCACTGCGGTCAGACTGCGGCTACCGGTTAGAAGGACAACCTCATGCGTGCGGCCAAGGTGTAGGCGTCATGCGCGTCCATACGCACGACCGTGCCAGCACAGCCCGTCGTCGCGCTCAGGGTCCCGCGGCACTCAGCCGCGTTGAGCGCATCGCCGGCGAATAGGTAGGCTCCGACCAGATCGAACGCTACGTTCGGCGCGAACCGCCAGGTCATCCCGAGATTCCCCTCGGTCCCGACATAGTTGGAATCGCCTTGCAACCAGCCTGGTGCGTTGACGATGGTTAACCTCGCTGCGGTCCCGACCCCCGAGGCGCTGGCGAGCTGGGAGGTCGTGTCGGTATCGACTGCCTGTGCGGTCCACATCGCGTGGACGACCCCGTACAGGCTCAGCGCGGGCGTGATGTTGTACGTACCCCGGAGGGCGAACCCAATGCGGCCGTAGCGGTCGTAGCCGACGTAGTTACCCGTCGTCGCCCAGCCCTGGTTGAAGTAGTCGACACCGGAAGCCCAGAACTGGGTCCAGCCGCCGGCCCAGTAGTTGCCGTCCGTATCGAGCGGCTGGTAGTACTTGATGCTCTTCGACAGGTTGTCGCGCGCCTTGTTACCCGTAGAGTACACACCGCGCCCCTCGAGGAGGAGCGGACCGAGCTGGTAGCTGGCGATGACATCGACGAGCCAGGCGCTCATGTCGGCCGTCATCTTCCTCGCGGTACCAGTGTTATCGAACCCCTGGGTATCGGCCCGACCAAACTGCCAGTAGACCGTGGGATCGAGACCGAAGGGGCCCATCCGCAAGCGCGCATCGAGGCCGATCGTGTGGCGATTCTCGTGTTCCGTCGGGTCCCCCGGCGAAGTAGCCGCTAGGGCGGGACCCCTCGCCCCCTGACCGTTGATCAAGCCGCTAACGGTGCGAGTGTTGGCCAGGTTACGCCGCGCACCCCCCTGCGTCTGGCCGTCGGCGTGGAACCAGGAGTACAGGGGCTTTATGTCCAGCCCCTTGAACGGCGTGAACTCGGGGCTGGCTATCAGCGCGTAGTCCTCGCCGCGGGTAACCTTGTTAATACCGAGGCCCCGGGTGCCGCCGGCGAGCTCTTCCTCGAGCATGACCCAGGCGAGATTGGTCTTGATTTCCGGCGAGAACGTCGTTATCGCCGATACTCCGGCGAAATCGCCGTTCGCGTATTGGGCGAGCTTGTACTGGCCGAGGGTGTCGAAGGGCTGGCCTCCCAGCCTAGCCATGGTCTCGACCGGGATGAACGGCAGCAAGCTGTCCTTGCCCGTCAGCGGAAACTCGGTGTAGATCCACTTGATCTCGATCATGCCGCCGACGTCGGTGTTGAGGTCCAGACAGCCGTTGGTGTTGACCTTGCACCCCGGGGGCTGGCCGCCGTTGGCGGCGCCGAGTTGGCTGGAGCCAAAGCCGCCCGCGGACCCGCTAACGTTGCCAGGGAACCCACCGTCGTTGGTCCCGGACTGCCCGTACTGCAAGTCGATCTCGAGGCCGAGCACGGCCTTGACCCGTCCGACCGCGAACTCGAAGTCCGGACGGAACCGGGTCCGGGCGTACCACTCCTTGTCGCTGTTGCGGGTCAGGTTGCCGTCATAGGTGTTTCTGCCCATCGACGAGACCTGGTCGAACAGCCCGGTGATCGTCACCTTCGGTGCCGGCGCCTGAGCGAATCCAGGCGGAGCCAGCATCGCGAGGATGACGAAGGCGAACACTGCCGTGACGAGGAACCTTCGCATTACCGCCCTCCTCAAGTGGTGGTGAACAGCAGCTGAGCTATTGACAGCACCTCGGGGCCGACATCACCAACAGCTGCAGAACGGACTACGCACAGCGTTGCACCTCATCTAGAAGGCCAGCCTCACGCGGGCTGCCAGCGTGTAGGCGTCGTGCGCGTCTTTCCTCACGACGGTGCCGCCGGCGCAGCTCCCGGGCGCACCCCCAATGCACTCGGCCGTGTCCAGCGCAGCACCGGCGAACAGCCAGGCCCCGACCAGATCGAAGGCCGCGTTCGGGGCGAACCGCCACGTGAACCCGAGATTCGCCTCGGTCCCGAGATAGTTGGAGTCGCCTACGGTCCAGCTGGCGCTGCTCACGGTTGTCCGACCGACGGTCAGGCTGACGGCCCCGGGAACGAGCCCGGAGTTCGTGTCGGTGT
>QHSR01000169.1 GCA_003221635.1 Candidatus Rokuibacteriota bacterium | reverse complement strand
CGAGGAACGCCTTCGTGTTGCTCCAGTCGCCCCCGCTGTCCTTCATGCCGGCGATCTGGATCGGATACGCCGCGAGCAGGCGCTCGACGAGCCCTATCGTGATGGGCACCTGGGCCACTGGCGGGATGTGGTAGACGTACACGCGCAGGCGCGCCTCCCCCACGCGCTCGATCACCTCCGCGAAGCTCCGAAAGAGCCCGTCGTCGCTCACACCCTTGTAGTAGAACGGCGGCAGCATCAGCACGCCGCCGCAGCCGAGCTTCATCGCGTGGGCGGTGAGCCGGACCGAGTCCGGCAGGGCGCAGCAGCCAGTGCCCGGCATCATCCGCGCGGGGTCGAGCCCCGCCCCCACCAGCCGGTCCAGCAGCTCGATCTTCTCCTCGACCGAGAGCGAGTTCGCTTCCGAGTTCGTCCCGAAGACGGCGAGGCCAACGTTCTGGGACAGGAGCCAGCGACAGTGGCGCACGAACCGCTCCGGGTCGGGCGCGAGGTCGGGCTTGAACGGGGTGACGACCGGGGAGAGCACGCCGGTGATGCGCGGGACGTTGGTCACGTTGTCGCCTCCTGTCAGCGGCCGGGGACGGGCACCCCCCAGCCATCCGCCGCACAGGATACAGGATCGCGGCGAAAATCACGGGCCCATGAGGATTCGAACGCGCGATCTCGAGCGTCGTGAAGTCGGATGGGGTGCCATGATGGTATTTTGGATCGACGACCGATGTTTCCAAGACCGCCCTTTCTGGTGCGCATCGTGCGGGCGCGGCCCCGACTGTTCATCGCGGGGGCCGTCGGCGTCGTCGCGGGCGCGTCGGCGGCCGTCGCCACGGACTGGCTGCGCGCGACCCGCCTGCTCGCCGGCTGGGACATCGGCATCGCGCTCTATCTGGTGCTCGCGCTTCACATGATGGCGCGCTCCGACGTCCACCATATCCGCCGCCGCGCCGCGATGCAGGACGAGGGTCAGCTCGCCATCCTCGGGCTCACGGTGGCGGCGGCGCTGGCGAGCCTGGGCGCCATCTTCGCCGAGCTCGGTCGATCCCCCGCCGGGGAGTCCCGGCCGACGAGCCATCTGGTCCTGGCCACCATGACCATCGTGCTGTCCTGGGCGTTCATCCAGATGATCTTCGCGCTGCACTATGCTCACGAGTTCTACGACGAGACGGCCGGCCGGGGCCTGGTCTTCCCAGGGGGCGACGCGAACCCGGATTACTGGGACTTCGTCTACTTTTCGTTCGTCGTCGGCATGACGTCCCAGGTCTCCGACGTGGCCGTCGTCAGCAAGCACATCCGCCGTACCGTCGCCGCCCATGGCGTCGTGTCGTTCCTGTTCAACGCGGCGCTCCTCGCCCTGGCCGTCAACATCGCTGCCGGCGCGATCTAGCGCCGCTCAGGCTCCCGACCGCGCCGCTGGTCGCACATCGGCTGCGGAGGGCGTGAGGGCATGTCGCAGGACCTCCTCGGCGTCGTCGACGAAGACGAAGCGCATCTGCTTGCGCAGCTCCTCCGGCACCTCCTCGACGTCCCGTTCGTTCCGCCGCGGCAGGATCACGGAACGGATCCCAGCCCGGTGCGCCGCCAGGACCTTCTCCTTGATTCCTCCGACGGGGAGCACCTTGCCGCGGAGCGTGATCTCGCCGGTCATGGCCACCTCGCTCCGCACCGGCCGCCGCGTGGCCAGGGAGGCCAGCGCCGTCACGATGGTCACTCCGGCCGACGGCCCGTCCTTGGGGATCGAGCCGGCCGGCACGTGAACGTGGATGGTCTT
Source organism: Candidatus Rokuibacteriota bacterium (assembly GCA_003221635.1). Lineage (GTDB taxonomy): Bacteria > Methylomirabilota > Methylomirabilia > Rokubacteriales > CSP1-6 > AR31. The sequence continues at coordinate 9,813 of QHSR01000169.1, read as the reverse complement.
GCCCTCGAAGAGCCTGGTGTCGATGTCGAGCGCCCCGGCGTTGGACCACACGTAGGAGACGGCGGCCTGGGCACTCTCGCGCATGACGTCTCCCAGCATCCCGGTGAGGATCAGCCGCTCTTCGGAGCTCGGCATCATCGTCACCTCGACGAACAGGACATCTCCACCGGTCGGCGTCCAGGCCAGTCCCGTGGCGACACCGGGACGGGTGGTTCGCTCGGCGACCTCGTCGAAGAACCGTGGGCGGCCGAGGTACTCGGTCACGCTGTCGGCGGTAATCCGGACCGACGCGCGCTGTCCCTCCGCCAGCCGACGGGCGATCTTCCGGGCGACGGCGGCGATCTCTCGCTCGAGGCTCCTCACGCCGGCCTCGCGGGTATATCCCCGCACGATCTGGCGGATGGCTTCGGGCTCGAAGGAGAGCTCGGCCGGGGCGAGGCCGTGGGCGGCGAGCTGCTTCGGAATCAGATACTCTCTCGCGATCCCGATCTTCTCCTCGTCCGTGTAGCCGGACAGCACCAGGATCTCCATCCGATCACGCAGGGGCCCTGGGATGGTCTCGAGTGTGTTGGCCGTCGCGATGAACAGCACCTGGGACAAGTCGAAGGAGACTCCGAGGTAGTTGTCGACGAAGGTGTTGTTCTGGGCCGGGTCCAGCACCTCGAGCAACGCGGAGGACGGATCACCCCGCCAGTCCGCGCCGACCTTGTCGATCTCGTCGAGCATGAAGACGGGATCACGCGTCTCGGCGCGCCGGAGCCCCTGGATGATGCGCCCCGGGAGGGCGCCGATGTACGTTCGCCGATGGCCCCGGATCTCCGCTTCATCCCTGACGCCGCCCAGGGACATGCGCACGAACCGCCGGCCGAGGGCGCGGGCGATGCTCTGGCCGAGGCTGGTCTTGCCCACACCGGGAGGCCCCACGAAACAGAGGATCGGTTCTCGCGCCGGACTGTCGCCCGTCACGCGCGGCGGCTCGGCGGGCACTGGCGTCTCGCCCGATCCTGAAAGTCTCTCCCGCCCGTCGCGCTCCTGCCGCAGCTTCTTGACGGCCAGATATTCGAGGATCCGGTCCTTGATCTTCTCGAGGTCGAAGTGATCCTCGTCCAGAACCTGGCGGGCCCTGTTGATGTCGATGATCCCACCGCCGAGCTTGCTCCAGGGCAAGCTCGCCATCCACTCCAGATACGAGACGACCATGCCGTGCTCCGGCGAGGCCGGCGAGATCCCGGTCAGCCGGCCCAGCTCACGCTCGGCCTCACGACGCGCCTCGTCGGGCAAGCGGGCTTCCTCGATCCGGCGGCGGAGCTCGGCCACCTGACTGTCGCTCCCCTTGTCCTCCCCGAGCTCGCGTTGAATGGATCGGAGCTGTTCGCGCAAGTAGAACTCGCGCTGCTGCGTCGAGAGCCGTTCCTCGGTTTCCGTCGTGATCTTCCGGCCCAGCTCGCGCACGGCGACCTCGCGCTGCAGCAGATCCACCAGTCGGCGGAGCTTGGCGGTGAGCGGATCCATCTCGAGGAGCGCCTGCCGCGCGGCCACGTCGATGGGAACCACCGACGCGACGAAGTAGACCAGGTGGCGAGGCTCCGTGACGTTCTCGGCCGCAGCCGCCAGCTCGTCGGGTAGCTCCGGTGACGCCTCCACCAGCCGACGGAAGATATCCACCACAGCACGCCGCAGCGCGTCCAGCTCCGTCGCCTGGATCACCTGGTCCCGAGCCGCCTCGACCCGTGCGACCAGATACGGCTCGGTGCCGATCCAGTCCAGCAGCCGGATCCGCTCGAGACCCTGGACCACGAGGCGCACGCTGCCATCGGGTGCTCGAGCGAGCTGATGGATCATTCCGACAGTGCCGACACGGTGGAGGTCGTCGGGCTTGGCCGGCTCCGTATTCGGATCGCGCTGCGCCACCAGCGCCAGCAGCCGGTTGCCGCGCATCACATCGTCGACGAGTCGAACAGAGCGCGGCTGTGCCACGGCGAGCGGAAGCGCCGTCAGCGGGAACACGACGGCGTCCCGAAGTGGCAAGACGGGGAGCGCATCGGGAACGGCGAAATCCGCAGCGCCGCGACCGGGCTGGACGGCCATCACCGGGCTCCCGCACTCTTGGCCAGCGTGATGCGCAGCAGGCCACGATCGTAGCGGGCCTCGACGCGCTCGGGGTCCACCGGAGCCGGGAACGACAGCTCGACCCGGAACGGCCCCTGGCGAACGCCGGCCGCGTGGTACACAGCCCCTTCGGGGCACGAGGGAAGCTGGCGGCGTCCTTCGACGATCAGCGCGTCTTCGAAGAGCTGCACCTCGAAGTCGTCTTCCTCGACGCCGGCAAGATCCACGGTGATCTCGACCGTGGTCGCGGTCTCGTACGTGTCAGCGTCGGGCCGCCAGGGAACCTGCACGAGAAGACGCACGCGGTCGCTATGCCAGAAGTCCCCCAAGGGCCACGTCTGGCCGGACGGCACCGCCATCGCGTAGCGGTAACTCAAGCGTCGGTAGCGCATTGTAGATTTTCCCGGGCGGGTCTGAGTGTGCTCGCGAAGACCGTCGCGGTCAATCAGGTCCCGATGGCTATCGCAATATCCCCTTCTCACGCCAGTATTGCTCGGCCCCCGGGTGAAACGCCATCGGGACCAGATGCTTCTCGACGAAGAATCGCGTCTTTTCGAGCGTGAACTCTCGGCCCCCGGGGTGAAGCTCGCCAAACTCACTATTGCGCTCGACGATGGTCTTGACGATCCGATAGATCGTCGCGCTCTCTGCCTGCCGGTGAGCGAGGAGCGCCGTGTGCGTTCCCGGGATGAGCAGATCCTGGTTCTGGCCCGGATACGTCCGCGCCTTGAGGACGACGGGCGTCCAGTCCGGGACCGCCTCGAACAGTTTCGCCTTCGAGGCCTCGAAGCTCAGGATCCGGACCGGATACTCCGCGGCAAGATTGACCACGTCGATGTTGCGCGGACTGACGGGGAGAAAGCCGGCATCGATGGTCTCGTTTCTCAATGCGGCGATCTGCTCGGCGAAGCTCATGAGCGTCAGCCGAATGTCCCCTTCCGCGACCCCGTAGGGCTTGAGCGCGGCAATGAGCAGCGCCTTCGACGCCGGGGCATTGGCGGCGAGCCGCAAGCCCTTGACGTCGCCGAACGTCCTAATCCCGGATTCGGCTCGAGTGACAAGGCTCTGTCCCGCATCCATACCCGCCATGACGAAGCCGACGTTGTCGTACTTGCGGGTGAACTCGCGCTGCCCGCGCACGCCGAAGTGAGCGGTGGCGAGGCCGACGATCGCGAGGCTCACCTCGCCACCATGGACGAGCTCGAGCGCATGGGCCGAGCCGACCGTTGGCGTCGGGACCGCGTCGATCTCGGGGACGTGCTTGTTGAGGACCTTCGCGAGGGCCTCCCCGACCGGGAAGTAGACACCGCTCCACGGACCGGTGCCGATGGCGACGCGCGTCGCGCTCATCACCAGGGCAGGAACGAGGAGGATACCGAGAAGCCCGACGACAGCAATCGTCTTCATCGTGCGGTTCGTATGTACCACGATGTTGCCGGCATCGCATTCCCGTTCCGGGCGGAGGTCCGCCACGCTCCCGAATTGGTCGGCAAGCTGGGGTATCCTGACTCGCCGGCGGCCGCGGGAGGAAAGGTGGAGATGAGCGCGACGAACCCCAATTTGGCCGAAGCGGCCCATGAGCTCGACGCGCTACCTATCGACGGCTTCCAGGGGACGCCGGAAGAGATCGAACGCCAGTGGCACGAACGGGTCTATCGGGGCCGGGGCGACCGCATGCTGCAGCTTACCTGGCGGGCGGTGCTCATGGGCTCGGTGCTGGGAGGAGTGCTTTCGCTCACCAACCTCTATATCGGCCTCAAGGCCGGCTGGGGCTTCGGCGTGGCGATCACGGCGTGCATCCTCTCGTACGCCATCTGGACCACGCTTCACCGGGCGGGGATCGTGCGCACGCCCATGACCATCCTGGAGAACAACTGCATGCAGTCCACGGCGAGCTCGGCGGGCTCCTCGACCGGCGGCACGCTCATCTCGGCTTTCGCGGCCTACATGCTCATCACCAACAGCACCTTGCCGCTGCCCACGATGCTCGCGTGGGTGTTCTTCCTTGCCGTGCTCGGGGTGACGATGGCGATTCCCATGAAGCGGCAGATGGTCAACATCGAGCAGCTCCGCTTCCCGAGTGGCATCGCCGCCGCCGAAACGCTGCGCGCGCTCCACTCGGTCGGGGACAAGGGCATGCGTTCGGCCCGCGCTCTGGGCTGGGCCGGACTCGTCGCGGTCGTCGGCAAGTTCTGGGCCGAGGGACTCGCGCTCGTGAGTGCGAAGCTCGTCCCCTTCATGATCGGGACGTGGGTGACAGCTCTCAACCAGCGCGTGTTCGGCCCGGCGTGGATGGGGCGGACGGTGATGCTCTCCTGGGAGCCCATGTTCATCGCGGCCGGCGCCATCACAGGGATCCACGTGTGCTGGAGCATGCTGCTGGGAAGTGTCACCGCCTGGATGATCTTCGTGCCCGTCCTCCAGCACGAGGGCATCATCGAGGGGTGGGGTTACGGGAGCATCGTCCAGTGGACGCTCTGGGGTGGTGTCGCGTGCATGGTGACCTCGAGCCTGCTCTCGTTCGCCATGCAGTGGCGGACGGCGCTGCGTGCCTTCACCGACCTCGGCCCGATGTTCGGCGGCAGCCGGAGGACCGCGAACGATCCCGTCGCCGCGATCGAGGCGCCCGCGTCGTGGTTCATCGGGGGCCAGATCGTCGGTGTCACCGGGCTCGCGCTCCTCGGCCACCACACCCTCGGCATGCCGTACTGGCAGACCGTGGTGGCGGTGCTACTCTCGTTCGCGCTGGCGCTCGTCGCGTGCCGCGTCACCGGTGAGACCGACACCACGCCGGTGGGCGCGATGGGGAAAATCACCCAGCTCACGTTTGGAGTCCTGAGTCCTGGCAATACGAACGTGAACCTCATGAGCGCCAACATCACCGCCGCGGCGGCGAGCAGCAGCGCCGACCTGCTCACCGACCTCAAGAGCGGCTATTTGCTCGGGGCGCACCCGCGCAAACAGTTCATCGCCCAGTTCGCGGGCATTTTCGTCGGGACGCTCGTGACGGTGCTGTCGTTCCGGTTGCTCGTGCCGGACGCGAGCGTCCTCGGCTCGGACCAGTTCCCGGCGCCGGCGGCGCAGACCTGGCGCGCGGTGGCGCTCGCGCTCTCCGAAGGCGTTCGATCCCTCGGGCCCGTCAAGGCCTGGTGCATCGCGGTCGGAGGCCTCGACCGGCTGGCGTGGGGCTCGCCTGGACCTTCCACTGGTACTATGGGCTGCTCTTTTTCCTCGGTGGCGCGCTCGGCTGGTGGGCGGCCAAGAAGTACCCGCAGTGGTCGGAGGAGTTCACCTTCCCAGTGGCATCCGGATGGATTGCTGGCGAGAGCCTCATGGGCGTGACCCTCGTGATCTGGGACAACGGACCGGAGCTGGTACGCAGGCTGTTCGGCCACTGATCGCCGGAGGATTCCATGAAAGACCTCGTAGTCATCGACGCAGACGGCCATGTCGAGGAGCACGAGCTCACCTTCAGTGACAAGTATCTGGATCCGGCCTTCCGGGCGCAGCGGCCTCAGGTTGTCGCCACGGATGGGCTGGCTTACTGGATGATCGAGGAGCAGCTCTTCCCGAGGCGGCTTGGCCGCGGGTGCCACAACCTCGGGACGCCGACCAGTTACGGGGGAAAGCGAACCCTCTTTACCCAGTCAAAGCCGGAGAGCCTGGAGAGCCTCGAGCTGCGCGGCCCCGACGCGCGACTACGAGACATGGATGCCGAGGATCTCGGCGTGGCGGTGCTCTATCCGACCCTCTTCCTGGCGTATCCCCTGACAGTAAGCTCCGCGCTCTCCACCGCCCTGTGCTCCGCCTACAACCGCTGGCTGGCGGACGCGATCGGCGGGAACCAGCGGCTCCGGTGGGCTGCGGTGGTCAACCTGGACGAGATTCCAGCGGCGATCCGGCAAGTCCGCGAGGCTCGCGAGCTCGGCGCGGTAGCGGTGATGGTACTCGGTACCGCCGGTGACCGGCTGCTCGACGACCCGGCCTTGCTTCCGTTCTTCGAGGTGGTGGCCCAGGAGGAGCTGACGTTGTCCGTGCACGTCGGGTGGGCCTGCCCGTCTCTCAGTAACCTCTATGCGGACCTCTACACCGCTACCGTGATCCCCTTTCTCACGCCGGTCCTGATGGGCTTCGCGTCAGTGCTGGGCAGCGGGATTCTCGATCGGTTCCCCACCCTGCGCGTGGCATTCCTCGAGGCCGGCTGCGAGTGGCTGCACTTCATGGTGCATCGCCTGGAGCATCGGTTCCACTTCGCCAGGAGCATGGCCAAGATCATCCCGCAGACCGCTCCCCGTGCGGCCCGCCCTCCCCGCGAATACCTGCGCGGCGGGAACGTGTACATCAGCACGGAGGTGGACGACACGCTGCTCCCCCAGGTGATCGAGCTGGTGGGCGAGGATCACATCATCTTCGGGTCGGACATGCCGCACGGTGACCGGGAACGCTTCGCGGCGAAAACGCTCCTGACCCGTACCGACCTCAGTGAGGCCGCCAAGCGAAAGATCCTCGAGGAAAACCCGCGTCGACTGTACCGACTGTAGCTTCCGCGATGACTAAAAGGTCAACGGAGGAGGCAGCGAAGCAGCCAAGGAAGCACGAGACCCGCCAGGATGCGTGACCGGCCGCTCGTTCTCACGGCGGCGGCGGCAATCCGGGTCGCGTGCGTCGGTCGTTCAGCAAGGTGGGGAGAGACACGGGCACCCCACGCTTGTAGATAGGCTTGCCGCCAGCGCCAGACATCTCGTTCTTCGGCGATTCTACTAATGTCGCTAGTCTAGCAACCCAGCCACCCTAACTCCAAGCTCTACAGGAAGTCCTGCATGGGGGGTCCGAACGTTCCCACGCTCTAGCTCTTCCTGTGTTGCGCCATCGCCGCCTTCGCGCGGCGGTCGAGCTCCGCGCCCGACACATCTTCCAAATGCGTGGAGATGTGCCACGTGTGGCCGAACGGGTCCTCGAACGTTCCCAGCCGGTCGCCGTAGAACTGGTCGGCGACCGGACGCTTGACCTTCGCTCCCGCGGCGATCGCCTGGTGCGCCACGGCATCGACGTCCTCGACGTACATGTGCAGGCTGATCGGCGAGCCCCCGTAGTGCGCCGGGCTGTGCGCGTCGAAGTCCGGATGCACGTCGGCGAGCATGATGACGGTGTCGCCGATGCGTACCTCGGCATGACCCACCTTCCCGGTCGGTGCCGTGTGACGGAATAACTCCACCGCGCCGAATGCCTTCTTGCCGAATGCCTTCTTATAGAAGTCGAGCGCGCGCTCGGCGCCGTCGACGATCAGGTAGGGTGAGACGCGGTTGTGCCCTTCGGGAATCTTCTTCACCGCCATCGCGGCCTCCTTAGCCTAGCTAGAGAGTCACGGTCGGTCACCATCGCGGCCATCGTGTCCAAGGGTACACCTGGCATCTCCACCGCTCGCGCCAGGATCGCGCCCACCGTGCTCATGAGGTGGCGCACGATCACCGCGTCAGGTATTGTCGCGTCAACGTTCAGCTCTGCTGGAGGCTTGCCCCAACTCCGATGGACGCCTTCGAGGCCATTCGCACGCTCCTCGCCGTGCGCAGCTACCAGGACAAGCCCGTGCCCGACGCCGTGGTGCGGCGGATCGTCGAGGCGGGGCGCCTCACGGGCAGCGGGATGAACGGGCAGCCGTGGCACTTCATCGTGATCCGCGACGGCGCGACACTGCGCCGGCTCGGCCGAGCGGCGACACGCTGGCCCTCACTCGAACGGGCGCCCATACCGCTCGAGATGCGCTACCTCTCGCAGCGGCTTGCGCTGCTTCTTGCCGCGTCCAACGGCGCGAGCCGGATAGCCGAACGGCAGGATCGCCAGCACATCAAGGCCGTCCTCGACATCCCGGCCGGCCTCGATGTGCTGGCGATACTGCCGTTCGGCTATCCGGCTCGCGCCGTTGGACGCGGCAAGAAGCAGCGCAAGCCGCTGCGAGAGGTCGCGCATCTCGAGCGGTATGGACGCCCGTTCGAGTGAGGGCCAGCGCGTCGCCGCTCGGTTTTACTTTCCCTTGAGCTTCACATCCTCGTAGGGCCCATCGACTCGAATTCGTAGGTGTGCTGCGGGTCGCGGAGTGTCAGCCGCGTGTAGACGCCGCTCGCGGCGGGCGCGTTGAACTCGAAGCCGCGGACGCCGGGTTCGATCGAGAGGAAGGACGTGGTGCCGTCCGGGTTCACCCGGCTGGCCATGCGGCTCTTCCAGCCGCCGAACTGGAACACGACCTCATCCTTTCCCTCGCGGACGACGATCTCGCCGAGCGCCGCGTTGCGGTACGAGCCCGCGAGCCGCTTCACCTCGGAGGGCTCCGGAGGCACCTTCCAGTCCCGCTGCTCGCCCGTCAGGAACGCCCGGGTCTCTCGCACTCCCGACAGCAGATTTTCCTCCGCCTCGGGCTTGCCGTCGTAGACCACCTCCAGCGTGCGCCGCATGACCGCCGTCGCCACCCTCCAACCGGAATCGGCATTCGTGAGGATCACGCCGCCAATCCCGGCGTCCGGCACGAAAAAGAAGTTGCTCTTGTAGCCGAACATCGAGCCGCCGTGGCTGATGACACGCATGCCCTTGATGTCCTCGATCCACAGCCCCATGCCATACCAGGAGTCCTCACCCACCCGCACCTGCGGGACACGCCGCGCGAGCATGTTCTTCTCGGTGATGAACGTCGAGCCGTCCGGGAGCCGACCCGATGCGAGCTCCAGGCGCACATAGCGAGCGTAGTCCCGCACGCTCGACCACGCGCCGCCGGCAGGGCGGATGGGGATGATGGAATGGTTCAGGGCCATGTCGATGGGCACGTTCCGCAGGGACATGTCCCAGGAGTGCGGTGACGCGTGGTCCGTGCGCAGTGCCTCGTCGAAAGAAAAGGTCGTTCGGCTCATCCCGAGCGGGCCGAACACCTTGTCGCGCATGACGGCATCGTAGGCCTGGCCGAGCTCTCCGTCGGGCTTGATCGTGCGCGCGCCGATGTACCCGGCGGCCGCGGCGAGCGGATTGCTGTACTGGAAGAGCGCGCCGAATTCCGTCGTGGGCTTCATCGTCGCCAGCACATCGAGCTGCCCCTGCGGCGACGAGCGATCGAAGGTGAAGAGCCAGTCGAAGTCCTGGCGGGGCAGACCCGTGCACGCGCAGACGAGGTGCTTCACGAAGATGCGCCGGGTCACCTCGGCGTCCCCGATCGTCGACCAGCCGAGCGAGCAGGAGCGTGGTGAGCGGCTTGGTATTCGACGCGATGATGTACAGGCTGTCGGCGGTGACGACCTCGGGCCGGCCGTGCTCGCGGACGCCGAAACCCTCTTCGATGAGCGTCGCGTGCCGGTCGAAGAGCACGACCGACACACCCGGCACGTCGGCGGCTTCGCGCATCCGGTCGATGAACCCTTGCATGTCAGCCACGCGCGCCGCGTCCAGCGGCCGGGGCGTTCGGCCTCGGTACGTTTCGCGGACGTAGCCAGCGGGACGCAGGCTGTCGTGCGCGAGCCCGACCTGTGAGCTGCGTCGCTGGACGGCCGCGAGCGGACTGTCGACGAGGACGACCACCGCGAGCGCGCCCTTCCTCGCGACGAACGCCGATACCCGGCGCGATTCCTCGGGAGAGGTCTTGTACCTGGACCAGCGGAACAGGTCCCAGCCCTCGCGGCCCGGCGAGTCGGAGGCGGCGAGTTCCTGCCGGTTGAAGCCCGGGCG
>QHSR01000332.1 GCA_003221635.1 Candidatus Rokuibacteriota bacterium | reverse complement strand
CCTCTTCTTTCGACCGGATCGGTTGGTCGGCAGAATATCCTTCCGGTCGTGCAGGCTCAGCGGCTGTCGACTTCGCCTTTCGAGCGTCGACTCCCTCTGGATTCGATGAGGCGACAGGAGGCGCCGACAGTAACTTCTTGAGCCAGTCCGGGATCTTCATCGACTCGCCAACGACATTACCGATAGCGCTGCCAGTCGAACTGGCCTGCGAGCTTGCCTTCGCGCGCGAGGAAGCGCCGGCTCTGAGAACCGAAGGCGTCCTCGATCCAGGCGCCGACGCTAAACGCGAGTTGCTTTGTTTCCTCTGCCGCGGGCCAGGAATCGAGCTCGCGGCGCCAGAGAAGATTGGGCTCGGGGCACGGTCTCGTGTTAGTGCGCATTTCGGTCATCGTGATCGCTCAGATCGCTCGATCGTGATCACGTAGATCGGCGGATCGTGATCGGAGCGAAGCGACGCTGGGCCGTCGATCAGCCTTCGAGCTTTGCCTCCTTTCTTCGCGAGGGTCCTTGTAGCACGATCCGATGGGCGTTGTGCAGCAGGCGGTCGCAGATCGCGTCGGCCAGGGTCGCCTCGCCGAGGTAGTCGTGCCATTGGGCGGGTGGCAGTTGGCTCGTGATGATGGTCGAGTGGGTGCCATAGCGATCCTCCAGGATCTCGAGGAAGTCGCGGCGCTCCGGATCCTGGACCGGCGCCAGCCCCCAGTCGTCGACGACGAGGACATCGAGGCGGGCGAGCTTGGCGAGCAGGCGGACGTAGGTGCCATCGGCCCGGGCCAGGGCGAGCTCGTGGAAGAGGCGCGAAGCCCGGCGGTAGCCGGCGCGATAGCCCTTGCGACAGGCTTGGTGCGCCAGCGCACAGGCGAGGAAGCTTTTCCCGACACCGGTCGCCCCGACCAGGATCACGTTATGGTGTTCCTCGACCCAGCGGCAGGTGGCGAGCTGCCGCATGACGGCTTTATCGAGCTCGCGGCGCGCCGGGTAGTCGATGGCTTCGACGCACGCCTCGGAGAGCTTGAGCTTGGCCTCGTGCAGCGCGCGGGCGAGGCGTTTGTTCTCGCGGGCGAGCCACTCGGCCTCGACGAGGAGGCCGAAGCGCTCGTCGAAGGCGAGGGCGGTCATGTCGGCCTGGTGCTGCTGCTCCGTCCACGCCGCCGCCATGGCATCGAGCTTGAGCGCGTGGAGTTTCTCGAGCGTGGGCGCCGTGAGCATCGTCGCTCCTTCACTGGTAGTAGTCCCGCCCACGGAGATGTTCGTGGACAGGCGTGAGGGTGAGCTGCGGTGACCCCGCCGGTCCGGCGAGGCGGTCGAGGCCGTGCTTGAGCATCGAGTCGACGTGGCGATAGGAGCGCGCCCCGACCGCGACGGCGCGGGTGCTGGCGGCTTCGAGCCGATCGGGGCCGTAGCCCTTGGCCAGCCGCAAGAGTCCGAGGCACGAGCGATACCCCTGCTCGGGATGCGGCCGGTCCGCGAGAATCGCCTCGACCAGCGCGGCGGTCTGGGGGCCGATGGTGCGGGCCCAGTCGATGAGGCGCGACGGTGTCCATTCCAGGTGGCGCTGGTGGGCCTTCGGCATGTGGCCGGGGTCCGTGGTGGGCTGGCCGCGGGAGAAACTCCGCCGATGCGCGGCGACGCGCTGGCCGCGGTGGAAGATCTCGACGGTGGTCGCGGTCAGGCGCGCCTCGACGTGTTCGTGGATGAGCGCGTAGGGGACGGAGTAGTAATGGCCGTGGAGCTCGATGTGATAGTCGATGTTGACACGGGCAGCGACCTTCCACTCGCTGTAGACGAAGGCCTCCGCCGGCAGCGCGCGGAGCGCGGGCTGATCCAGCCGTTCGAAAAGGTCGCGGCGGCTGGCGCGGTAGAGCCGCATCGGCCGCGCGTTGAGATCCGCGAGGAGCTCGGCGATCCGGGCGTTGAGGGCGGCGAGGGAGAAGAAGGTCTCGTGCCGGAGGCGGGCGAGGATCCACCGCTCCGCGACTTGCACGGCGACTTCGATCTTCGCCTTGTCCCGGGGCTTCGCCGGCCGCGCCGGGAGGATGACCGTACCGTAGTGCTGCGCGAATTCGTCGTAGGTCCGCTGGAGGCCCGGCTCGTAGCGGCACGGCATGATGACGCCGCTCTTGAGCTGATCGGGCACGATGGCCCCGGTGACGCCGCCGATGAACTGGAAGGCGCGCTGGTGGCTCGCGACCCAATCCGGGACCTGCTGGGTGCGCGTCGCTTCGGCATACGTGTAGTTCGAGGCCCCCAGCACGGCGACGAACAGCTCGACCGCGATCACCTCGCCGGTGGTCGCGTCGAGGATCGTGGGCTTCTGGCCGGCGTAGTCGACGAAGAGCTTCGCGCCGGCGCGATGGACCTGGCGCATCGCGAGCCCCCGGCGCTGGAGCCAGCGGCGGTAGACCTCACAGAACTGGGTGTAGCGGTACCCGTCCGGATGCTGCTCGAGATATTCGAGATGGAGCAGCTCGAGGGTGACGCCGGGCTTGCGCCGCTCGGCATGCAGGTAGGCGCAGTCAGGAAGGGGGCGATGGCGGGTGGGCGGCGTTGGCGGGCCGTACACGCGGGCGTGCAACGCCTCGTCGTCGAGGGCCTCGACCTGCGCCCACGCGAGCCCGGCCGCGCGGGCGCGCAGCACCGTGGTGCCGACGGCG
>QHSR01000168.1 GCA_003221635.1 Candidatus Rokuibacteriota bacterium | reverse complement strand
GAGGAGACGCTGTCGATCCTCGCGGCCGAGGGCACGCGCGAGCGGGGCGGGATCATGCACTGCTTCTCGGGCGATCTCGAGATCGCGCGCCGCTGTCTCGACCTCGGGCTCCTCATCTCGCTGGCGGGCCCCGTGACGTATCCCAGGCCGGGTGCCCTGCCGGAGGTGGCGAGGATGGTCCCGTCGGATCGCCTTGTGGTCGAGACCGACTGCCCGTACCTGCCACCCCAGCCATACCGGGGCAAGCGCAACGAGCCGGCGTATGTCGCGATCACGGCCGCGCGCGTCGCCGAGCTTCGCGGCGAGCCGCTGGCCGATCTCGCCGCGCGCATGTCGGAGAACGCCCGCGCCCTGTTCCGGCTGTGAGACGCGGCGCCTCGCTGCACGACGTCGCGCTCTATCTGCGCGGGCAGATCAACACCCGGCTGAGCCGGGTGTTCAACGCGCGCGACCGCACCCCGCGCGCGGTGCCGCCGCCGCTCGCCGCGGTGATCGGGGGCGAACGCTCCCCGCTCGCGCTGTCACGCCTCATCGAAGGGCGCTCGAACCCCGAGCGCGAGGCGGCGGTGGCCCGTTACCTCGATGCGCGCGGCGTGCCCTTCGCACGCCACCCGTTCACGTCGCGCGAGGGATCGGGTGAGAACTTCAGCGTCGACCTCGGCGCGGGGAGCCGGGTGCTCCTGCTCATCGCGCATCACGACGCGGTGCCCGGGAGCCCCGGCGCCAACGACAACGCCGCTGCCGTCGGCATCCTGTTGACCCTGCTGGAGCGGCTCGCCGCGTCGCTCCCGCCGAAGCTCCGCGTGCGGCTTCTCTTCACCGCAGCCGAGGAGCGCGGCTATCTCGGCGCGCGACAGTACGTGCGCGAAGCGAATCTGGCCGAGGTGGCCGGCGTCCTGAGCCTCGAGCTGTGCGGCATCGGTGACAGCGTCGCCCTCTGGGACGTGTCCGACGAGACGCCGTTCCTCGGTCGGGTGTGCACGGCGCTCGAGGGGATCGGGCTGAGGCGCGACGAGAGCTACAACGTGGTCGGGCGCATCCCGATGTTCGGGAGCGACCATCGCGCGTTCGCGGCCGCCGGCGTCCCCGCGTACGGACTGACGCTCGTGCCGGCGGCGCAGGCCGAGGCGCTGCGGCAGTTCATCTTCAATCCCGTGCGCAGCGCGCTCCGTTACCTGGTCCGGCGTCCGGTGCCGTTCGACACCTACCACACGGCCCGGGACAGCGCGAGCACCCTCGAGCCGGCGGCGCTGGCGGTCGCGCTCCGGGCGCTCGAGGCCGTCGTCGCAGAAGTCGCGTAGGGGTCCGTCAGGGAACGCGCGGCGCGGGGACGATGTGCGTGAGGAGGTGCCGGCTCCGCGCGGCCTCGCTCGCCGGGACGAGGATGACCACCTCGCCCTGGTCGCCGACACTGAACGGGTGGACCGAGTGGGCAAGGCGCGACTGGAGCAGTGCCGGGATCCCCTCGCTCTCGAAGAGACTCCGCACGACGATCGCCTCCGCCTGATCGCACCGGCGCACCTCGACCAGTCCGCGCTCGCCGTGCGGAGCGGCTGGACGTGTCGGGAAACGGATCACCTTCCCACGCGGCGACATGGCTCTGAGTATAATCCGGCTTGCGATCGGCCGGAATCACCGCTGGCGTCAGGAGAGGCCCATGGAGCAGCGCGAAGACTTCGGCGCCGAAGTGCGCCCGCCCGGCGTGGCGCACTTCCCGGCGCTCGTGTCGTCTCCCGCCGTCCGGTGGTGAAGCCGAGCCAGCGCGCGCCATGAGCCGGCCGGCCGGCATCGTCGTCGCCTGCCCGTGCGGCGAGGTCTACGAAGTGCGGCCGGAGTACGCCGGCCGACTCCTCGAGTGTCCACCGTGCGGGCGGCACCTGCGGGCGGGCCAGATGCCGGGCGCGCTGCGCCCGCCCGCCCCTGGCGTCGACCCCGCCTTCGATCGCGACGTCTTCCTGCTCCGCGAGCGCATCTTCACGATCACCTCGAAATACGAGGTCTGGGCGGGGGACGGCACGCCGATCCTCTACGTGGAGCGGCCGACCTATCCCTTGCGGACCCTCGCCGCGTACGTCGTCGCGATCATCACGACGCTGCTGGTCATGGGGTGGGCGGCGGCGCCACTCGCGCGCGATGGCGGCGAGCTGCTCTTCCTGCTGGCGTTCCCGCTGGCGGCCTTCGTCTTCCTCGTGGTGTCGATGTCCCTGCGCCCGCTCCGTCACGTGACGATCTACCGCGACGAATCGCGGAAGGAGCCGCTGCTGCGGGTGCTCCAGGATCAGCGCGTCGCGCTCCTGGTCCGCACCTACACGATCACGATGGCCGCAGGCGCGCCGCTGGCGAAGCTCCGGAAGACCTATCTGCACAACATCGTCCGCAAGCGCTGGTACGTCACCAGCCCGGACGGCGCGCCGCTGGCGATGGCGATCGAGGACTCGATGGTGCTCTCGCTGCTCCGGCGGGTCCTCGGCCCGTTCTTCGGCTTCCTCCGCACCAACTTCATCTTCGTGCGGGGCCGCGACGAAGAGGTCTTCGGCGAGTTCAACCGCAAGTTCACGCTGCTCGACCGCTACGTGCTCGACCTCTCGGCGGATGCCGGGCGGACGTTCGACCGTCGCCTCGCGCTCGCGCTGGGGGTCATGCTCGACACCGGGGAGCGCCGCTGATGGCCACCGCGCCCGAGCCGCCGCTGCGCATCACCCCCGACATGCTCCTCTCCCGCCGCATCGACTTCGAGCGGCGGATGCGGCGGTTTCCGCCCCTCACCGTGGCGATCCTCGTGGTGCTGGTCGCGATCTTCCTCGTCGAGATCCGGGTCGGCGCGCTCACGTCGCGCGAAGCGATCGTCGCGATGGGCGCGCTCGCGCGGGAGCGCGTGGCCGGGGGCGAATACTGGCGCCTCCTGACCGCCCCCTGGCTCCACGGCGGCGTGGACCACCTGGTCGGCAACGGGGTCGCGCTCTTCATCCTGGGCATGCTGTGCGAGGCGGCGTTCGGCCCCGCCCAGTTCGTCGTGCTCTACGTGCTGAGCGGGCTGGCGGGCTCCCTGGTGAGCCTCGCGGTCAGCGCCGGCCCCTCGGTGGGGGCCTCCGGCGCGATCTTCGGCCTGCAGGGCGCCGCGATCGTGCTCTTTCGACTCCACCGGGACCGTCTGCTCGTGCGCGACCGGCGCGTCGGCCTCGTGCTGCTCGTCTGGGCGATTTACTCGATCGTCGCCGGCCTCATGGAGCCTTTCATCGACAACGGCGCCCACATCGGCGGCGCCCTCGGCGGCGCGCTCATTGCGCGCCGGCTCCACCCGGTGGTGCTCTCACCGCTCCCACCGGAGCGCGCGGCCACGGTCCGCCGCTGGCTCTGGCTCGTCGCCGCCCTGCTGGCCGCGGCCCTCGTGGGCTGGAGTACCCGCCGCTAGCAGGCTGCTGAAAAGGGCCCATCTGCTTCGTTGGCGCCCGCCGGCCGCACGCTCGACGTACAGAGAGTACGCCTCGCGTGCAGCCGGCGGGCGCCGCCTCGCATCTGGACCCTTTTGCGCAGCCTGCCGGGCGTTCAGATCCGGCAGCTCGGTTCGAGCGCGGCCTCTGATTCAAGGGAGGGGCATCGCGGCTCCACTGATCGCGACTAAAGGTCGCGCGCCGCGGGGAGGCCCGCGAGCGACGTCGCGGCCCGCACGCCCCGGGCGATCGCGCGGGCAACCGCGTCCGCCGCCGCGAGACCCAGCCGCGTGAGGTCGGCGGGCCGATCGCCGGCGGACAGCGCGAAGAGCGTGTCGCCGTCGAACGCGGTGTGGGGCGGCGAGAGCGCGCGCGCGAAGCCGAGCATCCCGAGCGAGGCCAGCTTGCCGGCTTCGGGCTTGCCCAGTCGCGCGTTGGTGGCGACGACGCCGATGGTCGTGTGGCCGGGCGCGGCGAACCGCTCGAGGGCGTCGCTGCCAGCGAGCACTCGCGCCGCGTCGATGAGCCGACGGCCGTCGGGCGCGTCGCGCGCGCCGGCGATCAGCGCGCCCGTGTCGGGATCGCGCACGTCGCCGACGGCGTTCACCGCCACGAGGGCGCCGACCACGACGTCGCCGACTCGCGTCGAGGCGCTCCCGATGCCGCCGCGCATGGCCCGGCCGATACGGTGCACCTTGCCGACGGTCGCGCCCGTGCCCGCCCCCACGTTGCCCTCGGCGACGGGTCCCGCCGCCGCGTTGGCGGCGGCCTCGTGGCCCATCTCACGGGTGGGGCGGGCGCGGCTGTCGCCGACGTTGAGGTCGAAGAGGAACGCGCCCGGGACATGCGGCACAACGGTCGGCCCCGCCGGGAAGCCGTGGCCGTGCGCCTCGAGCCAGCGCATCACGCCCCAGATCGCCTCACCGCCGAAGCGACTGCCGCCGCCGAGGACGACGCCGTTCACGGTCGGCACGAGGTGGCGCGGATCGAGGTAGTCGAGTCCGACGACGTCGTTTGCGCCTCCCCGCAGCTCGACACCGCAGATGGCCGGATTGTCGCACAGCACGACCGTAACGCCGGTGAGGCCGGTGAGATCGGTCGCGTGCCCGACGCGGATGCCCGGGACGTCGGTGATCAGGGCTTGCGACTCACGTCGGCGGCGCGCAGGCGTCCCGCCGCGACCTCTGCGGCCAGCTCGAGGGCGCGCTCGGCCAGCGCCCGCGCGAGCGGATGGCGCAGTGGCGTGACGTCGCCCTCGGCGAACGCCGCGGCCGCGGCCGACGCCATCGCCGCTGGCTCGGGCCGGTCGGTCGTGCTGAAGATCCAGGCCATCTCCCCGAGGCGGCGCGCCCAGCGGCGCCTCGCCTCGGGCGCGAACTCGCGCTCGACCACGCGCGCGACGATCGCCTCCTGCCGCTCGGCCTTGATCTGGTCGGACACCACGAGGCGGCTCTGGCGCGCTTCCTCTATGTCGAGCGCATCGCTCTGGACCGCCTCGGGGTCGAGGAACCAGCCCGCCATCTCGGGGAGCCCGAGCAGCTCTGCCGAGCGGGCGAGGAGCAGGGGGTCGGCGACCGGCACGACCGGCGGCTCGGAGGCGGTGACCTCCGCGAAGAACGGCTGCCAGCGCCCGAACTCGGACGGCGGCGAGGTCCCGCGCTCCCGATGAATTTGAAGACCCTCGGCCACGAGGCCCACCGCGCGCGCGGGCTCCGTCTCGACCCACGGCAGCTTCTGCGCCGCGCGCAGCGAGGCCAGCTCCGCCTCGAGCCGCCGCTTCGTGATGTCTCCGCCCGCCACCTCGGTGATCCCGACGACGTCGTTGAGGATGAGCGAGCACAGCATGCCGCCGCCGTACGGGCCCTCGAACAAGATCCACGCGGCCCGCGACCCGCTGCCGTCGATTCCCGAGAGCCAGGCGCGCACGGCGCGCGGAGTGCGACGCTGGACCACGGGCGCCGGCGGCGGCGGGGGAGCCGGCGCGACGCCCCGCTGGGAGAGACGATAGAGGGCTCGCTTCGCGGCTCGGCGCACCACCCGGTCGGGGGCGCCCTCGGCGAGCCCGCTCAGGGCCGGAAGCGCTCCCGCGCCGTGCTCGTTCGCGAATGCACGGAGCCGCTCGTCGAGGACATCCTCGGACAGGCCCCGCAGCGACGCCGGGTCGAGGCTTGTGACTGGGTCGGTCATCCGAAGCGGAGCTGGAAGAACGGGTGCCCGGGATGATCGACGAAGTAGACCCGGCGCGCGTAGTCGAGGGCGCCCGCATAGCGCTCGAACCGGTCGGCGAGCCGCCGATAGAGCGGCGCCGCGTCGGCGGTGGCCCGCGAGCTCGCGCGGCCGTGCTCGGACACGAAGTGGTAGGCGCGCTTGCCCTGGGCGACGTAGTAGCCGGCGGACGCGGTACGCTCGACGCGCTCGCGAAAGATGCCGGTCATGAACAGCGTGAAGTCGCCGATGTGCCGGCACACCGTGACCTCGTGCTCCGGCTGGAAGTGCTCCGGATCTTCCCAGACCGCCTGCGTCTCGAGCAGCAGATCGACGACGGTCTCGAGCCGCGGCATCACCACGCCGCGGGGGTAGAGGTTCTCGGTGCGTGCGAAGCGCGTCAGCAGGTCGACGAGGTACGGCGAGGCCGGATCGTTGTCGAGCGCCAGGTCGTGGAAGCTCGCCCGGAGCGCCCGATCGAAGAAGGCGCGCAACTCCACAGCTCGGATGATAGCAAATTTAAGAATTTGCTATCATCCGAGCCCGTGACGGACCCGCCGGACAGCAAGATCCCGTGGTTCCTCGTCGCCGCGAGCACCCTGCTCGTCCTGGTGGTCCTCTACGTGCTCTTCATCGGCTACCTGCCGGCCAAGCAACGGGCCGCCGGCCTCGAGGCCGAGCTGAGGGACCTCTACAAGCGCGAGGCGGAGCTGCAGACGAGAATCGCGCAGCAGGACCAGCGGTCCGCGCTCCGCGAGCGGCAGATTTCGGCGCTCACGTCCGAGCGCGACACACTTATCCGGCGTCTCGAAGAACTCGAGCGGTTGCTCGGAACCGGCCGCAGCCCGCGGCGCTGAACAAGCGGCGCGCTGCCCGCGGCGTGCGGAGCCGGAGGCGTCGGATGCGGGGCGGCAGGGATCGACCGGACCACGCGGCACGCGTGCGCTGCTCCGGGGCGGCTGGGCTCCATCCCGGCGCGCTGCATCCGTCGCCGCGTTCCGGGAACGGGTCCTTGTCGACCCCTGCCGCACCGCGTCCGACGCCTCCGGCTCCGCGGGCCTCGGTGTTCTCGCAGGATTTCGGGTGGAAGACTAGAGGAGGGACAGGAGCTTTTCGTTTGTTTCGCGGAGGCCCACGGAGAAGCGGAGGTGGCCGGGGAAGCCGAGGCTGGCGCCGTCTCGGACCAGGATGCCCGCTTTCAGTAGTCGCGCGCGAAGCGCGGCGGGGTCGGGGACGGCGACGAGCAGGAAGTTCGCGTGCGAGCGCGGAAACCGGTAGCCGCGCTTGGTCAGCTCGACGCTGAGAAAGGCGCGCTCCTCGATCACGAGCCGGCGCGTGCGCTCCAGGTGCTCGTGGTCGTCCAGGGCCGCCAGGGCCGCGACCTGACCCAGCCGGTTCACGTT
>QHSR01000167.1 GCA_003221635.1 Candidatus Rokuibacteriota bacterium | reverse complement strand
TCTAGATCTTGCCAGTCGTCGGCCATGCGGGGTAGTGTACCAGCGGCATGGAGCCGCGCCCGCGCTCATCTCCGCCCCTTCCGCGCGCGGCCGTTTCGTCGCCCACGAGCGCTCAATGGGTGCACGTGTGCGAGCGCTGCGGCGAGCGAATGGAAGAGCGGCAATGCAAGATCGTCTGCCCAAATTGCGGAATGAGCCGGGACTGCAGCGATCCGTGATGCCGCGCAGCACTCCGGCTAGATCACCGCGATCGCCTCGACCTCGATGAGCCAGTCCGGGTGCGCGAGCGCCGACACCGCGACGAGCGTCGAGGCGGGAAGCTTCTTGCCGAAAATCGCCAGGAGCGCGCGGAACGCCTCCTTCGCCTGCGCCTTGAAGTCGCCGGGATGCAGGACGCCGCTCGCCTTGTCGTAGGACACCTGACCGGCGAGGAAGAGAATCGTCTCCCTTTCTGGTGGGGTTCGGGACGCTCACGCGTGGATCAACCACCGTCCGGGCCAGCCCTCGATCACGCAATCGGTGCGCATCGCCCTGGTCCGGCAGAGCGTTGCCACCGCCCGCGCAACCTCGTCGGACGCGAGCCCGAACAGCCGGGCGAGCGCGCGCTCGGTCGTGAACACGGCACCGCGCGTATAACGTTCGACCACTCGCGCGACGGCCGCCTCGCGCGAAAGGCGCCGCCCCTCGGCGACGTCCTCGGGCAGCCATGCCTCGAGCAGGTCCCAGCGATACGAGAAGGTCGGCTCGTACCGCTCCTCGCTCTTGACCAGCCACAACCCCTGCTGGAGCTCGGCCATCGCGCGCTCGAAGCCGCGCGTCTTCGCGGGCTCCAGCATGAACACGTTGGCCCGCAGCTCGCGCGTGTACTGGGGGTGCTCGCGGGTCATCGCGTCCATGATCCGCCGGGCCGTGTGGGACAGCCGCCCCGCCTCGTACTCCAGGCGGTAGTCGCGCGCTCGCTGCCGGCCACGGACCAGCGCGTAGAATGCGGGGAAGAGATCGAGCGCCACCAGGAGCGGGCGTCCCTTCAGGAGCTTGCCGTAATACACGCGCTTGCGCGCCGGCAGCGTGTCCTTCAGCTCCCAGGTGAGGCCGATGCCGGCGTCGTGGTGCGAATGCCGGGGCCAGCGCGGATTCGCGCGGCCGGCCACCGCCTCCCACAGGCAGGCCACGCCCTCGGGGAACCGGTAGAAGGTCGAGCAAAAGCCCACCTCTCGGACGAACGTGAGGGCTTCGCGTTCTCCGTGCACGCGGTGCGCCGGCGACCGACGGAATCGTCGGTCGCGCAAGCTCCGGAGCGACTGCGCCGTCATCCCATCAGGGGTTCTCCACGGATCGCCCCGCCTCCGCGGCATGCGGGCGCGACGAATCTACCGCCCTCGATCCGAGATCCTGGCCGCGATCGCCCGGAGCCGCGCCAGCGTCAGCGGGCTCGGCGTCGCGGCGAAGGCGGCTGGACCGATCTGGGCGCGCTCGAGCCCAACGCCCCCGCACGCATGGCTTTCATTGACCACATTTCCGCCGCTGTTGTAAAGTGCGCCGCATGAAAAAGAAAAAGGCGAGGACGAAGTCCGCGGCGCGGAAGCCGACCGCCAAGAAGCCGGCGGCGCAAAGGCAGGCCGTGACCTACACCCCCAAGCCGATGCAGGGGAACGGCTGGGCGCCCTTCCGATACCCGCCGCAGTAGCGGACGCGTCTGGACAGGATCCTACCCCACCTGGGGCCCGGCGCTGTGTTGCTGCTGGGCGCCACGGTTATCCTCCAATCCGCGTCGCTCCGTGAGACGGTCGCGGCCTTCGCACCCGTCTATCCGTGGGTCATCTTCGGCGTGGGGCTCCTCCTCGGCTGGCGGTTCAAACGGCGCCAGCTCGTCGTGTCCCTCATCGTCCTGTTCGCGGCCGAGCGGGCGCTCGTAACCTTCTCTCCCGACGCCGGCCCGTCATCGATCGGTCGCATCGTGTTCGCCGCCATCGCGTTGCTGCTCCCCCTCGACCTGGCGGCACTCGCCTGGCTGACCGAGCGCTCGCTCTCCGCGTGGACCGGCCGGGTGGTCCTCGGCCTGATCCTGGGGGAGCCACTGGCTATCGCGCTGCTCATGCGCCCGGAGCTGGCCCACGTGACGCAGGCCCTCCAGCACGTCTTCGTTCCGCTCGGGGTCTCGCTGAAGCTTCCGCAGCCGGCCCTGCTGGTGTTCCTCGCCGCGATCGTGCTGGCCACGATGCGGTTCGTGCTCCGTCCGACCGTCATCCAGTCGAGCCTCGCCTGGACGCTGATCGCCGTGTTCCTCGGCCTCAACGGCGACAACCCGGCGTCCACGGTGTACCTGACGACGGGAGGTCTCGTGCTCGTCATCTCGCTGATCGAGACCTCGCACCGAATGGCGTTCAGCGACGAGCTGACCGGGCTACCATCGCGCCGCGCGCTGACCGCCGCGCTCATGCGGCTTCCTGAGCTGTACACGGCCGCCATGATCGACATCGACCACTTCAAGAAGCTCAACGATGAGCACGGCCACGCGGCGGGCGACCAGGTGCTCCGCCTGATCGGCTCGACGCTCACGCGGACGGAAGGCGGCGGCCGGCCATTCCGTTATGGCGGCGAGGAGTTCGCCGTCCTCTTTCCGGGCAAGTCCTCGGAGGAGGCGCTGCCGTATCTCGAGGATCTGCGAGAGACGATCGAAGCCTCGACGTTCATCGTGCGCGGCCGCAACCGGCCCAAGGTGAGGCCCGAGAAGCCCCTCCGGTCCACCAGGGGTCAGCGCCGAGTGGCCATCACGGTCAGCATCGGCGTCGCGGAGCCGGAGGCGAGTGGCGCCGACCCCGAGGACGTCATTCGCGCCGCCGACCAGGCGCTGTACAAGGCGAAGCGGGCCGGCCGCAACCGCGTCTTCGTCGCGGAGTAGGCCGTGATCTACGGAGGCTCGCCCAACCCCCAGGTGAACACCCGTGTTGGCGTCACCTCGACGACGACGGAGTCGGACTCGTCCAGCGCGGCCTCGCGCGGGTACTGCGGATACTTCCGATACAGGAGCGCGCGGATCTTCCTGAATCGCGGCCCGCTCGCGTGGAGCCGCGCCCGGCCCTGCACCATCACGCCCTTGACGTGCGTCCAGTCGTCGGAATAGAGATCGATCGTCACCGCGACGCGCGGGTTCGCCGCGAGATTCAACGCCTTCCGGCCGTCGTTGCCGGAGGCGAAGTAGATCTTCCCCTCGGCCACCACCTGGCACACCGGGACGAGATGCGGCATACCGCGCAGACCCGCGGTCGCCACGCGACAGACGCGCTCGCGCTCGAAGAGGCGCTCGAGGGGCTTCTTGAGCCGCACGGCCTTCAGGCCTTCGGCCCGAGCGCCCCGACGAACCTCAGGACGGCGTCGATGATGGCCGCCGGCTGCTCCTCGGGGATGAAGTGGCCAGAGCCGGGTACGGCGTGGCCCTCGACGTGCACGCACCGCTCCT
Source organism: Candidatus Rokuibacteriota bacterium (assembly GCA_003221635.1). Lineage (GTDB taxonomy): Bacteria > Methylomirabilota > Methylomirabilia > Rokubacteriales > CSP1-6 > AR31. Next base: position 3,766 of record QHSR01000167.1, on the reverse strand, counting down.
TCCAGACGCCGAGCATGTCGGGCGCCTGCGGTCGGCGACCGCCCGCTTCGCCCCACAGCACGAGCGTCGGGGCCGCGACCTTCTTGTCGCGGTCGGCGCCGTCGTGCTCGAGGTCGATCGTCGCGCCGGCGCGATAGTCCTCGAAGCCCGCGCGCATCGCGCCGGGCTGGCGGAAACAGCGGACGTACTCCTGGACCGCGTCCTCCTCGATGGCGGCGGGATTGTAGGCCGACGCCCGGTACATGTACCGGAGGTAGACCTCCTCGCGACCGGCCGTGAGCGCCTCGGGCAGATCGGGGAGCTGATGGAAGAACCAGTGCCATCGCCCCCGGGCGCTGACCTGGTCGGTCCGGGCGAACACGTCGTACGTGGGCGCGATGTCGAGCAGCACCAGCCGCGTCAAGAGTGACGGGTGGTCGAGCGCGAAGCGATGGGCGACGCGCGCCCCCCGGTCGTGGCCGACGAGGACGACCGGCTGGAGCCCGAGCGTCCGGATCACGTCAGCGACGTCGGCCGCCATGGTGCGCTTGTCGTAGCCGGCGATCGGGCGGTCGGAGTCACCGTACCCGCGCAGATCGGGCGCCACGACCGTGAATCGCTCGGCGAGCGCCGGCATCACCTTGCGCCACATGTGGCCGGTCTGCGGATAGCCGTGGAGCAGGACCATCCCCGGCCCCTGTCCGAGCCGCCGATAGTGGATGCGAACCCGATCGCGCACGCTCACCACGTCACGGATCATCGGCGATGGTCCTCCGCCCGGTCGCGCGGCTCGAAGCCGAGGACGGCGCGCGGGTGCTCGAGGTCCCGGTAGCCGCGCCGGTTGTCCGAGACGGCGAAGAAAACGCCGAACCTGAGCGTCACCGGCGCCGCGATGCACAACTCGAGCATGCGGACGATATCGCGTTGACTGCACCAGACCGAGTAATCGCGCGTCGACACCGGCCGGTCTTCGGCTTTGACACGGCCGATGCGGACGCAGAGCGCGGACAGCCCGTGCTCGTCGGCGTAGTGGCGCGCGATCGCCTCGCCCCACACTTTGCTGGCCCCGTAGAGCCCGGCCGGACGGGTCGGCGTCTCGTGGGTCATCTTCGTGAACGCCCCCGCCTCACCGTAGCGCCCCGCCACCAGGGCGCTCCAGGGCGGATCGCGCTCCCAGGCGCTCACGGTCGCCCCGCTGGAGGCAAAGACGACACGGCTGACCCCGGCGCGGCGCGCGGCTTCGAAGACGTTGTAGGTGCCGACGACGTTCGCCCGGAGAATGTCATCGAAGTTCGTGCTCGAGCCGGTGAGCGCCGCGAGGTGCACGACCGTGTCCACGCCAGCGAAGGCAGGGGCGATCGCGTCAAGGTTCGCGATATCGGCCTGATGGCATTTCACGCCGGCGATCAGCCGTCGGTTGAGCGCGGAGAGCTCGTACTTGTCCTCCAGGTGTCGGCGGAGGGCGCCACCGATGAGTCCGCTCATTCCGGTGACGAGCACGGTGCGCGGCGCCATGACCGGGGGGCGCTAGACGATCGCGGTGTGAACGAGGCGACCCTGGGCGATGTGTTCCGTGATCCGCTCGCGGAGGTGACCGAGCGGCCTCGGGTCGAGGCCGAGCAGCTCCGGGCCGGCCGGCTCGAGCGGGAACTTCATCGGCGCAACTCTAGCACGATCGGATCCGGCGCGATCAGTGCCACCGGATGCTCGCCGAGCCACGCCTCGGCGCTCGTCCGGAGCGCCTCGCGCTCGGACGCGGCGAGGCCCGCAGGATCGAAGCGATAGCGATAGTGGAGCGCCACGATCGGGCGTAGCTCCGTCGCGTGGATCCGTTCGATCCACGCCGACGCCGGCTCCGCCGGACGCCGGCCGCGGCCGGCGGCGTCGAGGCGCCGCTCGATCAGGTAGAACTCGGAGTCGTGGCCCGGGCGGGGCGCGAACGCGAGGCTCCCCGTGGTCTCCCCGGCACCGCGACCCACGCGCCGGCGCGAGTAAAGGCGCCAAACGAGCAGAAGCACGAGCGGGATCAGGAGCCACGCCGCGTACTCGCCGACGCCTCCGCCCTCGCTCCAGCGCCAGCGGGAGAAGAGGAACCCGCCCCAGGACCAGAGGTCGCGCAGGGGTTCCAGGATCGACGCCTCGTCTCGCTCCGCGTCGGCCCAGACCGCCGGCGTCGTGTCCACGTCGCGCCAGGCGCCGTCCACGTACGCGAGCGCCCACGCGTGAGCGTGTCGGGCCCGGACGATCCACCGCTGCTCGAGGCGGCTCCACTCCTGCATCGAGAAGCCTACCGCGTAGCGCGCCGGCACGCCCGCCGCGCGCAGCAGCAGGACGGTCGCGGTGGCGAAGTACTCGCAGTGCCCGGAGCGCGAGCGCAGGAAGAACTCCTCGAGCTCCGTGTGCCGTCGCGGGCGCTCGCCCTTCCAGATCGAGTAGCGGAAGTTCTGACTGAAGTACGCCTCGACGGCCTCCAGCTTCTCCGACGGCGACCGGGAGGCGAGATTCAGCTCGGACGCGATCCGGGAGATGATCGCGGCTTCCCGTGGCGGGACGAGGAGGTCTGCGTCGATCGGAGGTCCGTCGAGCGGTCCGTCGGCGGCGAAGAGCGCGGTGTAGGTGATGAGCCCGAGGCCTTCCTCGACCTTCACCGCCCCGAGGCGGTTGCGGCGGACGCCGACCACCGCCAGGCGGTCGATCTCGAAGGCGCCGCCTGGAAGCGCGAGGACGCCCCGCCCGCGATTGAGATACGCGGAGACCGTGACGCGCTCACCCGGGCTTCGCCCGACGGCGAACTTCCACGTCTCGCCGTCGGCGTCGGGCTGGACGGCGGCGAAGCTCGCGCCCGAGGCGACCCACACGGGCGAGTTGTACACGTCGTAGCTCGCCTCGCGCAGCAGGAACGGCAGATGCAGGCCGTCGCGCGGCTCCACGCGCAGCACCGTGCCCTCGGAGAGCTTCAAGCGGCCCAGATGGCCGATGGCCGTGGTCACCCGAACTCGAACGCCGTCTGCTCGACGGCCTGCTGGAGCCGGTGGAGCACGATGTGGCCCCCGTACCCCGCGACGGCCGCGACGACGAGCAAGGGCGCCCACCAGAGCGGTGAGAAGCGTCGGGAGCGCCAGGACCAGAGCCCCCAGCCCGCGAGGGCGCAAAGCCCCGCGTAGAATTCGAGCGTGCGTCGGTTGGCGGCGCTGGCGGAGAGGATGCAGAGGGAGAAGTAGACGTAGCGGAGGTCTACCGGGACGGGACGCGCGTCGGGATCGCGGGCGGCCTGCCGCCTGAGCCCCCAGAAGAACGCCGTCAGCGGGACCTTGCCCGCGGTGCTGTAGACCTGGCTGGCGATCAGCGGAAAGAGCAGCAGGGGGAACCACTGGAACAGCAGCGTCATCGCCCGCGGGCCGCCGGCGGCCCGCGCCGTGCCGGTGGTCGAAAAGAGGTACACGCCGCTGACGGCGATCAGGAGCGTGCACAGATCCGTCACGCGGTGGAAATCGGTACCGGACAGCTCGAGACGCCACGTGAGGGCGCGCGCGGCCTCGATCAGCACGGCGAGCGGCAGGGCGACGAGCAGGAAGCCCGTCTGCCACCCCCAGAAAAGCAGGCCCGCCCCGAGTAGCAGCGGCGGTGGCGTCACCGGCGCGCCAGCCCTTCGCCGATGCGCCCGACCTCCAGGCCGTCGATGTCGCCGGGAAGCGCGTCGAGGGCGCCGCGCGCTCCCACGACGAACACGCGGGTCGGAGTGCCGAGCGCCTCGAGATGGCGGACGAACTCCTGCCGGGGCTCGTCC
>QHSR01000166.1 GCA_003221635.1 Candidatus Rokuibacteriota bacterium | reverse complement strand
CTTCCGGTCCGACTGCCGGCGCCAGGCGTGGCCCACTGAGTGGGGGACAGAGCGCCGAGGCAGTAGCCGGCGCCACGCCCGCGGGCTAGGAGGCGGCGCCCGCTATCCCGACGACGCGTGCGCCCACACCGCGTACAGAGGATCTCCGCCGTCATCCGGCGACCGGTCTTCAGCTGTTGTGTCGATCCAGCCCCCGGCGGCTTCGAAGTAGGTGCGGACGAGGGTCAGGTGTTGTGAGTCGGTGGTCCCGAGCCAGACGGCGACCGCCTTGGTGGGGAAGCAACGATTGGAAAAGGACACGACGAAAGGCGCCCCGGGCCGGAGCACCCGGCGGACCTCGCGCAAGACCAGCAACGGGTGGGTCACGTACTGGATCGACACGGCGCACATCGCCCCGTCGAACTCTTCGTTGCCGAAGGGCAAGCGCGGGTCGCGGTTCAGGTCGTGGACGCTGTGGTGCGTCAGGCGCGGGTTGTCCGACATCTCCTCCGCGTTCAGCCCCAGCCCCACCACGTCGCGAGCGTGAAAGCTTTCCGGGAGATGGCTGCGCCAGCTACTCATCAGATCGAGCAGACGTCCGCCGGTGGGGAGCACCTCGGAATACAGGCGGCCCAGGGCGGCGATGGCACCGTCGTCGATGTGGACGACCTTGCGCGGCGCGACGTAGAAGTGATCGTCCGAGGACTCGTCGTCACGCGCGTAGGCGGCGGAGGAGAGCAGGCCGTCGCCGGCCTCGTGTCCGGCGTGCGGGCTCGCGTCGCTGGTCATGGGCATCGCGCCTCGGCGTTGTCGGGGGATATGTGTGCTGCTCGTGCCCGCGCCAGTATAGATGCCAGGGGGGCGATGGAGGAGACAACGTGACGACGCTGGCGACGCGCGGCGGGGGGCGCAACGCGGCGACTGTCGCGACGGACGCACCTGCGCTAGGACTGCACGCCATGTCATCGAGCACGAGGCCGGACGCGACAACGACAGGCTCCGAAGGGGTATTCACCGGGCGCTAGAGGAGCGGGCTCAGCTCCGGAAGAAACCGACCAGCGCGGCGTACGTTTCGTCCGGCGCCTGTTCTGCCGGGTAGTGTCCGCACGGCAGCGCGACGCAGGTGACCAGGTTCGTGACGTACGTCGACCAGGCCTTGTCGTAGCTGTAGAACCTGGACGTGTGACTCTGGCCGCCGACGATCACCAGCACCGGGCAGGTGATCTTGCGCCCGGCCGCGAGATCCGCGGCGTCCATCTCGAAATCGATCGTGGCCGCGGCGCGGTAATCCTCGCACACGCCGTGAATGTGCTCGGGCGTGCAGCAGCGCACGTATTCCCGGAGCGCCTCTTCGCTGAAGCCGCCCTTCCCCAGGCCCTGGGAGCCGAGCTTGAGCCGGATGTAATACTCCTCCTTGCCGGCCAGGAGGCGCTCGGGGAAATCGTACGGCTGCGCCATGAACGACCAGTGATAGCTGTTGAGCGCCCATTCGCGGGTGACGTTCGTCCACACATGATGCGTCGGCAGGATATCGATGGCGCAAAGCTTGAGGACGGTAGCCGCATGATCGAGCGCCATGCGGTAGCCGGTGCGCGCGCCACGGTCATGGCCGGCCACCAGGAACCGCTCGAAGCCGAGCTGACGCATCACGTCCACCTGGTCCTGCGCCATGCGCCGGAACGAGTAGTTGCCGTGGTCCGGCAGGCCGCGGGGCTTGCCGCTGTCCCCGTAGCCCCGCAGGTCCGTCGCGACCACCGTGAACTCTTTGGCCAGGCGCGGCGCGACGAGGCGCCAGTGGAAGTGCGTCAAGGGATTGCCGTGCAGCAGGAGCAGCGGCGGACCGACGCCGCCCACCACGCCGTGGATCGTGACCTCAGGATCGCTGGTGCGAATGTCGAAACGGCGGAAGCCCTCGTACATCATCGAGTCATCGTCCCCCGGTGTAGCTGATCCGGTAGATGCGCCCAGCCTTGTCGTCCGAGACCAGCAGTGCGCCGTCGGGCATCACGAGCACGTCCGCGGGCCGACCGGACGCCGCGCCCCCCTTGAGCCAGCCGGCGGCAAAGGGCTCGTAGGACGTCGCGCGCCCGCCGTCGACCTTCACGAACGTGACGCGGTAGCCGATCGGGGTCGAGCGGTTCCACGAGCCGTGCTCCGCGATGAAGATGCCGCCGCGGTACCGCTCGGGGAACATGCGGCCGGTATAGAAGCGCATGCCGAGGGCGGCGACGTGCGGGCCGAGCAGCCGGGCCGGCGCCGTGAACCCGTCGCAGGCACGGCCCGCGTTGTGCTCGGGGTCGCGCAGGCCGTCGCCGTGGCAGTACGGGAAGCCGAAGTGCTCGCCCGGGCGCGTCAGGCGATTCAGCTCGTCCGGCGGCTGCTCGTCGCCCATCCAGTCGCGGCCGTTGTCGGTGAACCAGAGCTCGCCCGTCTCCGGGTGGAAATCGAAGCCGACGCTGTTGCGCACGCCGCGCGCCACCACCTCCGGGCGTCCGCCGGCGAGGTCGAGTCGCGTGACGGTGGCGTGCAGCGGACCAGGGGGCGAGCACACATTGCACGGCGCGCCGACGGGGACGTAAAGGCGACCGTCGCGGCCGAACGCGATGAACTTCCAGCCGTGGTGCGCATCGGAGGGGTAGGCATCGGTGACGACCTCGGGCTTTGGCGGGCGCGTGAGGTCGCGGGCCACGTCGGGGAATTTCAAGATTCGGTTCACGGCCGCCACGTACAGAGCGCCATCGCGGAAGGCGACGCCACTGGGCTGGTTCAGCCCGCTCGCCAGGACGTGGACCTGGGCCGCCTGGTGGTCCCGGTCCCGATCGACCACGGCGTACACCTTGCCCGCCGATCGCGAGCCGACGAACACGAGCCCGTCGGGGCCCGCCGCCATCTGACGGGCGTTCGGCACATCGCCCGCGTAGACCGCGATCCGGAAGCCCGGCGGCAGGCTGATATCGCCCATCTCGGCGGCGGCGCTCGGGAGGAATCCGGTCAGGGAGCCGCGATAAAAGCACCCCACCGCGACCAGCGCGGCGCCGGAGACGACGAGCAGCGCGAGGCCGACCCGTTTCAATCGGCGATGACGGGTTTGATCTCGCGCAGCCGAGGGAGCACTTCCTTCGAGAAGAGCCGTATGCTCTTTTCCGACTCGGCGTGGGTCATGAAGCCGGAGCGGCCGACCAGGCTCAGGTGCCCGAACCCCCCGACCTTGTCGTAGAACTCCATCACCTGCTTGTAGACGGTGTCGGGGTTACCCGCGAAGAAGATGCCCTGGGCGGTCGTCTGCTCGGCGGTGAGCGACGTGAGGCGCGCCGCGTTCTCGCCGGCCGACGCGACCCCTTTCTCCGCATTGACGAGACTGACCGGCGCGGCCCCGCCCGAGGGAGCCGTGCGATAGATCTGCGGCGCGGCGTGCGGCGGGGCGCTGCCCGGCAAGAACTTCGAATACTGGGGGGCCGACTTGAGGCTGGTGTGGAGGAACCAGAGAAGCTTGCTGCCGACGCGAACGCCTTCTTCGTCCGTGTCGCCGACGTAGACGAACGCCGCATAGGCGAAGTTGTCGGTGGTCACCTTCGGCAAGCCCGCCTCGGCCCGGGCCTTGCGATGGGCGGCGTAGGCGCGCCGGGTGCCCTCGGGGCCGCGCAGCACGAGCACGTGGACCATGCCACGCCGGCCGACCTCGGCGGCGGTCTCCGGATCGCCGGTGGCCGACCACATGCGGGGATGCGGGTGTTGCCACGGGCGCGGCCAGATGTTCACGTGACGATGCGTGAAGTGCTTGCCCTCCCAGCTGAACGGCCCGTCGTGGTGGCTCAGCGCTTTCTTGATGAGGTCGATCGCCTCCCAGTAACGCTCGACGTTGTTCACCGGGTTGGCGTTGCCGGAGGCCATCTCGGTGCCGCCCGACTTCACGAAGCCGATCTCGAGGCGCCCGCGGGAGATGACGTCCGCCGTGGCGTACTCCTCGGCCACCCGAACCGGGTCCTTCCGAATCGAGATCAGAGTGCCGAGGCTGAGAATGCGGACCTGGCGCGTCTGGCGGGCCAGGATCCCGACGAGCAGGGGGTTGGCGCCGAGAAGCGAGTTGATCCCGGCGTGGTGCTCGACCGCCAGCACGTTGAGCCCGAGGTCGTCGCACAGGAGAAACTCGTCGATGACCTCCTCGAAGAGATCGGCGGCGATCTTCGGGTCGCAGTACTTGTTCGGCAGGCTGGCCCGGACGGAGTCCGCGGCGTTGAGAACCTCCTGAGGCACGAACGGGTACGGGACTTCGCACTGCCACCAAGCATCCATCGGCTCTCTCTCCGGAGCAGCGTCAGCGATTCAGGAACTTCGCGACGGCGTCGACGAAGGCCTCGGCCTGCTCGATCTCTGGATGATGCCCCGCCCGCTCGATGACCTCGAAGCGCGAGTCGGGGATCAGGTCGCCATAGGCCCGTCCGTACGACGGCTTCACGATGCCGTCGCTCGCCCCCCACAGCACGAGGGTCGGCACCGTGATGCGGCGGAGCCAGCGCTTGAGCTGGGGATTGTACATATAAGGATGCCAGCCGTAGAGGCAAAGCGCTTCCCAGTTCCGGGCGCGCACGACCAGCTCGTCGTCCGAGAGGGCGTTGTAGTCGGGCGCCCATTCTCCGGAATCGTGCCAGCTCCGCCGCTGCACTTCCAGGGGCGAGGTGTTGAAGACGTCGAGGATGTCCGGGGTCTCGCGATCGCTGATCTTGATGCCGAACGCGTCCACGAGGATGAGCTTGTCCAGACGATGACAGCACTTGACGGCCACTTCTGCCGCAAGCCAGCCCCCGAAGGACAATCCGATGAGCGTCACCTTCTCGTGCGGCAGGGCCTCGAGGACGTCCAGATAAAAGTGCACCAGATCGTAGACCGTCTCGAATCCCGCCGGGCGCGCCGACCGGCCAAAGCCGGGGTGCGAGGGGGCGATGATCTCGGCGTGGCGGCCGAGCAGCTCCAGAAAGCGCGCCCGCGGATCGACGGTCTGCACGCCGTGCAGGAGCAGGACCGGCCGACCCGCGCCCCGGCGCACGATCTCCAGCTCCACGCCCGCGACCGCCAGCCGCTCCGCGACTGCGGGTTCGGTTGCATTCGTCACGGCGCCGTAGCGTAGCATAGCCGCTCCCGCGCCTTCCTTGACCATTCGGGGCCCCACCGCTACTCTCGGCCTACCGTTCCGACCTTCACCGGCCGACGGTTGGGAGCCCGTGATGAAGTGTTCGGTATCGGGAAGCCTGACATATGACCAAGGCGGAACTGAAGGCGCGGCTGTACGAGGCGATCGACCCGCGGGCCGACGACATCATCGCGATCGGCGAGCGGATCCGCCGGCAGCCCGAGCTGGGCTTCAAGGAGGTCAAGACGTCGCGGCTCGCTCGCCGACCGTGACCCGGAGGAATCCCGTAAGCTCCTCGCCGAGTTCGCCGCGCTGGCCGCTCGCCTGTCGTGAGGCAAGAGGGCCTCGCCCTCGAAGGCGCACCGCACTTGAGCGCCCTGTATCTATACGGCGACGTTGAGAGCCAAAGTTGCTCGATTAGACTGCCCGCGAGGAGGCCGGTCGCCCAGGACATGATCGACGTCGACAGACATTCCGCCTCCGCGTACGCGCGTCCCTCCGAAGGTCGTCGTCGTTCGAGGCTTGCCGTCCACGAGACCAGTTCGGCCGAACCGGAAAAACCACGCCTGCTCGATCGTGTACGCACTGCCCTGCGCAGCCGCCATTACAGCCGGCGGACCGAAGAAGCGTACGTCGCGTGGATCCGGCGTTACATCCTGTTCCACGGCAAGCGTCACCCGATGGAAATGGGCGCGCCGGAGATCACGCGCTTCCTGAGCTTGCTGGCGGTTGACGGCAAGGTGGCCGCTTCGACCCAGAACCAGGCACTGAGCGCTCTGCTGTTTCTCTATCGCGAGGTGCTGGAACTCGACGTCCCCTGGCTGGACGGTCTCGTCCGGGCCAAGCGCCCGGAACGCCTCCCAGTCGTCCTGACGCGCGAAGAGGTCCGCGCGGTGATCCAACGCCTCGAGGGCGTGCCGCGGCTGATGGCCTACCTGCTCTACGGCGCCGGGTTACGGGTGCTCGAGTGCTGCCGGCTGCGCGTCCAGGACGTCGACTTCGCGACCAACCAGATCGTCGTCCGTGGCGGCAAGGGCGACAAGGACCGGGTGACGATGCTGCCGGTGGCGGTGAAACGGGCGCTGGCGTGGCATCTCGAGAGCGTCCGCGAGCAGCATCAAGATGACCTGAAGCACGGCGCCGGCTGGGTCGAGTTGCCGACGGCGCTCGTACGGAAGTATCCGAACGCGGGCCGGGAGTGGGCGTGGCAGTGGGTCTTTCCCGCGACGCGCATCTACTTCCATCGGGAGACGCGCCAGCGCCGGCGGCACCACCTGCACGAGTCCGTGCTGCAGCGAGTGGTGAAGTCGGCGGTCAGAAAGGCCGGCATCGCCAAGCGCGGCACACCCCACACGTTGCGCCACTCCTTCGCGACACATCTTCTGGAGGAGAACCACGACATCCGGACTGTCCAGGAGTTGCTCGGGCACCGGGACGTGACCACCACGCAGATTTACACCCACGTCCTGAACCGTGGCCCGTCGGGCGTGCGCAGCCCGGCCGACGGCATGCCCGAAGCATGAGGCGGCAGTGGGCCCCGCTCCTGCAGTCGTCGGCCCTAACATTTAGGGCGACGGGATACGCAGCACGGCCCCGTCGCCGAACGCGACGGTCACGAGCTGACCTGTGCGCGCTAAGATCTCGGGATAACGGTTCGGAGTTGAGAGACAAGGAAGTGCCCCTCAGAAATATGCGACGGAACGCCGCAGGATTCGCTGCAAAGAACAGGTCTGCGTATCTCGGGGCCGAATTGTAGTTAGACGCATGAAAAGGACGATCTACAACGGCACAGCGGTTAGGCATGGCGAGTGACGCGCTTCTAGCTAGAAGAATCGCTGCAATGCCTTCGGGCTCATCTCCACCCAGAATGGGGCGACCGAAATCCGCTAGATGTCTTCAACCGCCGATCAGATCACTTCTCGTAGAGAACGGTGGACAACCAAGACGCTCGGGACGTTGGTTCGTGGACACAATTCAACTGTCGGCCAGGATTTCGGCTGCCCGATTATCATTGCGGAGTACGGTGGCGTACAGCGGGTGCTCGATGGGAATCACCGCATTAATCGCCGGGTTGGCGCTGGAGATACTCGAGTGCACGACGTGAACATTCACGCAGTGTCCGAGGCGGGGGCGTTCATTGAATTGCCCGCAGTTGCCAAGGGCGCCTAACTACAGGATGCAGCCGACGGCCTTCGGCCGCGGGTGATCCTGAGCGTTTGACAGACTAGCAGGGGGACGACGCGACGTGACGGCAACCCGAGACGGACAGACCTACAAGTTTGGGTGGCTGATCGCTTTGAGCGGCCTAACGAATGCCGTCAATCCGAAGCTCATCGCTGACTTGGGTTCCGTGCTCGGGACTTGGGGAACCGTCA